>JBGGMZ010000446.1:0-11880 GCA_041287745.1 Chthoniobacter sp. | reverse complement strand
TGTGCTACCATTACACCATGAGGCAATCGGCGCTCGGGGACGGGGAAAGTATGGCACCGGAGCGCGTTGTAAATCAAATTTTCCACAGGTTTTCATTTCACCTCGGATTGCGCGCAGAATACTGGCTTCGATCCTTCGGTTTCGGAGGTTATCCTTCATGCAAGTCGTTTACCCCTCTCTCCCATGAAAATACCGAGCCGTCTCCTCCCCAGTCTCCTTGTTGGATTCACTTGCCTCCTGACCGCATCCGCGGCGCGTGCCGCGGAAGAAAAGGTCGACGCCGGTCCCCCATCCACGGCGGAGGAGACCAAAGCCGTCGCGGAATTGGCCGGGCGCGGGGTACGCGCCGACCAGGTCGCCAACGGCGTGAACTGGCGCTACGTGAATTTTCGCGGCGCCGAGAAGCCGGATGCAGCGCTCTATGCACTGCTCAAATCCGTGCCGAGTATCGTGGAACTGAATCTCGCGGGCATGCAATTCACACCCGCCGATCTTGCCAATATCGGCGCGCTGAAGAACCTCGCCACGCTCAATCTCTCGGGCACTAACGTGACCGACGACGGTCTGGCTGCCGTCGAGAGTCTGGAGAAACTCCAGTCGCTGAACCTCTTCTCCACCGGCATCACCGATGCCGGCCTGGGCCATCTCTCCCATCTCAAGAATCTGCACCGGCTCTATCTCGCAGAAACCAAGGTGACCGACGCCGGGGTGGAAACATTGAAGAAGACGCTGCCCGAGGTGAAAATCAATCGTGGTGCGACGCTGGCGCCGCCCGTCGCTGCCGCCGCTCCGGCCCCGAAACCAGACGAAAAACCCGCCGCACCTCCGGCGAAACCGGTGGAAGAGAAACCCGCGACGCCACCGGCAAAGCCGGAGGAAAAGAAGGCAGACGCTCCCGCCCCGCCCAAGCCACCGGAGGAAAAACCCGCTCCCCCGGCTCCCAAGTCGGAAGAGAAAAAGCCGGACCCTGCCGCTGCGCCGGCGAAGTGATTGGCCGGGGTGTGGCGTCCGACGCCACCCATCTCCGATCGCTCCCGTCAACCCCTCGCCACTCCCTGCCCCGCGCGATCCAGCATCGCTCGTAAAGTTTCCGCCGACACCGGCTTGACGATGTGCTCGTTGAACCCCGCCGCGTGCGTGCGCGCCAGGTCGCTCTCCATGCCATAGCCACTCATGGCCACGGCGGGAATGCGGGAAGTCTGCCGCAACCGGGCCACCACATCGAAGCCCGAGCCATCCGGTAGACCGATATCGCTCAGCAGGAGATCGAATGTCCCCTTCTCCAGCGCTTCGCAGGCTTGGGCGACCGTGCTGGCCGTCGTCACGGTGTGCCCCCAGTGGCCGATCAAGGAGACTAGAATGCGACGGGTATCCTCGTGGTCCTCCACCAGCAGCACCCGAAGCGCAGTTTGCGGCGCGAGAGGCTTCATCCCGGGCGACTTCCCTTCGTCGTCGAGAGCCGCAGGCGTGAGCACGGAAAGCTCCACCGTGAATTTCGCTCCCTGCCCCGGCCCGTCACTCTGTGCCACGATGGTACCGCCGTGGGCTTCTATGAGCCCCCTGGCGATGCTCAGCCCCAATCCCAATCCACCGAAGCGCCGGGCCTTTGCCACTTCGCCCTGCCGGAACGGCTCGAAGATATTCGGCAGCACATCCGCGGAAATGCCGAGGCCGGTGTCCATTACCGTTACGCGCACTTTTGTCTCCAGTATCTCGCTGCGAATCGTCACCTGCCCACCTTCGGGTGTGAATTTCGCCGCGTTCGTCAGGAGATTGGAAAAAACCTGCGCCAGCCGGGCCGCATCGCCACGCACCACTGCGGGGCCGGCCACCAGATCGACTACCGCGGCGATCTGCTTCTCGCGCAGCATCGGCGCCGCCATGCTCAGCGCATCGCGGAGGACGGCGTTCAGTTCCAAAGGCACAGGTTGGATGCGCAGTTTGTCGCGATTGATGCGCGTGACATCGAGCAAGTCATCCACCAGGCGCGCCTCAAGTTCGATGTTGCGCCGAATGACCGCGAGAAACTCACGCAGGACACCGGGATCGCTCGGCGGAGCGCTGATGAGCGCCGAGGTCGCCGCCAGCGCCGGCGTGAGCGGCGTACGCAGTTCATGGCTGAGCACCGCCAGAAAATTATCCTTCGCCGCATTCGCCGTCTCCGCCGCCTGACGGGCGGCAGCGAGTTCACCGACCATCGCCGCGAGATCTTCCGACCGCGTGTCCAGTGCCCGCCGCAGCACATCGCGCGTCCGCTTGGTCTGCAATTGATTGCGGACCCGCGCGCGCAATTCGTCGACGGAAAAAGGCTTCATCACATAATCCTGCGCGCCATCCCGGAGCAGGTTGAGCTTCAGCTCGTCATCGGCCTTGGCCGTGAGCAAAACCACCGGCAAATCGCGCAGACGCTCGCTTTGGCGTAGTTCCGTGAGCAATTCGTCGCCCGTCATTTCCGGCATCATCATGTCCGTAAGCACCAGATCGGGCATCCGCTCCTCCATGGCCTGCAGCGCGACGCGGCCATTTTCCACGGCCCGGGTATGAGCCTCGGGCTCCAGGATGCGGCAGATGAAATCGCGCATGTCCCGATTGTCCTCCACGACGAGCACCTCGGCGCGGTTTCCATCGTTGGCCGGCTCCGCCGCTGTGGGGCGCATGGACGGCTCCACGGCTTGCGTCTGGTTCATGCGCTGAAGCGCCGTATCCGCACTCGCCCAGGGTGAGCCCAGGATCTCGGTCCCCATCGGCGCGCGGCGCGGCAGCAGCACGCGAAACAGCGCCCCGCCCAGCGCGCTCTCTCCCGCCGTGATCGAGCCGCGGTGCATATCGACAAACTCCTTCACTATCGAGAGTCCCAGACCGGTGCCACCGTAGCGCCGCTGCGTCTCACGATCGCCTTGGTGGAAGCGCTCGAAGATGTCTTCCCGCAATTCGGCCGGCACGCCCGGGCCGGCGTCTTCCACGGTGAGCATCAGTTGCTCTCCCACGGCGGATAGGACGAGCCGCACCATGCTGCGATCGGGCGCGTATTTGAAGGCATTGGAGAGCAGATTCATGAACACGCGCTGCACCTTCTCCCCATCCACTTCCGCCAGCGCATCACCAGTCGTCTCGATCTCCACCTGGATGCCGCGTTCGCTGACGAGGGATTCGAACATCCCGGCCACCGTTCGTGCCATGGTCGCCACATCCACGCGCGAATAGCGCAGTTCCATGCGGCCCGCCTCCAGCTTGGAGACGTCGAGCAGATCGTTCACGTATTTGTGCAACAGCATCGCATTGCGGCGCACCACCGCGAGTTCACGGCGCGCGTCGTCATCCGGCACGGTCGTGAGCAGCCGTTCGACCGGGCCGAAGATCAGCGCCAGTGGCGTGCGCAGCTCGTGGCTCACATTGGCGAAGAAGTTCGTCTTGAGCTGGTCGAGTTGCGTGACGCGCTCGTGCGCGGCATTCAGTTCGCGATAGGCGCGCTCCAGCTTTTCACCGCGCTCCGCGGAGATGCGGGCCGCAGCCATCATCTCGAGCACGCGCGGGATCAAGGGCGGCAACACCACCGCAGTGGTCACGGAAGCGATCGCCGTCACCAACTTCACCCAGCCGGACAGCCAGTATTTCGGATGCTGCGCGGTGAGTGTCCACACCTCCATGAAATGCGTGGCCCCGCAGGCCACGATGAAAATCGCGAATGCGATCATGATCCAGTGGAAGGGGAGTTCGCGCCGGGCTCGCACGACCAGCCACATCAGCCCCGCTGAGATCGCGACGTAGGAAATGCCGATCAGCAAATCCGACCCGCCATGCAGCAGCATGAGATCGTGATTGAAGAGATAGCAATGCGCATGCGGCATGAAGAACGCGCCGCCTTCACCCGCGTAGGAAAGGTAAACGCCTGCCGCAAGGAGCACGGCCATGATGGCGACAATGACGAATCGTGGAACGGAGCGGCTCATGATCGACAAATCCGGAAGGAAATTTGGGTGTAACGCTGCGCGGCGTGGTTAGCCGTAATAGAGCGTAAATCGGTCCAGAGAACCACTATTCGCGCACTTACTGACGAGCTTCAGGGAGGACCAACGCCGAACGCATCCGCAAAAATACGGCGGTTCTGTTGCCTTCCAAAGGGCACCTCGCCGCTAGTGTCTTGTCATGGAAGTCCGCTGCATAAATCGGGCATGGAGAAGGAAGATCACCACGAAGACGCGAAGGCACGAAGGGGCAAAGTGTGATGGCTGTTGCTGAGATTACTCCCACCTTCGTGCCTTCGCGTCTTCGTGGTTAATTACTAATACTTCCCGAGATAAGCGCCCCGAATTAGGGAGGAAACTTCCCTGACAGGACACTAGGCAGCTTTCAACAATTCTCCGCTCGAAAGCGGACGAAAAAGGTCGTTCCCGATGCGGGCTCGCTTTCCACTTCGATCGCCCCCCCATGCGCACGAACGATCGCCTGAACGATGGCCAATCCCAAACCGCTGTGCCCCGTGGAAGTGCGCGACTTGTCACCGCGATGGAATCGGTCAAAGACATGCGGCAGATCGGCGACGCCGATCCCCTCGCCGGTATTGTGAACCTTCAAGACTGCGACTCCATCCCGACCTTCCGTCCAGATGCGAATCCTGCCTCTCTCGTGATTGTATTCGATGGCGTTGCTGAGCAGATTCGTCGCGACTTGCGCCAGCCGTTCCGCGTCTCCACGGCAGATTGCCGGCGATAGGTCTTCCTCGATATCGATTTTGCGATCCCCGGCCAACGGTCGCACCAGGTCCAGACTCTCTCGTGCGATCTTCGCCAGGTCGCATGGCGCGAGGTGCAGCGGCTCCTGCCCTGCATCGAGCCGGGCGAGTTGCATGAGCGATTCAATCAAACGGCGCATCCGCTGGGCTGCTCGCTGGCAAGCCTCAATGGTTTCCCGGTATTCCTCCGCGGAGCGTTCCCGTGTGAGGGCCGACTGCGTTTGGGTGAGCAGGACCGTCACGGGCGTCCGTAATTCGTGAGCGGCATCCGCCGTGAAATTCGACTGCTGGGCAAACAAGGTCTCCAGGCGGGCAAAGGTGCTGTTGAGCACACTGGCCAATTCACCCAGTTCGCTCTTCGACTCGCTCGTCTCGATCCGCTGGGAGAGATCCCCCTCCGCAATCAGCGCGGCCGCCATCCCGATTTTTTCCACAGGCCGAAGCGCTCGCGTGACCAGCCACCATCCGCCCACCAACCCAGCCGCCAGGACTGCGATGCCGAATGCACCCAGGGCTCCACCGAAACCGCGCAAGTCCGCCTGGTCCGCCGCCATCGATCGGCCAACGAGCACACAGTTCACAGGTGCGGCAAAGAGAAACGTTTCGCGAAAGTCTCCGCGCACACGCAGCAGATTTTCTCGTCCATTCGGCTTGGGGATCGCGGCCGGTGCACCCGGCGAGGTCCCGATAGGCTCTGCCCCTTGCATCCAGATCGCGTAGTAGTATCCCTCCGGCCCCCCGAAGAGCGCCGACTGCTCCGGCGCGAGATGCAATTCGGGCGGGCGCTTGCGTTCCCCGCCCCGCTCCGGCCCCGCGCGGAGGGCGTCCACCAGCAGGGACAGCCGGGAATGCAGCCCTTCATCGATAAGACGATAGCGCCGCCCCTTTTCCAAGTGATAGGCAGTGGCCCCAAAGCCGCACAGCACGGCGACGAGCAGGGCGCCGTACCAAAGTTGCAAACGCCAGCGGATGGATCGCGGAAATGGCATCACGTCTCGATGCAGTAGCCGTGGCCACGGCGGGTGACGATGAATTCGTGTCCAAGTTTTTTGCGCACGTTGGAGACATGCACATCGAGGAGATTCGAGAGCGAGTCATCCATCTCGTCAAAAAGGTGCTCATAGAGCGTGGTGCGGGTCACCACATCCCCGCGATGGAGGGCGAGATATTCGACCAGGGCGTATTCCCGGGCAGTCAGGATCACCGGTATCCCCGCGCAGGTCACAGTGCGGGCGGCGGTGTCAATCAGCACGCTCCCGAGGTCGATCACGGCGCTGGCTTCGGTCGCACTGCGGCGAATGAGCGCCCGCAAGCGCGCCAACAATTCAGAAAGATCGAACGGCTTGACCAAATAATCGTCCGCACCGCCGTCGAGCCCACGCACCCGGTCGGTCGTTTTGTCGCGAGCGGTCAGCAGGAGGACGGGAGTTTTCTTTTTCAACCGTAGGCGCCGCAACACTTCCCAGCCATCGAGCCGCGGCAGCATCACATCGAGCACCAGGGCATCGTAACTCACCTCGAGCGCCTTCAGCAGCCCGTCCTCCCCATCCTGCGCGGTATCCACGGCGTAACCTTCCTCACGCATCGAGCGGGCCAGTCCGGCGAGCAAGTCGGGTTCGTCTTCGATGACCAGGATGCGCATGAATAAATGGGGGAAACCTAGAGTTCCTCTACCTTAAGCTGAGATGAAGCTCTCGCGAAAAGACGGCGAAAATATTTCGCCGCGGCCGCCTGCTTCACTGTTTCTTAAGGTTCGTCGGGGCAATCTCGTCGTATGAAATTTCCCTTCCGCCGCGTCGCCGCAGTCGTCTTGTCCGGCATGGCAGGCGACCTCTCCACGGTCTCCGCCCACGACCTGGCGACGGGCGAAGCGCACGGACACTACGACTGGTCGGTCAAGCCTCCCGAGACGGTGGCTCCCGTCTGGTTTCTCGCCCAAGCTAATACCAGCCCATCTCCAACCCGGGCACCGCTTCCCGCGGCTGGCTTGAAGCAACCGTTGCAAGCCGGCGTCTTCAATCTCTTCGCGCCGCACGTAAACACGCGCTGGGATGAGCGCTATCTTTACGTCGAGAGCAACGGCCTCCCCGCCCACAACATGATGGTGGGCATCACGGCCTGGCAGCAGCAAGTCCCCCTGCCCCAAAACTACACCGGCAACAATGCCTGGCGGCTTCCACTCGTGCCTGTGCCGTCCAGCAATCCGGCCTCCATCAAGGGCCGCTTCCTCCGCGGGGCCATCGCTCTCGCGGCCAACGGCATTCCGATCTTCAATCCGCAAAACAATCGCGGAGAAGTCTCCGCGGAAATCGGCGAGCTCGACCAGTGGGGCGGCCACTGCGGACGCGCGGATGATTACCATTACCACGCCGCGCCGCTGCACTTGCAAAGCGTGGTGGGAAAAGACAAACCGATCGCCTACGCCCTGGATGGTTATCCCATTTATGGACTGCTCGAGCCGGATGGAGGAAAACCCTCGGGACTCGATGCCTTCAACGGGCATACCACCGCCGCACTCGGCTACCACTACCATGCCTCGACCCAGTACCCTTACGTGAACGGGGGCTTTCACGGCGAAGTCGTGGAGGCCGACGGACAGGTCGACCCACAGCCGAGCGCCCAGCCGCTGCGTCCGGCAGGAGCGCCTTTGCGTGGAGCGAAGATCACCGCCTTTGAATCGTCAGGCGACGATTACAAGCTGACCTACGAGGTCAACGGCGACAAACGCGCCATCCTCTATTCCGCCAAAGCGGATGGAACCCTCCCCTTTGAATTCCAAAACGGGCGCGATGGAACGACGAAGGAAGTCTACACGCGCCGCCAGCGTGGCGGCGGCGCCGGCCCGGGCAATCCTCCGGATGAGAATCGTCGCCCGCGCGAGAGCAGCGGAAACCCCGAGCGGCGCGGCGGCCCGCCACCCAACGACCAGCCCCGCGAAGACGCAGCCGCGAGCGGCGCACCGGTCAATCCATTGCTCAAGCCCAATGGCACGTTCATCCTGACCAGCCCGGAGGTAACCGATGGAGGAAACCTCCCGGCTGAATACACCGGCGACGGAAGTGGGGCCACGCTGCCACTGGCCTGGAAAGGGGCGCCCGCCGGCACTACTAGTTACGCCATCATCATGGATCACCTCGCCCCGGGCAATGTGATGAAAAGTTATTGGGTGGTGTGGGATATCCCCGCGACGGTCACGAGCGTGCCCAAGAATGCCAGGGACATGGGCAAAGTCGGCGTCAGCTTCAAGGGGCAGTTCGGCTACGAGCCACCGCATTCGCAAGGTCCGGGTGCCAAGACTTATGTCCTCACCGTCTACGCCCTCTCGGCTCCCGCCCAGGTCACGCAGTCTCCGCGGGAGGTCACACGGGAAGTGCTGCTCGCTGCGATGAAAGACAAAGTGCTCGCGACATCCTCCCTGCGCGTCGTCTACACCCGCGGCGGCAACGCTCCCGCTGACGGCGCCCGTCCACCTCGCCGGGAAAATGGACCGCAATCCGCTGCGATCAACATCACGGGCGCCCCCGTCCGATGAACCTTCGTCACCTTTTCGCCATCGCCATCGCGTGCTCTCTTGCGACCCTTGCCCGGGCGGCCGAGCAACGCCCCAACTTCATCCTGATCCTCGGCGAAGCCCAGGGCTGGCCTTCCTCCTCGGTGCAAATGGATGATGCCGTGCCCGGCTCGAAGAGTGAGCTCGCCCACACGCCGAACCTCGAAAAACTGGCCGCAGGCGGCATGCGTTTCGCCGACTTTTACGCCGCCTCGCCGCGCTGCACGCCCACGCGGGCAGCGCTCTTCACCGGACGCAGCCCGGCGGCATTGCACATGACCTTCGTCGGCGAGGGCAAGGGTGGTCGCGAGAGCAGCTTTTCCGAGACGGGCAGCAGGCTCATACCGGCCAATGCGTCGATGGAATTGCCGGAGGCGGAAGTGACCATCGCAGCGCTGCTCAAGCGCGCGGGCTATGCCACGGCTCATTTTGGCAAATGGCACGTGGGGCGCGTGAGCCCAGCCAGACATGGCTTCGACGAAAGCGATGGAGCGACCAACAATGGCGGGCCGGAGAACGTGGAAAATCCGAATCCCAAGGAAGCCTTCGGCATGACCGAGCGCGGGATGGATTTCATGGCGCGACAGGTCAAAGCCGGGAAACCCTTCTATCTCCAGATCTCGCATTATGCCGGGCGTGGTATCCTCGGTGCCCGGCCAGAGACGTATGCCGCGGTGCGGCAGCGCGCGAGGAGCGAGCGCGACGGCCGCCTCGCGGAGTTCGCAGCGGTGACGGAGGACATGGATGCCACTATCGGCATGCTGCTCGCCAAGCTCGATGAACTAGGCATCGCCGATCACACTTACGTCATCTACACCTCCGACCACGGTGCCCAAGGGCGAAATGCGAATGGGCCGCTGAGCAACGGCAAAGGTACGGTGTGGGAAGGTGGCATCCGCGTTCCGCTCATCGTGCGCGGACCGGGTATCAAGGCCGGCACTTGCACGCACGTCATGGCCACTACGGTGGACCTTTTCCCCACGATCGCCGGCATCGCCCGGATCGCGGAACCGCTGCCGAAGAATCTCGAGGGCGGCAGTCTTGCACCCGTGCTCGGCGGCACTCCCAATGCCACGGTCAAGCGACCGCGCGAGGAGCTCGTGGTGCATTTCCCGCACTACGACAAAGACGAGCAAGGACCTGCCTCCGCGATTCTGCTGCGCGCCTACAAGCTCATCCACATGTATGATACCGGCGCGCTGCAACTCTTCGATCTCACCAGCGATCTCGCGGAGCAGCACGACCTCTCGAAATCCCGATTGCAAGAAACCACCGCGCTCGATCAGCGGCTCACCGAATATCTGAAAGCAGTGAATGCCCAGATGGCCACGGTGAATCCCGCTTTCGATCCCGCCAAGGCGCAGCCATTTCCAGAACGGCGCGGCGACAAGGGCAAACGTCCTGAGGTTCCGCAATGAACGGCTGCCGGTTTGATTTCGCTGCACTGCTACGAGGTGTTACCCGCTGAGCAAATCCGCATTCACGCGCTCGCGAATTGAAACTTCGGCGTTATATTTTCGGCCTGCACCATGCCGAAACCCGCCCCCGTCCATTGCCCGATCTGCCAGAAAGAGAATGAATTCTTCGCCGAACCGATGGGAACGTTTTGCTCGGCGCGTTGCAAGCTCATCGACCTCGGGAAATGGCTGGGCGAGGAATACCGAGTAAGTGAACCGCTGCGTCCCGACCACCTTGCCAGTTACGAGGATATGCCGGAGAGCGACCTCGATCGCCCGGAATAACGGCGGGTGACACCCTCGCCCCATACCCTTTAGGATTGACTCCAACGGCCATCTCATTTTAGATTACCGGATAGGGAGCGGAGGAAAATCCCGGCTGGCGGGGGTATTTGATATTTCAGTGTCAGAATCTCGACGAGCGACAAAGCCCGAGAGCAGGGCAATCGTTCGCTCCAGCAAGCGCGTTCACACAGCCGGATCGCACTGGATCGCACTGGATCGCACTGGATCGTGCTCAATCGTGCTGGATCGAGGGGAATGAACCCTTCTACCGATTCCAAGACGCGGTGAGAGCAGCGCCGCTAGTCGATCCAGCTTCCGCGCCAGAAGCGTTTTCCCTTCGTGGGAACTGCGGCAGCAGCAGGAGCTGGTGCCGCCTCGGGCTCGGGCACCGGCGCTGGAGCGGCCTCTTCCACCGGGATCGGCTCGGCGACTTTTTCTGCGATCAACGACGGCATGCTCGGCACATGCGCATCCAGTTGCTTGAGCGCCACGTTGGTAGCCATCTTCAGTGCCGGGTAGTTCACCGTCTCCGTGGTGAGAATGCCCAGGAAACACTGGGTGGTTCGGCGGCACAAAAACCAGTAGCCATCGAATTTCAGCAGGAAATCTCCCAGCGACGCCATCTGGAGTGCGATCGCTTCGTAAACTCCGATCAGCCGCCGGCCGATCTCAGGATAGATGTCATCCGGGTAGATGGCGGGCATTTCGCGCGAAACCAGCGCGCCTTTGTCATTCAGCACGAAGCTGCCGACGACGCCGGGGATGTCTTTCAGTGCGGTGAGGACTTGTTGCATGGTGAATTAAGCGAGCTTCTTGGTGATGTTGGCGAAATTGGCCTTGGCCGTTGTGATCATGACCGTGGTGTCTTTATCCCCCACGAGGCAGAGCGCTTTCTGCTCCGGGGCAAGGAGGTTGATCTCCTTCAAGTTCTCCGCGCCGAGGCTTGTGCCTACGTGACGGAGGAGTTGCACGACATAGGCAAAGGTGCACTGCAGGCTTTCGGGGTCGGTGCCTTTGCCGGCCAGCAGCGTGCCATCCTCGGTAAAGTGGGCGGCCTGAATAATTTCGGGGTCGTTAAAGGCTTCGTTCATAACGTCGGCGGCGGTTTTGGGTGCGGGCAGCGGCACCATTGGGATGGATGGAGAGGCGTGCGCCACTTCATCGGCATGATGGGCGGCTTCGAGCAAAAGATTGTGCCAGTCGCGCTGGATCGTCTCATCCATAGGCCGCACCCCTTCCTCGACCGTAAAGCTGCCGGTGGCCCAGCGCAGCATTTCGAAAAGCGCGAGTTCGCCTTTCAATTCGCCCAGTTCGGCATGGACGACCTGGCCACCTGTGAAGAAAAGGCGCCCACTGGTTCCCGCCCCGTCCACACGCACGGCCCGGGTAGATAGTGCAAGGCATTCCATTTGAATGAGGTCGGCGAGGGTCGCGCCTTGGATGACACCCTCGAAACCTTTGTGAGCGAGCATGGCGGCTGATGACATAGTGAGAAAGAGGTTCGCGGGAACGCGCGAACGCATTTCCGGCGTTGTGCCGGCTGTATCGTCCTAACTGGCGTGACCCTAAAAACCCTGACTCGATATTAGCATCGCTCATGCCAACACCCGTTTCCATACCAAATAACCTTTATATCACTTTGGCAAATACCTCAAAATGAAGCACATCGAATTTTCACTCAATTTTGCGGCACTCCCGGGTGAATCCCCTGACCTCTCCTTTTCCTCAATCTTGTCATCTCAAAACTTAGGATTCCGTAAAATTACGCATCCCGGCGGAATTGATAAGACGCCCCTGATCACACGTCACTTTCGCCAGTGAAATGCGCGTCATAGTCGACCGCGTGATTGCATTTC
>JBGGMZ010000445.1:0-11980 GCA_041287745.1 Chthoniobacter sp. | reverse complement strand
CCGATCTCATCCTGCTCGACATCAATATGCCGGAAGTCGACGGCTACGAAGTCTGCGCACAACTCAAGCGCGATGAACGGACGCGCGATGTGCCGGTGATCTTCATCAGCGCGCTGAATGAAACGATCGACAAAGTGCTGGCCTTTGGCGTGGGCGGGGTGGATTACATCACCAAGCCATTTCAATTTGAGGAGGTGGATGCCCGCGTGGCTGCGCACCTGAAAATGCGCCGGCTGCAGCTCGACCTCACGGCCCGCAATCGCGAGCTTCAGCAAAGCAATGCGGAGCTCCGCCGGCTGCAGGATCTGCGCGACAATCTCACCCAAATGATCGTGCACGACCTTCGCTCGCCGCTCACCGGCGTTTACGGATCGATGCAGTATATTTCCGGCGAGATCGACAAGCTCTCTCCCGAGACGCAGCGGATGGTCCAGCTTTCCCAAGGAGCGCTCGATCAGGTCCTGGCGATGATCAATTCGCTGCTAGACGTGAGCAAGATCGAGGCGGGCCAACTGGAGCTTCAGCGCCGCCCGTGCGACCTCGCCGCCATCGCGCACGATGCGGTCAATATCCTCTCTGGAATGCGAGGACAACGGGAGGTCCGGATCGACGCGGAGTGCGAAAGCCTGCCGCTGCACATCGATCGTGATCTGATCTGCCGCGTGCTGCAGAATCTCCTGAGCAACGCGTTTAAGTTCACCCGCTCCAATGGAAAAATCCGCGTTCATCTCACTCACCAGACCGACCGGGTCCGGGTGAGCGTGATCGATGATGGCCCCGGCGTTGCCCCCGAATTTCACCAGCGCATCTTCGAGAAATTTGGCCAGGTCCAAAGCGATCAACCCCGCGTGGGCACAGGCCTTGGCCTGACCTTTTGCCGGCTGGCCGTGGAGGCCCACGGAGGCACGATCGGCATCGACAGCGAGGTAGGCAAAGGCAGCACCTTCTGGTTCGAACTGCCCGACACGCCGGGCTGACCGATTGACCCCGATCATCCCCGTCTTCAGGAACCAGCTAATCTGTAATCGGTTTACATGAAGCTGTTATGCACTTTAGGAGGTTCTGCGGGGGTGGAACGCAAATGGCGTTTAGAGCGTCTGCCAAAAAACCGGCACCACGGAGTGTTGAATCAGGAAAGCAAGAACGCAGGAAAAGAAGACAAATCTTTCCTGCTTTCCTAATTCGCATCCGTTTATTCGGAAGGTACTTTTGGTACGTGCTCTAACATTTCGCTCGCCCGTCTATCCCGGCTAGGACAACAATCCCAAAAGGCGAAAATGAATTTTCGATTCCATCTCCGGAAAACGCAGGCGCTCGGTACCACGATCCTTCTCGGCTCGCTGGCCGCGTGCACGACTCCCAAAACCAATAACGCAGCCACGGCCCCTGGCAACCCGCCCGCCGGCGCATCCGTCGCTCCAGCGGCATCGACGCCGGGCGCGGGCACACCGGCTCCGAAACCCACCGTCGCAGGGAAGCCTGCCGCCACTCCTGCGCCAGGAAAACCAAGCGCGCTGGACGCGGAAATCTCCGGCCTGCGCACACAAAGCGCCGGGTACCGCGAATACAACGAAAAGCTGCGCGCCTATGTGGAGGGCAAGGAGAAACAACTGAGCGCCATCCTTGCATCCGATCGTTCCGCTGGACCGAGCGCCCAGGAATTTGATCTGCGTACCTCGATCAAATCAAAGATCGCAGAAATCGACCGGGAATCACCGGCGTGGCAACAGAAGATCGACGCGCACAAAGCGGTTCTGAGCAAGGCGGGCGACGACCTTCACTCCAGCGATCTGAAGGCGCAGATCGATCAGCTTTCCGAGCAGCAAACGGAACTGCTGCGTCACCGGGCCCAGCTGGCCGCGTTGCCCGACAAGCTGAAGCCGTAGCGCTGGAGCACGAGGGAGAAGAGGAGCGCGCACTTTCACCATCGCACTCCTCGTAAAAAAAGGAGAGCGCTCCGGAGCGACATCAGCAGTCGCCTTTCCAGAGCGCTCTCGGAAGGATGCCCCACACGTGCCGTCCAGGCGGAGTTCCACGTTCCCCCAAAGGTTAACGGGCGGATGACCTGGGACGGGCCTCGGTCTTCCAATAAAGGCATGACCTAAAACCGCCCACCCCGGCCTCCTGAGCATATGTTAATTACCGGATCGGGATTTCCACCCTTTGGTCGAACACAGCAGGGCAAATTGACTAAAAACTGAGAAAGATCATTCGCGGAGCGTCACAGCGAGCGCTGCTTTCAAGCGCTCCTTCAGCCGTGTGTGCGCCGCATTTACTTCGTCGGCTGTGAGTGTCCGTTCGGTGCTCCGGTATGTCAACGAATATGCCAGAGATTTTTTGTCGGCGGGGATGCGCGCACCGCTCGGATCGGCAAAGACGTCGAACAATTGCACATCGGCCAGCAGCGGCTCATTGGCCCCTTGCAGAGTCTGCTCGATCTGTGCGTGCCCGAGAGTGAGCGGCGCGAGCAGGGCGATATCGCGTGCCGTCGCCGGGAAGCGGGGAATCTCGCGGTATTTCTTCACCGTGGAAAGCGCGGGCAGCGCGCCCAGGTCGATCTCGGCGAAGAGCACGGGCGCGGCGGCATCGATACCGCGCGCATCCTTCGGCCAGAGCTGTCCGGCAAAGCCCACCGGCTTGCCGTCGACCTGAATCACCAGCGCGAGGGCCAATGCCGGATTTTGATCGGGCGCGAAAGTCGTCTGCACTCCAAGCAGCGTGGAGACCACACCCTTGAGGTGGAACAAATCCGATTCACTCCCCTCCCCGCCGCGCCAGGAGCGGTCGCTGGTCACGCCGCTCAGGACAAGAGCGAGATGCGTGAACTCCTCGGCGCCTTGCACGGAGAAGACGCGGCCGGTCTCGAAAAGGCGGATCGTCTTCGCGCCGCCGCGCACGTTGTCGCGCAGCGCCTGGAGCAATCCGGGCAGCAAACTGGGGCGCAGGATGACCTGCTCGTCGTTCATCGGATTCTTCACCCGACGGCGATTTTCTTCGCTGTCGTGCAGCAAGCCGAGACCCGGCATCGCTTCACCGATGAGCATGAGCGTGCGAGCCTCGGCGAAGCCTTGCGCAACGAGCGAGCGGCGGAGCGTCATGGCCCGATCGTAGGCGCGATCCGTGGCGGAGGCTGGTGCGAATTGCGCCTGCACGCGGGCCGGCACGGCATCGAGGCCCACCACGCGGGCCACTTCTTCGATGAGATCGATCTCGCGGGTAAGGTCGGGGCGGAAGGATGGGATCTCCCAGCCCTCCTCGGCTTTCTGGAGGCCGAAGCCAGTGAGAATCGCGTCGATGCGCTCCCCGGGAATCTTCGTGCCCAGCAGCAACGCGACGCGCTCCGGGCGCAATGTGACGGTATGGGTGAAAACGGTGCCTTCCTGTTCGTGCAGGGACGCGGCGGGGTCGAAGCCCACGCGCGTGACCGGCCCATGACCCACGCCGAGATCGCCGATGGTGCCGCCCGCGAGCTCCACGATGAGCGCAGCAGCGCGACGCGAGGCGACCATCACGCCATTGATATCCACGCCCCGCTCGAAGCGATAGCTGGAATCGCTCGACAGCCCGAGCCCGCGCGAAGTGCGGCGGATCGTCGGCCCATCGAAGTGTGCGCTTTCGAGAATGATATTCTGGGTGGCCTCGGTCACACCGCTGTCTTCGCCGCCCATCACGCCGCCAAGGGCGAGCGCGCGCCGATCATCCGCAATGACGATATGCTGCGGGCCGAGCTTGTAATTCTTGCCATCGAGCGCGAGGAATTCCTCCCCCTCGACTCCCACGCGCACACGGATATCGCCCTCGAGCTTGGCCGCGTCGAAAGCGTGCAACGGCTGCCCGAGCTCGAGCATCACGTAGTTCGTCACGTCCACGATGTTGTTGATCGGCCGCAGGCCCACGGCCTCCAGCTTGCGCCGCAACCATTCCGGGCTCGGGCCGACTTTGACATTGGAAATCTCCAGCGCCGTGTAGAGCTCGCAGCTCGCGGGCTCCACGTTCACCGCGCTCGTGCCGAAGCCTTCCAGCTGCACCTTGCTTTCCGGCGCGTTGAAAGTCTTGCCCGTGAGCGCCGCGATCTCGCGGGCGATACCCACGTGGCTGAGCAGGTCGGCTCGGTTCGGCGTAATCTCCAGATCCAGCACGGTGTCGCCCGGGAAGAGTTCGGAAAGCGGCGCGCCGACTTTCGAGTCGGCCGGCAGGATCAGCAGGCCGTCTTCGCCCTTTGGCATGCCGAGTTCCTCGGCGCTGCACATCATGCCTTGCGATTCCACGCCGCGCAGCTTGCCGACCTTGATCTTGAAATCCGGTCCCAGCACCGCGCCTGGAAGCGCGAGCGGCACCTTGTCGCCCACCTTGTAGTTCTTGGCTCCGCACACGATCTGTCGGGCGGTGCCGGTGCCATCATCCACCTGGCAGACGCTCAGGCGGTCGGCATTCGGGTGCTGCACGCTCTCGCGGATCTGCGCCACGACGACATTCGAGATATTCACGCCGTGCGTTTCCACGCCCTCCACTTCCACGCCAGCGAGCGTGAGGAGATCGACGAGTTGCGGGACGCCCGGCGGAAGTTCGACAAGTTCGCGGAGCCAATTAAGGGAGACTTTCATGGGAAAAAAGAGGGTCGATACCAAAGCGCCACCGGGCCTTGGGGGCAAGTCCCAATGAAAAGGCGCTAAATCGAATATCCGGGCGAGGCGGCTGGTAGCAGGCCAGTCACCGAGACCAACGCAAAACATTCGAATCGCTTTCGAAGAGGGAGATCTCTACTCTATCCCCCATGGTCCCTCGCCGATTTCTCCCCGGTGCGCTGTTACTCGTCGCGATATCCGTCGCGCTTCCCGCCAAGATCTGCCACGCCGAAACTCCTGAACCAAATCTCATTGAGAACGGCAATTTCGGAGCCGGAATGGACGGCTGGAAGTTGGTCAATTACGGAAAAGGAGGAGAGAGCGCTATCGACCCGGCGGAGCTTCGAAATGGCAAGCCGGCCCTACGCATCGCATCTCCCGGCGAACTGATGCTTGTCGAGCAGACCGTGAAGGTCAAACCGCACACCACTTACCTCCTCTCCGCTGACATCAAGGTCAAAGACGTTCATGAGGAAGGCGGGGGCGGAGCCGGCGGCGCACTTGTGATGATGGACGACTCGCAATATGGCAGTCGCAGCCCGCATGGAACCGCCGATTGGCAGAGGGTGACCACTCAACTCGAGACCGGCGACAAGACTGAAATCCAGGTGGGACCGGGGGTGGGCTGGTGGAAGTGCAAGATCACCGGCACCGGCTGGTTCTCCAATGTGTCACTCACCGAGTTGAAAGCCGCCCAAGCGCAGGAACAAAAAGGACCAGCAGACAACCTCATCGTGAACTCGAATTTTGAGCGTGGCGATTACGGCTGGGAGCTCATCAATTTCGGCAAAACTGGCACAGTGGCAGTGGATCCAGCCATGCTCCGCGACGGCAAGCCGACTTTGCGGATCGAATCGTTCGGGGAGATGACCTTCGCACGTCAGTTGATCCCCGTGAAGGCGCACACCGCCTATCGGCTTTCCGGCTACGTCAAAGTGAAAGACGTCCACGAGCTCGGCGGCGGCGGCAAAGCGGGCGCGAACCTCATCCTCGGATCCACGCAAGTCTCCACGCGTGCCGTTTTCGGCACGGACGACTGGCAGGAGATCAGCGTCGACTTCGACACTCAGGACAAAACCGTCGTTCGGGTCGGTCCAGCGGTCGGATTCTACGCCAAAAAGATCAACGGCACGGCGTGGTTTTCCGATCTGTCGTTGATCGAACTGAAAGACAATCCGCGGGGACAATAGCCCTCTCAATCGCCTGCAAAGTCCGCCCGGCTGACGAAGAAACATCCGGCGGACAGAAGCGCAGAAACCACGATGATCGTAATGGCCAGCGGCTTCGGTTCGGTGAGATGCGCGGCCATCCCTCTCGCCTTCTCCCCAAGCACGCCGACTTTGCCGAAGTTCACCTCGGTATCGTGGGCATAGCGGCGCGAATCTTCCGGCGCCAGCAGTGCGTCATCGTAGGCGGATGACGAGGCAGGCGGCGGTGCCGACCAGTAGATGAACGCGCTCAGGCAAACGCCCACAAACAGAATCGCCGCTGAGCAACGATGAAGAAATGCTCGCTGAGCCGGTGAGGTTCTCGTCATTTCGCGCGAAACGTCGGCGTGAGGCGCCAGGAATCAAGCTCGGTTTGCAACGCCCTGCCGAGACTAAGCGCGGCGACGGCGGCGCCAGCCGATGATCATGCTGGTTCCGAAGGCCAGCAGCAGGCCGGAGCCGGGCTCGGGCGTGGGTGTGAGTGTCAGCGGCATGGGATCATTCCCAGAGACCACAACACCGCTCGTAGTAGTGAGCAAGGAAGGGTCCCCTGAAATGGTGCCTGCCTGAATGCCCAGCGCGAGTGGATCTACCGAGTTCGTGACAGCGTCAGGAGAGGTCGTGGTGGGCTCATTCACGAGCAGAGTCGTGTCCGAGCCGGTTGCATCGGGAACCCCGCTCAGGTTGAGCGTCGCAGTGTTGGTTCCGTTCGAGATCAATGTGCTGCCAGCAGCGGCGAGCGGATAGGACCCGGAGAGAGTGAGGGGCGAATTGACGCCACTGATCACCCCGCCCGTTCCCGCTGAAATCGTGGCCCCGCTCACGATCAGCGTAGCGCCCGAATAGGTCGCAGTCGCGGAATTCGTCCCGTTCATGACGAACACGCCCGAGAAAGTGTTCGTTACGGCCGCGCCTCCGCCGAGGCTCAGTGTCCCACCCGAGACGGTGGTCACGGTGTCTCCGGACGGGTGGTTCCCAGTCAAGGTCAGCGTCCCTCCGGAAACGGAGGAAGCGTGCAGAGACAGATTGATGCTCAGGCTGGTGCTGGTCTGCACCAGAGAACCATCGTAGCCGACCGGCAACTCCAGAGTGAAATTCGACGGCAGGAAGTTCGTCGAGGCATAGGTGGCCAGCGTGTAAATGCCCGGAGCCACGCCGGCGTCGATGAGATCCAGCGTGTAGCTGCCCGCGGTTCCCTTGGTGAATGCGCCAGTCAAGGCCAATGCGTCTCCTGCTGAGGACCCGAGCTGCAGCTTGAGCGTGCCTCCGGCATTCCAAATCAAGGAACTGGCGTGCAAGGTCGTCCCGCTCACTCCGACCGAGCCTGCTCCCGGAGCCAAAATGCCTCCGCTGCCGAGCGTCAATGCCTTGACCGTGCCGCTGCCCCCGAGGGTTCCGCCATTGCTGATCGAGACCGTGCCCGTGCCGGTGGCGAAACCTGTGGGGTTGTTGGCCAGCAATGTTCCCGCACTCACGGTGGTGGCACCGCTATAAGTGTTGGCACCATTCAAGACCACCGTGCCTGCGCCGATCTTGGCGAATGTGCCGGTGCCGCTGATGGTGCTGGTAATGGTGTGTGTCCCCGACGGCGCAATATCGGTAATGCGCCCGGTATCGGTCACGTTATTGGAAAAAGTATCGCCACCCGCCAGATCGATGGCCAGCGTAGCCCCGCTGCTGACGGCGACCTTCCCGCTGCCCAGGGAAGCACTTGCAGCCGCTCCATTGCCCACCTGCAGTGTGCCCGCGGTGACAGTCGTCCCTCCGGTATAAGTGTTGGTCCCAGTGAGTGTGAGGGTGCTCGCGCCACTCTTCGCCAGCACGCCGGTGCCGGCAATCACGCCGCCGAAGGTACTGCTGGCTGTGCTGGCGTAAGTGAGTTTGCCGGTGAGGGTGCCAGTGCCGGCGAGGGTGCCGCCGGTGACCGAAAGCCCCGTCGGCGCGGTGAGGCTGCCGTTGAGGTTAAAGGCCCCACTGCTGGAAGTCACCAGACCACCGACCGTTCCCAAGCCATTCCAATTGCCGCCGGTGACGCCGAGGGTGCCGACGATGTTGCCTCCGGAGCCGAAGTTGATGACCCCGTTGCCAGTCATGGTGGCGTTGCCTTTGATCGTGCCAGTGCCGGTGAGCTTTCCAGCGGTGAGGACTTTCGCCACGCTGGCCGTGGCGAGGGAGCCATCCACCTCCAGGGTGCCGGTGGTGATGGTGGTTGCGCCGGTGTAGATCTCGATCTTGTTCAGAATGGTCGTTCCCGTCCCGTTCTGATTGAAGCCGCCAGTGCCACCGATCAGCCCGGAAATGGTGGTGGTCCCCGATTGAATTGCTTTAACCGATGCGCCGGCGGCGCTGAGGGTGATGTTCGGGGTGAAGATGGAACCATCGGTGAGGTTGATCGCCAGGATGCCCGTGCCCGATGCGGTCACGCCGCTGGTACTCGAAAGGTCGCCTGTATTACCGTTGCCGATCTGCAAGGTACCGCCGCTCACGGTGGTCGCGCCGGTGTAGGCTTCGATTCCGGTAAGCGTGAGAGTGCTCGCACCGCTCTTTGTGAGCGTACCGGCCCCGGCAATCACTCCGTCAAAGACGCTGCTGGCCGTGCTCGAATAAGTGAGTTTGCCAATCAACGCACCATACCCGGCAAGTGTGCCGCCAGTGACCGAGACGCCCGCGGGCGCGGTGAGGCTGCCGGTGAGGTTGAAGACCCCGCTGCTGGAGGTCACCGGGCCACTGACCATTCCGAGACCGTTCCAATTGCCACCGGTGATGCCGAGGGTGCCGACAATGTTTCCGCCGGGGCCGAAACCGATGACGCCGTTGCCGGTCATCGTGGCATTGCCCTTGATCGTTCCTGTGCCGGAGAGCTTTCCAGCGGCGAGCACCTTCACCACGCTGGCCGTCGCGAGAGAGCCATCAACCTCCAAAGTGCCCGTGGTCACAGTGGTCGCCCCGGTATAGGTTTGGGCAGTGTTCAAAATGGTCGTTCCGGTACCGTTTTGATTGAAGCCGCCGGTGCCGCTGATCAGTCCGCTGATCGTATTCGTCCCCGATTGGATCGCCTTCAGCGAAGCGGTGGTGGCGCTGAGAGTGACGGGCACGGAGAAGGTCGCACCGTCGGCCAGATTCGTCGCCAAAATGCCCGTGCCAGAAACCGCCACCCCGCTGGTGCCCGTCAGGTTACCAGCCGCGACGCCATCGCCGATCTGAAGTGTCCCCGCCGAAATAGTCGTGATGCCGGTGTAAGTGTTGGTCCCAGTCAGCGTGAGGGTTGATGTACCCGCCTTCGTCAGCGTAACTCCCGTCCCCTCAATGACACCGCCAAAGGTGCTGCTGGCCGTGCTCGTGTAATTAAGCTTACCGATCAACGTTCCCGTGCCGGCTAGCGTGCCGCCGGTCACTGCCAGGCCCGCAGGCGCCGTCAGGCTGCCGTTGAGGTGGAAGATGCCGGAACTGGCGGTCACCAGTCCGCCGACAGTGCCCGCGCCATTCCAGTTACCCCCGGTGATCCCGAGGATGCCGCTGATCTTGCCTCCCGAACCAAAATTGATCGCCCCATTGCCCGTCAATGTCCCCCTGTTGAGCACGGTGCCGGTACCGCTCAGCGTTCCCGCTGTGCCTACATTCACAATGCTGCCGGCCGACAGCGAGCCATCCACTTCCAACGTGCCTGCATTGATATTGGTCGGCCCGGTGTAAGTTTCCACACTGCTCAGAATGGTCGTTCCCGTGCCGTTTTGGTTGAACGCACCCGTGCCGCTGATCAGCCCGGAGAGAGTACTGGTGCCGGATTGAATCGCCTTCACCGACGTACCGGCAGCGCCGAGGGCGATATTCGGGGTAAAAGTCGAGATATCTGCGAGATCCATCGCAAGAATACCCGTGCCAGATACGGTCACTCCGCTGGTGCCTGTCAAGAAGGCAGAACTAACGCCATTGCCAATCTCCAAAGTGCCAGCGGTGATAGTAGTGGCCCCCCCATACGTGCTTCTGCCCAAAAGTATCAACGTCGCCCCGGCATTGTTTACCGTAACCGCGGAGTCGCTCCCGGAGATGGCGCCGCCAAAAGTGCTGACGGAGCCGCTCGTATAATTCAGGCTGCCGATCAGGGGCCCATTGCCGGCAAGGGTTCCCCCAGTCACTTTCAAGCCAGACAATGCATTGAGAGGACCATTGATATTGAAGACGCCGCCACTAACTGTGACCACTCCGTTAACCGCTCCGGTATTCCCCCAAGCGTCCCAGTTGCCACCATTGACACTAAGCGTGCCGCCTATCGTGCTATAATATAGGTTGACGTGACCGTTTCCACTCACAGTGATATTCCCCGGAAACGAAGACCTCAAGAACAAGGTTCCTGCTGTACCGACGTTTATCGCGCTACTCGCCGACAAACCGCCTTCGATCTGCAAAGAGCCCGCATTCACGTTGGTCGGCCCGGAATAGGTCTGGTTCTTCTTCAGAATCGTCGCGCCCGGACCATTTTGATTAAAGGCCCCAGTGCCGCTGATTAGCGACCAGATGTCGGTGGTGCCCGATTGGATGGCTTGGAAGCTGGTGCCAGTGCCGTTTAAGTTTACATCGGTCACGAAGCTCCAGTTGTCCCCAAGGTTAATAGCCACCTTGCCGCTGCCTGTTACAGTCACACTACTACCCACCAGACTGCCGTTGAGTTGCAACGTGCCTGCAGTGACCTTGGTAGCGCCGGTATAATTGGATGGGGCACCGCCGCTGTTAAGAATCGTGGTCCCGCTGCCGCTTTGCGTGAATGCCAATTGACCAGCGACTCCATCCGTCAATGCACCGAGGATGGTAATCGCATTCGCGGAATTGACCACCAACGTTCCGACGCCGCCAGCGCCGTTGCTAATGTCGTTTGTGAAGTAGTTGCCGGGCACATTGACCAGCGTGAGAGTGCCGCCAGCGCGCACCTGAGTTGCACTGTTGACGCCGATCGAGCCCACAGCCGTGGCCGTTCCGATTTGCAGATTGGCCTGCGTAATTGTCGTCGAACCACTGTAAGTGTTACCCGCATTGGCGAGGACTAGCGTTCCTGTGCCGTCAACGGTTAGCGCCAGTTGCCCCGCCACGCCATCCTTCAGCGTCCCCAAAAGGGTGAGACTGTTGATAGCGCCACCCTGCACCGTATTGACGCCACCGAGGCCGCTGCTGATGTTATTACTGAGGCTGGAGCCAGCCACATTCATCAGGGAAAGTGTGCTCCCATTTTCCACTAAGATCGCACCACTGCCGAGCGATCCCGCAGTGGCAATCGTTCCGATTTGTAAAGTGCCACCATATACCGTTGTGCCACCCGTATAACTATTTGCTGCGTTGGTAAGAATGAGAGTTCCCGGTCCACCGGTTGTCAGGCCGGCCACACCTGCCAGCTTGGCGCTGACGGTGGCAGCGGTTCCAGCATTCGTGACATTGATCGCGGACGCAGCGCCGACAAGGGTCAACGCTTGCGTTCCCGCAATGACGTAGCCGTTGCTGTTGAAGAAAACCGCCTGGGTGTTGATCGCGCTCGTGAGGGTGACTGTTCCGGCAGTCCCACCGAAGATAGCGCTACCACTTTGCCACGTCGAATTGCCAGCACCCGTGGTGGTAGTCCAATTGTTGCCTGCGGCGCTCCAATTCCCACTCCCGCCGGCGATGACCCCGTCATTCACTGCGCCACTACCATCCCAAAACTGACCACCTCCCAAGTACGAAACCACCAAGTCAACATGCCCCGGCGTCGATGTCGAAATCGACGATCCATAGCCAATCAACCCAGAAATTGGGCCGATGCCATTGGCACCATTCGTCAGCGTTCCTCCATAATTGAAAAGGGTGTAGGTGCCGACGCCGAAACCGGCGAGCGGTTTGATCGTCAGGCTGTTGTAGAGCGAGAGATCACCGATCACATTTACCTGATCATTTGTCCCTGCAGCAGCCCCCAACCGGAAGGTGCTGGAAGCTTGGATCATGGTTAGATTGCTTACCGTGAGCGTCCCGGTGGCAGAAACGCCTCCGGGCGCTAGGTTTCCACCGTTAAGAGTGACTGAGCCGGGAATGACACCAGTTCCGGACAACGTACCGGAAAGACTAACATTTACATTACTTCCGGAGGCGATCGAACCGTTCACCACAAGGGTTCCCTTATTTACA
>JBGGMZ010000444.1:0-5387 GCA_041287745.1 Chthoniobacter sp. | reverse complement strand
CCGAGAATGAGTTTACCCGATGAGGTCCTTGATGACTTTCCCGCCAAACTGGCTGAGCTGCTTGAAGCGGCCGGCGTGGTAGTAGGTGAGCTTGTTGTCGTCTAGGCCGAGCAGGCGCAGCAAGGTGACGTGAAAGTCGCGCACATGGGCGACACCTTCCACGGCTTCCATCCCGAGTTCATCGGTCGCACCGATCGTGTGGCCCGCGTTGCAGCCGCCACCCGCCATCCAGATGGTCATGGCCTTGGGATTGTGATCGCGCCCGTAGGCAGTGCCCATGCGCACGCCATTGTCCGGCGTGCGGCCGAATTCCCCGCACCACACGACTAGCGTGCTCTCGAGCAGTCCGCGCTGCTTGAGATCGGTTAGCAGCGCGGCGATCGGCTGATCTACGCCGCGCACGAGATTGCCATGCGCGCGCTCGATGTAGTCGTGGCTGTCCCACGTGCCGTTGTAGAGCTGCACGAAGCGCACGCCTTTTTCTACGAGCTTACGCGCGAGCAGACATTTGCGACCAAAGGAATCCGTTGCGCTCTGGCCGATGCCGTAGAGTTCTTTCGTCTTCGCGTCTTCCTGGGAAAGATCGAGCACCTCCGGCACTTCCGCCTGCATGCGGAAGGCCAGCTCGTAGTTGTCCATGCGAGCGGCGAGTTCGTCCTGCCACGGGTGGCGGGCCTGCTGGCTGTGATTGAGGGTAGCGAGGAGGTCGAGATTGGCCCGCTCCTGTTCGCGGCTCACGCCGGTGGGCGGAGCGAGGTCGAGGATCGGCGAGCCTTTCGGCCGCAGCGGTGTGCCTTGAAAGTGCGCGGGAAGATAGCCATTGCTCCAGTTGGCTGCGCCTCCCTGCGGATAGCTCAACTCCGGCAGGACGACGAAGCCGGGCAAATCCTGGTTGAGCGAGCCGATGCCGTAGGTCACCCACGCGCCGATGGCTGGGTCACCGCCGAAGCGATTGCCGCAATTCATCTGATACATGGCCGTAGGATGATTCACGCTGTCCACCTGGCAGCCACGGAAGAAGCAAATGTCATCGGCTACGCCCGCGAGATGCTGCCAGTTTTCCGCCATGTCCGCGCCGCTCTGCCCGCATTTGCGAAAGGCAAAAGGGCTGCGCACATAATAGCGCTTGCCGCTCTCCATGGCGGACTTTTGTTTGCCCTCGCGGGTGAATTCCTGGAGATGCAACTCGGCAAGCTTGGGCTTGGGGTCGAAGGTATCGATGTGCGACGGGCCACCTTCCATCATGAGGAAGATGCAATTCTTCGCCTTCGCGGGAAAATGTCCGGCGCGCGGAGCGAGCGGGTGCGCCTTCTCCGCGGCCTGAAGGAGGGAGGTAAAAGCAAGGCTGCCGATGCTGGCCCCGAGTCCGTAGAGAAATTCGCGGCGGGTCGGTGCGTGCCGGGCGCGTCCGCCGGCGCAGGGAAAGAACGGTCTAGTAGACATAGGCGAAGTCGTTGGAGTTGAAGAGGACCAGGCACACCTCGGCGAGCGCGCGGGTGTGGGCGTCGACGTCGGCCGGTTGCAAATCGGGGACAAAGTCCACGCTAGCCGGCAGCTTCTCGGTGAAGGCGAATCGCTCACCGGTGTTTTCTTCGACCGCACCGCGACGCACTTCCAAGGGCGGATTGACGAAGGCGATGGGTGCGGAACCCGCCTCGCATTTGCGCCAGTGCAGCAGGCAGGCGGTGAACTCGGTTTCTTCCGGCCGGTGGCCACAGGCCAGCAGGAAACAGCGCTCGAGGGCGGCACGATCCGACTGCGTTTCGCGGAGAGCGCGGTTCGCCAGCGCGAGCGCGCGCAGGTAACTGGTCTTGCTGTTGAAAAGGCTGAAGACCTGCGGGGTCACGGTGGAAGCTTCCCGGCGCTCGCAGGAAAAGTCTGGCGCGGGCGCGTTGAAAACTTCCATCGCCGGGTCGACCAGGCCGCGCAGCTTGAGCGAGTAGAGCGAGCGGCGGTTGCGCTCCTTGGGCAGTGGGTTGGGCGTCCACGCGGAGGCGAAAGTGCCCATCACCTGACGCGGCTGGAGGGCGGCCTCGAGATTCATCTCCGGGCGATTCGGAATGCCGCCCACGGTGCGATTCAACTCGCCGGTGGCCGCGAGCATGGCATCGCGCAACTCCTCGGCGGTGAGGCGGCGCGGCTGGAAGACGGTGTAGGCCGTGCCGTTCGGATCCTTCTCCGCCAGAAGCTTGCGGTTGGGATGCTCCGTGCCGCGCCGATAGGCTTCCGAATTCATGATCAAGCGATGCATCGCTTTGAAAGACCATCCTTTCTCGACAAAGGTTGCGGCCAGCCAGTCGAGCAATTCGGGATGCGTCGGCTTCTTCCCGGTGCTGCCGAAGTTGTTGGGATTGCCGGCGATCCCCTGTCCAAAATGCCAGAGCCAGATGCGATTGACGATCGCGCGCGTCGTCAGCGGATTGCGTTCACTCGCCACCCAGTCGGCGAACGCCTTTCGGCGCCCGTCGATCTCGCTCGGGATTGCCGTCCTCTGCACGTCGCTCAGCACACTCAAGACACCCGGCAACACCGCGGGCCCGGGCGAGAAAGGATCGCCGCCGATGTGAATGGTGGGTTCCTCGAGTTCGCCTTCCGTCAGGCGATCCGCAGCCATGCGTACTGGATGATTGACACTTTTCACCTGTGGGGTACGCCCGTCGTAGACGGCGAGGGCAAATGGTTTGTAGCGGTCCATCTCCCACGAAAGGCGCTCCAGTCCTTTATTGGCCACGCGCTCCATCCCGATCTCCTCCGGGGTCCAGCCCAACATGCGCGGCGGAAAATGATCCTGCGGCACGTCTTGTTTTAGCAGGAGATCGCGGGTCGTGCCAAAGAGCGAAGCGCGCTTGAGCTGGGGCGATTGGCGCGCTTGTTCCAGTGCGGCCTGCCATTGCGCGGGATCGATTTTCTTTTCGGCAAACCACGCATCGGCAGCCTTCAGCGACTTTTCATCCAGCATGGTGAGCGTGGCGTAATGATCGGCGCGGCTGCTCTCGAGATACTGTCGCTCCAGGAAGCCGTTGCGGTTTTCAGATGGCAGGAAAGGTGCGTCGCGCTCCGCCAGTTGAGTCGTCCCGAAGACGGCCTGGATGCCGTAGTAGTCCCGGGTGGGGATCGGATCGAATTTGTGATCGTGGCAGCGCGCGCATTGCAGGGAATGGGCGAGGAAGGTTTCGCCGACGCTATTCGTGACGTCATCGAGAAAGCGCTGCCGGGCGATCTTCGCGACTTCCATGGAGGTGAGTTCCCACGGGCCCATGCGGAGGAAGCCGGTAGCGATGAGCAGCTCGGGATTTTGGGGATCGATCTCGTCGCCGGCGATTTGTTCGCGGATGAATTGGTCGTAAGGCTTGTCCTCGTTGAAAGCGCGTACGACGTAGTCGCGATAGCGCCAGGAGTTGCCGCGCACGTAGTCGTTGGCAAAGCCCGAGGAGTCCGCGTAGCGCACGACATCGAGCCAGTGTTGGGCCATGCGTTCGCCGTAGTGTCGGGAGGCGAGCAGGCGGTCGACGACTTTGGCGAAGGCTTCCGCATCCGGCCGGCTATCGTGCAGAAACGCGTCGATTTCCTCGGGTGTGGGTGGCAGGCCGGTGAGGTCGAAGGTGGCACGGCGAAGGAGCGTGGTGCGATCGGCGGCAGGTGCGACGGGGAGATCGGCCGGTAGCTTTGCCTGGATGAGTTCGTCGATTGCGGCGGAGTCTGCTTGCGAGGTGGCTGGCTTTTTCACCGGCTGATAGGCCCACAAACCTTCGGGTTTGTATTTGCGATTGGTCCATTCGGCGCTCAAGCCGCCGGAGGTTTTTACCGGCAGGCCATCTTCCGCGGACCATTGCGCGGCGTTTGCCTTGGCGATGGCGTCGACACGTACTTTGTCCGGCCATGGGGCGCCGCCGGCGATCCAATCTTTGATCCAGCCGACCTGCTCGGCGTAGAGTTTGTCTGCCTCCTTGGGAGGCATCGGTTTCCAGTCGGACTCATGCTGGCGGGTGGCAGCGAGATAGAGAGGGCTTTGCTCCGGCTTGCCGGGTGTGAAGGCGGGTTCACCGCTGTCGCCACCCTGCAGGACGGAGGCGAGGGAGCGCATGTCGAGGCCACCTTTGATTTTCTGTTCGTCGTTGCCGTGGCAGGAGAGGCATTTCTCGGCGAAGAGCGGAGCGATGCGGCGGACGTAGAGGAGGTCGGCGGGAGTCTCAGCGGCGCAAAGAATGGCCGGGGCGGTGATGGCCAATGCAAAAATGGCAAATGGCAGATGGCAGAGTCGCAAATGGCAGAGTCGCAAATGATAGAACTGAAGATGGCGGGGCGGCTTCATTCCGGTTTTCCGATTTCGAATTGCTCGCGTACTTCGGCCGGGGAGAGCGCGGCCTGATAGATGCGAAATTCGTCGATGCGGCCGTTGAAGTTGCGGATCGGAAATTGGTGGCCTTGCGTGGGCAGGCCCCAGTTGCCGATCTCGCACGGGCCGAATTGGATGGGGCGGCCGGGTTGATGGAACGGGCTGATTTCGCGGCTGATTTCCTGGCCGTCCAGATATTGCACGGCTTCGCCGCTTTGGTTGTCGTAAGTCACGGCGATGTGATGCCAGCGGCGCTGGTTGTTCAGGTCGAAGACGCGCGGGGAAAAGTAGATCTGGTTGTTCTTTCGCTTCACGTCCGTCTCGCCGAGGGGAAGATAGGCGATGGAAAACATGAGGCGGCCGTCCTCGTAAATCTGCCAGTGTGGGCTGCCCGGGTCATAGCCATCGGTGAGCAGGAGCGCGTTGTATTTGCGATCGAGGCCATCCACGCGCACCCAGGCGGCGAGGGTGATGGCGGAGTAGATTTTCGCGCCGAGATTCATGCGCACCCGGTCGCCAGGACTCTTGAATTCCAAGGCATCTTTCATCGGCCAGCGACCCTCGGTCCAGCGCACCCCGACCGCGCCGCCGGAGCGGGAGGCGACGCGTGGCTCGGCGGAATTGTTGACCAGCCGATCCCAGCGATCGTCCGGCCAATGGCGGAAGAGATAGCAGGCGATGAGGCGCGGGTCGTATTTCGCCTTCTGCACATTCTGCCACCACGTCTCATAGCGCGCCTTCGCGTGGTCGGCACTGAACGCGTTCAGGCCCTCGATGCTGGGAAAATCTTCGGGCTTCGCATTTCCAGCGGACAGCGCGTGGTTTTCATCACGCCGCAGGCTTTGGCCGGTGCTGAGCAATTGCATCGCCGCGTTTTCTGGATGCGCTTCCACTTTGCCTTCGAAGACGTGGACCTCGCTCGCGCCGTTGGCATCGGCATTCACGCCGAACTCTGTGCCAAGGTCCACGAGATCCATCCCCGCCGTGTGGAGCTTGAAACCTTGCGCGGGCGGGGGAACGCGCACCGTTACCTTGCCGCCGCGACAGACTG
>JBGGMZ010000443.1:0-9319 GCA_041287745.1 Chthoniobacter sp. | reverse complement strand
CTTGAAAGTGGTCTTCGGCATCGCCTTTATTGGCGCCGTGTATGGCGTGCAATACCATGTACGCCATCACACTGACTGGCGCGATTTGGAATGGCCGAGTGTCTACGGCATTACAGCGGGCGCCATATACGCCTTTCGCAAGACCCTTAAGCCGCTCGTGGTCGCTTGCTGGAACATGATTAAGCGGAAAAAGTCCTAGTTTCCATGTTACGAATCGTTCCAGTCAGGACTTCTCCAAACGCATGAACCTCTCCGGTAAACTCATCGGCGAGAAATCCGCTGCAGTCGTAGGCGTTAAGGTCAACATATTGGATGGCGGAAGCATTATCTCCACCAGTTCGTTTTCTGCCTCGGACGGAACATTCAACTGCATCGTGACTGAAGAATGGTATGACAAGCCGCTCGTGTTCCAAGTCAACGCCCCCGGGTACCATCTCTTTCAGCACGATCTTAGAGTCCAGGATGGTGGAGGTCCTTACGACAAATACGATTTTCAACTAACACCGGTTGAAAGAGAAAAGAAGCCAGAGCCAGTAAAGCCAGTAGAGCCGCCCAAGAATGCTTTGAAAGTCATTTTGTGGGCGATATGGGCCTTCCTCAGTATCGCCCTGCAAGGTTTGATCGTCGTTGGTTGCGTCATTTTCTGGATTATCGTCGTCGAAGAGGACGACAAACATCGAACGCCGGAACTCTTCGCTGCTGTTTTCGTTCTCACCGCGCTTACGGCGTTCCTTGTCTACCGCAAGGTGCGAAAGCGGAGTTAAAACCCGCAATTTCGCTTCGCATCGCTTTATCCATCTGCGGCAGACCGATCCTCGATCGCCGCTGCAAGATATCGGGGTGACAGGATTCGAACCTGCGACCTCCTGGTCCCAAACCAGGCGCTCTACCAAGCTAAGCTACACCCCGAGATATTTGCGTGCCGGCGGACGGTTGCGATTGGTGGCCTTTCCCAGTAAACCAGAAAAGCAGCCACATCACCATCGTCCAGCGGGCGATTACTATGACCGCATTGGAGCAAGCGGCAAGGAAATCCACTGTATGCGCCGATTCACTCTGGAATATTTGTCCGGCTCGGTCACCAAAAGCTCGCTTGTTCCGCTTGCGGCGGTTCGTCCAGACCGAGTGCGGCATCCCGCTCCTCTTCGCCCAGCCCGCCCCACCAGTCCTGAGCTTCGCGCTCAGAATTCGCGATGAGGCTGAAGTTCTGCTTCCGCCAGTGTAAATCAACCGCGCACGCGCCCACTTCATCGGCGCGGCAACGGATCCAAGGGACACGAACGACTTTCATTCGGCCACAATTGGACCAAGAGACGAGGCGCAACGCACGCCGAATCGACATGGATGTGCATCCAGTGTGCACGGCGTCTTGCAGGCGCAGCCACCTGGCTTTGCGTCCCAGGCCCATCGGCAAAAACGCGCGAGGGTCAGCCTGCCAATCAGACTATTTGGCCGGCGCTGGGGCGATCGGCGTGCCTTCGGTGATCTTCACGTTGCGAATCTGCACCGTGTCCGCGGCGGCGAACCACCAGCGAACCTTGGGCGTAGCGAGATAGGCGTTTTGGCCGATGATGTCCTGACCATCGAGACGCGCGGCGATTTGGTCGCCGGCATATTCCACACGCAGCTTATGCCAGGCGTCGGGCTTCAGGTCTACCGGGGTCTCGCTCAGCGTATGGCTGGGCACCTTGCCCTTCACCTCGGTCGAGTCCTCGGCGATCTTGAAGCTCTTCGGCCCGATGACCACACGGCCGACGTGCTTCTGGGCGTCGCACCCGACGAGGAAGGATTTGCCGTTGTTGAACTTGAACTCGCATTCCCAGATGAGCGGCGTGGGACCGGTGGTGAGGTGTAACACGGGGATGTGATTTTGCTCCGGAATGTTTGTGACGCTGAGAATGCCGTCCGCCGGAGTCCACGTGCCCTTGCCGGTCGTGAGCACCCACTCGGGGCCGAGGGGTTGCTTGAAATCGGGCGCGGCGATGACCTTGCCGGGAGCATTGAGCAGGGGCTTGGCGTCTTCCGCGCAAAGGGGAAGGGCGAGAGCGCCGAGCAGAGCGAAAGCGATAGGGAGGAGGGATTTCATGCGATGGGATAACCCGCCGGAGGCGCATTTATTGAAGATGGAACACCGAATATTTTGGGATGGCGGGTTGAATACTTCACCGACAACCTCTCTGCCCCTCCCATGAGACTGACCGCTCTTCTGCCCGTCCTGCTCGCCCTCGCCACCAGCGCCGTGGCTGCGGATGTCGTCACGCTGCCCGGCACGGAGCCGCTCACGTGGTCGGGCGATCTCTCCGCTAAAATGCACGAAGCTGCGCTGCACGACATGGACCAGCGCATCGCGGATTCGCTGAGCGAACGGGCGAAACGCTGGCATCGCGACACCTCTTCTCCCGAGGCTTATGCGCAATCGGTCGCCGGCAATCGCGCACGTTTTCTCTATGCCATCGGCATGGCCGAGCCGACGGGGCGAGGCGAAATGGAACGTTTTGGCGACGAGGAGAGCCCGGCATTGGTCGCGGAGACGCCGCGTTATCGCGTGTGGCAGGTGCGGTGGCGCGCGCTGGAGGGGGTGCATGGCGAGGGGCTCATGCTCGAGCCCCGCGACAAGCCACGCGCTTACATCATCGCCATACCGGATGCGGACCAGACGCCGGAGCAAATCAGCGGGCTGGCCCCGGGCGTACCGGCAGAATCGCAATTCGCGCGGCGGCTGGCGGAAAATGGCTTTGCGGTAATCGTGCCGGTGTTGGTCGATCGTAGCGATGCGGGCTCGGGCAATGCGGCGATCACGATGACGAACCAACCGCATCGCGAGTGGATTTATCGGCAGGCTTACATGATGGGCCGGCACATCATCGGTTACGAGGTGCAGAAGGTCCTTGCTGCGAGCGACTGGGCCAGTTCGAAAGGCGTGCCGGTCGGTGTGGTCGGGTATGGTGAAGGCGGGCTGATCGCTTTCTACGCCGCCGTGGCCGGACAGGAGATCAAGGCCACGCTGGTGAGCGGCTATTTCAAATCGCGACAGCAGACGTGGGAGGAGCCACTCTATCGGAATGTGAAGGGGCTGCTGCGCGAATTTGGCGACGCGGAAATCGCCTCACTCATCGCGCCACGCGGGCTGGTGGTGGAATACAGCGCCGAGCCGGCGATCGATGGGCCGCCGCCAGCGCGGGATGGGTGGAAGAATTGCGCCGCGCCGGGCAAGCTCACCACGCCCGCGTTTGCCGAGGTGGATGCGGAGTTCAAACGCATCGATGGTCTCGCGCCAGCCAGCCTGCAGGCGCGGAAGCTTGTGGCAGGCGAGGGCGGCAAGCTGGTGCCAGTAGGCAGTCAGCCGGCACTGGTGGAGTTTGCGAAGATGCTCGGCACGCCTGCATCGATGGAGCTCTCGGCGGAGTTGCCGAAGGATCAACGGCACGCTTTCGATCCTCTGGCGCGGCAATGGCGGCAGGTGAAGGAACTCGAGGCGCACGTGCAGGAACTCGTGCGCACCTCCAATCACACCCGCGACGATTTCTTTCTGTACAGGGTTTTCCCCGAGTATCGCGCCGAGCCGTGGACGCTGGAGAAGCGCTTTGAGGCGCGCGCACCCGAGCCGTTCATCGAAGTCGCGAAGCAATATCGGAAAGCGTTTTGGGAAGAGATCATCGGCCGGATCGATGATCCGCTGCCCCCGGCGAACCCGCGCACGCGCAAGATTTACGACGAGCCGAAGTGGACAGGCTACGAGGTGGTGGTGGATGTCGGCGGTGATGCATTTGCGTGGGGCATCCTATGCGTGCCAAAGGATCTCAAGCCGGGTGAGCAGCGGCCGGTGGTGGTGTGCCAGCATGGGCGGCACGGACTGCCGCAAGAGACCATCACGGGTGACAAGCCGGCCTATCGCAATTTCGCCGCGAGACTCGCCGAGCAGGGATTCATCACGTTTGCCCCGCACAATCTTTACCAGAAGGAAGCGTACTACCGCACGCTCTCGCGCAAGGGTAACACGGTGGGCCTTTCCATGTTCTCCGAGATCATCCACCACCATGAGCAATGGCTAAAGTGGCTCGGCTCACTGCCCTTTGTGGACGACAAGCGCATCGGCTTCTACGGCCTGAGCTACGGCGGCGAGTCCGCCGTGCGCATTCCGCCGGTGCTCGAGGGTTACTGTCTCTCCATCTGCTCCGGCGATTTCAACGACTGGCCGCGCAAGGTGGCCTCGACCGATGACCGGCACAGCTTCATGTTCACCGATGAATGGGAGATGCCGTATTTCAATATGGGCGGCACATACAGCTACGCGGAGCTCACCTATCTCATGTTTCCGCGGCCGTTCATGGTTGAGCGTGGGCATCACGATGGCGTGGCGCCGGACGATTGGGTGGCCTCGGAGTATGCGAAGACGCGCTGGTTTTACGATCAATTTGGGCTCGGCGACCGTACGGCGATCGAGTTCTTCAACGGCGGTCACACGATCAATGGTCAGGGCACGTTTGAGTTCCTGCACCAGCACCTGAACTGGCCGGAAGCCGCTGCCAAATAGCTCAGCCATATCCCCACCATGAAACGCGTGCTCCCCCTTTTCCTCGCCGCCGCACTCGCGATCCCCGCTTTTGCCGAAGACCTTCCTGCCACGCTCATGACCAAGCCCGGCAAGCTGCTGGTCAGCGAAGACTTCGCCCAGCAGCCGCCACCTCCGGAAGGCAGCACGGCGGCCTTTGCCAGTGGCTTCAAGGGCTGGCGCTGCAACGTGGTGCCGCGTGGCGGCCATTGGGAGGCGGTGGACGGCACGTTCAAGGGCACGGAGAACCCGGAGATGCATCATCCGGCGACGGCGTCCATCGGGTTCGATTTCAAGAACGTGGTCATCAGTTGCGAAGTGCGGATGCATGACGTGCCGCTGGAGGGGCGCAAGACCCGATTCTTCGCCGTGCGCACCTGCGACACGAAGGACTACGTCTGCAGCATTTTCCTGAATGAAACCGGGATGCGCATCCAAAAGGACGACAACGACCACGAGGGTCCGGACAAGGCCGTGCCGCTCGGAGCTCTCCAGACGCCGGTCAAGCTCGGGGAGTGGCAGAAGGTGACCTTCGAGATCCTCGGCGATGAAATGGTGGGCACGGTGAATGGCCAGAGTCTCACCGGACAGCATCCGCTGATCAGTTCGGAAAAGCACAGCGTCATGTTCGTCTCCGGCGTCGAAGGAGCGGTGCGCCACCTGCGCATCTGGGAAGCATTGCCGAACCCCGACTGGGCGAAAAACAAGCAAAGCCTCTCTGTGCCGTTAAACAATCGATCACCCAAATAGCCCGCAAGCGGACTTTCGCTCGCCATTCGCTCAACTCGGGCTATTGTGCGCGCCGACATGCCGCTCGACCTGAAGAGCCTCATCACCGCTCGCCTGGGCGAAAACTACAAGCTGCACGAGCGGCACCTGAATCCGACTCTGGTGCGCGTGCAGCGTATCATTGGTTTCGACCAGGTCTATGCACGCGCTCAAGGCGCCTACCTCTACGACCTCGACGAGAGGGACTACCTCGATTTCCTCAGCGGCTATAGCGTCTTCAATATCGGGCGCAACCATCCCGCCGTCCAAAAGGCCATCACCGACGTGCTGGAGATGGACCTGCCGAACATGGTGCAGATGGATTGCTCGCTCCTCAGCGGCCTGCTCGCGGAGGCGCTCCTGAAGAAACTCCCGTCGCACCTCGACTCCATTTTCTTCTGCAATTCGGGCGCGGAGGCGAATGAAGGCGCGATCAAATTTGCCCGCGCGGCCACGGGGCGTCCCGGGCTGCTCTCGCTGCACGGCTCTTTCCACGGCCTGTCCCATGGCGCGTTGTCCGTAATGGGCGACGAGCATTTCCGCGAAGGCTTCGGGCCGCTGCTGGAGAATTGCACGCGGGTGAAGATGGGCGACCTCGCCGAACTAGAGAAGCATCTCTCACGCAAGGATGTGGCGGCGTTCATCGTAGAACCCGTGCAAGGCAAGGGCGTGAATTTCCCGGCGGACGATTATTACCGCGAAGCACAGAAGCTCTGCCGCAAGTACGGCACGCTGCTGGTCTGCGACGAGGTGCAAACTGGCCTCGGGCGCACGGGCAAGTGGTGGGGTTTCGAGCACTGGGGGCTGGAACCCGACATCATCACCGTGGCGAAATCGCTGAGCGGCGGCTATGTGCCGTGCGCGGCGGTGGTGGCACGGCGCGCTATTTACCAGAAGACTTTCAGCCGGCTGGACCGCTGCGTGGTGCACTCCTCCACCTTCGGCCGCAACAATCTCGCCATGGCCTGTGGCCTCGCGACATTGCAGGTGCTGGAGGATGAGAACTTGGTCGAACGCGCCCGCGACAACGGAGCAAAGCTCGTCGCCCGCATTGAAGAGCTGAAGAAGAAGCATTCGCTCATCAAGCAAGTGCGCGGCATGGGCATGATGATCGCCATCGAATTCCACGAGCCGAGCGAGCTCTCCGCCCGCATGGGATGGAAGCTCCTGCACAAGGTCGAGCGCGAGCTCTTCGCGCAGATGCTCGTGACCTCGCTGTTCCAGCGGCATCGCATCCTCACCCAACTCGCCGGACACGCGATGGATGTGATCAAGATTCTGCCCCCGCTCATCATTGGCGAGCGCGAGATCGACCGCTTCGTCGCCGCACTGGATTCTGTGCTGGCCGATTGCCGCAGCTTCCCTGGCCCGATCTGGGACCTCGGCGCGAATTTCATCAAGCACTCGCTCCAGCGCTCCACGGTGGAGCTGGCCAGCGTGGCAAGCTGATTTCAGCCGACCGACACGAGCACCACGCCGGCGGAAATCAGCACGATGCCGCCCCAAGCCTCGCGCGAGACTTTCTCCCGCAGGAAAATCGCCGCACCAAGCACGAGCAGTACGGGGCTGAGCCCTTCCCACGGCTGCACCTCGCTCAAGGGCATGACCTGCAGGAAGCCCAGCCAGAGTAGAAACCAGACGGTCATGGCGGCCACGAAGAGACCGCCAAAGAACGCGACTTGAGCGACCGGACGGGGCGTGCGCGCAGAGAGGTTCATCGCGTGCTTGAGGAAAAGCTGGCTCACCACGAGCAGCACCTGGCAGCCGATGAGCAGGGCAATGAGGGAGGCCTTCATGAGCGCTCCTCCACCTGGCTGGCTGGCCGCGCGATGATCCAGACACCTGCGACCACCATTGCGATGCCCGACCAGCGGACGGGGTGGATTTGCTCCCCGAGCACCAGCCAGGAGGCGAGGGGAATGGTGACGTGCACCACGCTGCTGAGCATGAAGGCGAGGTAGAGCGGCATCTTTCGCAGCACGAGGATCCAGGTGATGCTGCTCAGCACGAGCAGGGCCGCCCCCTGCCACACGCGGGGCGAGGGGAGGGAAGACAGGCCGAGCCAGTGGACATTTTGGGCCGTGGTTGTCTCCAGGGTGCCTTGCTTGAGCAGGATTTCCGAGATCGTGACCAGCCCGACCGTGAGGAAGAGCTGGAAGTAGGGGTTGAGCAGGCGGGACAAAGTGAGAAGGAAAGGCAGAACATCCAACATCGAACGCCCAGCATCCAACATTCAATGTTACGGGGGGCTGATGCGAGTGTCCCGAGGAATTGGGGCAATCGGATCAAATTCGATGGCCGGCATGCTGCGTCGTTGACAAATGGCCGGGTTCGCATCGACTCGTGTGCCTTCCGTGAAGCTGCGTCTCCTTTTCTTTTTCTTCGCCTGCGTTGTTTGCTCATTCGCTCGGGCGGCCACTCAGTTCGATCTGCACCGCGACACCTTCGCCTTTTCCAATGACACGCTGTGGCAATACGGCGTGGATGAACAAGGCGTCCTGCACATCAGCCAGCGCGACAAGCCGGTGGAGTTTGCCCACCGCTGTTTCGTGCTCTCTCGGGCGGTCCTGCAGTTCCATCAATTCGCCCGGTTTGAGCCGAAGCAGCCCCGCCTCTCTCGCGAGGAATACCGCGTCCGGATCAAGCAAGTCTGCCGCATCCCCGTCTGGAGCAGCGGGCCGAAGGACAAGATCGTCATCCCCGGCTACGCCGACCTGCACGACTTTTCCGTGGCCTACGAAGGTCTGCTGAAGGACAACCTCGGCAACTGGCTGCCCACCTATCTGCGCTTCGGCAACTGGCGCATGTGCATGGGCCACCTGCGCGTCGGCCAGGCCTCGGCCGCGCAATGGCTCGCCGAGTCGATCGACCGCGGCCAGCTTCGCGCCATCTACCTCGCGCGCTTCCCGCACATGAACCACGTGGTCGTCGTCTACGCCGTGCGGCGCGAGGCGCAGGGCAATATGAGCTTCACCGTCTACGACCCAAACTATCCCAACCAATCGAGCTGGGTCTTCTATCGAGCCAGCGAGCGCAGCTTCGAGTATGAGCCACGCTGGTATTTCCCCGGCGGACGCGTGAACGTCATGCGCGTCTTTATCTCGCCGTTGCACTGAGTCCGGCTACCGTTCACCGCATTATGTTCACCGGCTTGGTCGAAGAAACAGGCGAACTCCTTTCCCTCGAACGCTCCTCCGCGGGCGCGCGCCTCACGGTGCGTGCACCGCTGGTCACGCAGGACGTGCGCATCGGCGACAGCGTGGCCGTGAATGGCTGCTGCCTCACCGTGACGATTCATGAAGGCGACAAGCTCGCCTTCGACCTGCTCGCGGAAACTCTCGCCCGCACCAGTCTCGGCGCGCTCACGCCGGGTACGCCGGTCAATCTCGAGCGCGCCCTCGCGGCCCACGCACGACTCGGTGGCCACTTCGTGCAAGGGCACGTCGATACCACGAGCCCGCTGCTTTCCTTCGAGCAAGTCCAGGCCGACTACCGTCTGGAGATCGCCCTGCCGCGAGAGTTTGCCCGCTACGTCGCCTTCAAGGGCTCCATCGCCATCGATGGCATCAGCCTCACCGTGGCCGAGGTGCATGAAGCGAGCTTCGTCGTCTGGATCATCCCGCACACCTTTGCCGTCACGAACTTGCGGTCGAAGAAGGCGGGGGACTTGGTGAACCTGGAGTTCGACCTCCTCGCCAAGTACGTCGAGCGCATCGTTGCCACGCGCTGAGCACTGCCGGGTAGTTTTTGGGCGCACAGGGCAGGCTGCACGCTGAGTTGATCTGCTAGCCCGGTGCAATTCGTTGCGCCAATAGGGTCGGGGGATTAGTGTCCTGTCAGGGAAGTTTCCTCCCTAATTTGGGGCGCTTATTTCGGGAAGTATTAGTAATTAACCACGAAGACGCGAAGGCACGAAGGTGGGCGCAATCTCAGCAGCTGCCCTCGCTCTTTGCCCCTTCGTGCCTTCGCGTCTTCGTGGTGATCTTCCTTCTCCATGCC
>JBGGMZ010000442.1:0-11222 GCA_041287745.1 Chthoniobacter sp. | reverse complement strand
CATGAGGAAGCACATGACGCCGGTGAGCACGCTCATGACGCAGAGGAGCGGCAGCGGTGTTTCGATGAAAGATTTGCCGCCCCAGAGCTTGAAATAAACAGCGGTGCTCGCAGCGATGAAGCTGACGAAAAAGGACAACAGGCCCACGGTGCCGAAGACGTACATCGGCTTCTCCGCGTAGCTGTCGAGGAACTTCACCACGACGAGGTCGGCCAGCACTTTGAGCACACGCTCAAGGCCGTACTTGGATTTACCGGTCGTGCGAGCGAAGTGATTGACCGTGACCTCGGTAATCTTCGCGCCGTGCCAATACGCGTAGATGGGCAGGAAGCGGTGCATCTCGCCGTAGAGTCGCACGGACTTGATGACCTCCGCGCGATAGGCCTTCAGCGAGCAACCGAAATCATGCAACCGCACGCCGGAGACGAACGAGATAAGCCGGTTGGCCATGATGCTCGGGATATTGCGCTGGAGCGCATTGTCCTGCCGGTCCTTGCGCCAGCCGGAGCAGACGTCGAAGCCTTCATCCAGCTTCGCGAGCATCTTCGGGATATCGCTCGGGTCATTCTGCAGGTCGCCATCCATGGGGATGATGACGTCACCCTGCGCGAAGTCGAAGCCGGCCATCATGGCCGCCGTCTGCCCGTAATTGCGCCGGAAGTGAACGACTTTGATCGCCGGATTTTTCTCTGCGAGGCCGTCGAGGACTTCCTCGCTGCCGTCGAGGCTGCCGTCATTGATGAAGATCAATTCCCACGGCTGGCCAAGGTTTCCAAGCACGCCCGTTACCCGCTCCGCGAGGATCGGGAGCGCTTCGGCTTCATTGTAAACTGGGACGGTGACCGAAATCATCGGGATACGGCAAAGCGGGGCATTAAATGGGGCTGAATCGGGATGGGCAAGAGGCGAATGCGGCGTTTCCCGATGTGGGAGGCCGGCTGGTGCGTTCGAGATTTGCGACCCTGCGCCCGCTGCCACGCGTCCTACGCCTGCGCTCCGGAGGCGCTCAGCAACTGCTCCGCGCCGATGCCATGCAACTCGTACAGGCGCAGGATGGTTTCCTCGATCAGATTGTTCGGGCAACTGGCGCCAGCCGTCAGGCCGACGGTGATCGGACGCTCGGGCAGCCAGTTTTCCGTCACGATCTCCTGCTTGGCATGCTGGTCGAAGTGGACGATGCGCTGGCGCGATTCCAAACGGCCCGCATTGCGAATGAAATAAGTGGGCAGCTTCGCCTCGCCCATTTCCGCGAGGTGCGAAGTATTCGAGCTATTGTAACCGCCGATCACGAGCAGCAGGTTCATCGGCGACTCGAGCATATCCTTCAGGGCATCCTGCCGCTCCTGGGTGGCGCCGCAGATGGTGTCGAAGAAGCGGAAGTTTTGCTTGGCCCGTTCGGCACCGTCGCGATCGCGGATGGCGACCTCGATCCGGCGCTGCACTTCCTCTGTCTCTCCCCGCATCATGGTGGTCTGGTTGGCCACGCCCACGCGGCGCAGGTGCAGGTCGGGATCAAAGCCTTCGCTATAGGCGCCGCGGAATTTCTCCAGGAAGGCCGCCTTGTCCCCGCCGTGGCGGATGTAATTGCAGACGTAATCGGTATCCGCGAGCGTGAGGACTACGAGGTAGTTGCCCTTGCCGCTCACCACCGCACGCGAGGCGGTGGCCTTGGTTTCCTCGTGCGAGGCTTTGCCGTGGATGATGGAGGTGACGTCGTCGCTGGCGTTTTGCCGCACGCGCTTCCAGACACTCATCACGTCGCCGCAGGTGGTATCCACGATCTGACAGCCGAGTTCTTTGATCCGGGCGAGGGTGGCGACATCGGTGCCGAAGGCCGGCACGATGACGACATCTTCCGCGCGCAGATCGCGGACTTCCGCCTCCTTGTTCTTTCCCAGGAGGTTTTTGATCCCGAGCGCGACGATCTGTTCGTTGACCTCGGGGTTGTGGATGATCTCACCGAGGATGAAGAGCCGGCGCCCCTGATCGCGAAACACCTTCGCGGCGGCGTAGGCGAGATCGATCGCTCGCTCCACGCCGTAGCAAAAGCCAAATTGCTTTGCCAGGCGCACCGTCACGCCCCCACAGGTGAGCGTGCCGCCGCGGGCCCGCAATGTCTCCACTACGTCGCTCCGATAGTGCGACTCGACTTGCGCCTGGACAGCGGCCATGACCGCCGGCGTTCGCAAATTGACGCGGGCGGGCTTGTCGGCGGTAGAGGAGTCGGACATGGGAGGCGATTACGGACGCTCGACGAGCAGTGGCTCGGTTGGCTGGGTAAAGGCGCGATCGGAAATCAGGATGGCGTTGGCCGGATCTGGATCGGCGTAATCCTGGGGGCGCTTCACATCCTTGCCGATCGTGGCGTCCTCGGGCTGCGACTGGGCGATATTCACCGGTGTGCCGGGGCGGGCCAGCGCGTAGAATTTCGGCGCGACATTCTTGTGCAGGCGCAGGCAGCCATGGGTGCGCGGGATGGGCCACACGGCGCCCTCGTGGAATCCGTAGCCGGGCGTGAATTCACACCACCAAGCCATGGGGAAGCCGACATAGTGGCCGCTGGCTTCGCTCGCCTTCGCCGGGTGAATGCTGTCGCCACTGACCGAGAAACCGTATTCGCCCGAGCGCTTCTTCGGGATTTTGTTCGTGATGCGATAGCTGCCCGTGGGCGTCGGATGATCCGGCTTGCCGATGGCCACCGCGGTCACGAGCAGCGGCGTATCGCCTTCCATCACGTAAACGGCATGGTTCGAGAGCGAAACCTTGATGCGCACGTTGTCGGGATTGTGCGGCTTGTAGGCGGTGACGTTGTAATTTCCGCGGATGGCGCGGTGGACTGGACCGTTGACGCAGCCGGTGAGGAGCGCCACGGCCGTGAGGGCGGTGAGGGTGAGAAGGCGTTTCATTTGCGAGGTGGCTATGCAACGGTGCAAGACCCGCTTTGTCAAATGCGGACCCTCCACTCACGCACGGGCCTGCGGTTTCCGGGGGCACTAATCGCGACCGGAATGATCAGATTAACCGCAGAGGCGCAGAGAACGCAGAGGGTCGCAGAGGTAAAGCTTGTGGACCCGCAAGACGAACAAGCGTTCGTTCTCTCAGACGAGTAGAGGCGTTGGATGATGGCCTGTTTCCTCCTCTGCGGCCCTCTGCGTTCTCTGCGCCTTTGCGGTGATGCCTGCCTCCTCAATGCAGCACACAACCAAGGAATCAGTGAAACCGTCCTAAGTTTGCCCTCGCAACGGGGATTCCGAATTGCCAAGCCTGCGACTCATCGCCACCTTCCCACTCACCTTGCGCCCCATCCGACTCGCAACCCTCCTGTTCCTCAGCGCGTTCCTCGTCGTCGGGCGCGCCGCGGAGTCCATCCCGCCTCTGAAATTCGAGCAGCGTGCGCTGCCCAATGGCCTGCAATTCATCTGGTGCGAAGATCACAGCGCGCCCACCGTGTGCATCCAGGTGTGGTATCGCGTGGGCTCAAAGGATGACCCGGCGGGCCGTAGCGGCTTCGCCCATCTCTTCGAGCACATGATGTTCAAGAGTACCAAGCGCATGCCTTCGGAATTCCTCGACCGCCTCACCGAAGACGTCGGCGGCGAGAACAACGCCTACACGGCCGATGACGTGACTGTCTTCCACGAGACGGTGCCGTCGAATAATGTGGAGCGCCTGCTCTGGGCCGAAGCCGAGCGCCTGAGCGCGCTCACTGTGGACGTGCGAAACTTCACCCTCGAACGCGAGGTGGTGAAGGAGGAGTACCGGCAACGCATCCTTGCCGAGCCCTATGGGGAGTTCGGTGAATTCATCCAGAAGAAGTCGTTCATCGAGCATCCTTACAAGCGGCCCACCATCGGCAACATCGAGGAACTCGACGCTTCGAACCTCGAGGAGGTGCGCGCCTTTCATACCACCTTCTACCGGCCGGACAATGCGGTGCTCGTGGTCGTCGGAGATTTCGAGGCCGCGCAGGTGCAAAAGTGGGTGGACGATTACTTTGGCCCGATTCCCAAGCCGGAAGCAGTCATCCCACGGGTGGCGACCAAAGAGCCCCCTCGTGATGCGCCCAAGCCGATCCGCGAATTCGACGCCAAAGTGCCGCTGCCCGCGCTGGCGGTGACGTATCTCGGTCCATCCATTACCTCTGGGGATGCCCCCGCCTTGCGCGTGGCGGAGCAGGTGCTGAGCGGCGGCGAATCCTCGCGGCTCTATCGCCGGCTGGTCTATGAAACGCAGCTCGCGCAGAGCGCGGAGTTTTCCGCCGACCTGCGTGCGGATCTCGGGCTGCTCACCTATCAGGTCGTCCTCGCCAGCGGCGTGCCGGTGGAGAAGGCGAAGGCCGTGCTCTTCGAGGAGATCAACAAGATCATCACCAAGCCCATCAGCGACGAAGAGCTGACCATTGCCCGCAATCAACTCCTGGCCAACAAGCTCATCGAACGCGAAACCTTCGAGGGCAAAGCCAGCGCGCTCGGCGAAGCCGCCGCTGTCTACGGCGACCCGAATCGCGCCAACACCGACCTGAGCGACCTGCAAGCCGTCACACCCGCCCAGGTGCAGGCCGCGGCGCAGAAGTATTTCACCCCGGCGAATCAACTCGTGATCGAATACCTCCCCGAAGCGATGAAGACGAAAGGCAAGGCGAAGAAATGAAGGCCCGATATTTTCTCCTCACCACGGCTCTCGCCCTTTCCTCGCTCAGTACTCATGCGGCCGAAGTCGAGGGCTTGCCGAAAGCCGGCGAACCGCGCGAAGCGAAGATCGGCAAGGCACAGGACAAGTCGCTGCCGAATGGCTTGCGTGTCATCGTCATCGAGCGGCCAGGCCTTCCGCTGGTCAGCGCCGAAGTGCTGATCAACAACGGCGCGGAGACCGATCCGCCGCGTTTCGCCGGCCTCGCGCACTTTACCGCCAATCTGCTCAAGCAGGGCACCACCACCCGCAGCGCGCAAAAGATCGCCACGGATACCGAGGCGCTCGGTGCGAAGATCGAGACAGGCAGCACGTGGGACGGCACGACGATCAAACTGACCACGCTCTCCAGCAATCTCGAGCCCGCGCTCGGCATCGTGGCCGATCTCGTCCTGCACCCGGCCTTTGCCAAGGAAGAGATCGAGCGCGCCCGTCGCGAGACGCTCGATGAACTGCTAATGAGTCTCGAGCAGCCGGGCACGGTCGCCCGTCACGTGGCCAGCCGCGCCACACTCGGCGGCTCACCCTATGCGCATCCCGAGGGCGGCACGCCCGGCTCGATCGGTCGCATCACCCGCAAGGAAATCACCGCCCTGCACGACCGCGCCTATCGCCCCGGCAACAGCTTTCTCATCCTCACCGGCAATGTCTCTGCGCCGGAAGCCTTTGCGCTGGCCGAGAAGGTCTTCGGCGACTGGAAGGCACCTTCCGTGGAGGCCAAATTCACCCCTTATCCCGCTCCCACGCTCGGTCGTGTGATCCTCGTGGACATGCCTACCGCCGGCCAGGCCGCCGTCTATCTCGCCGCTCCCGGCATCCAGCGCCAGGCGTTGGATTTGTTCCCCGGCAAAGTGGCCAACGCCCTCCTCGGCGGCGGGTATTCCTCGCGGCTCAACCAGGAAGTGCGTGTGAAGCGTGGCCTCAGCTACGGTGCGGCCAGCAGTCTCTCCACCTGGCGTGGGGAGGGGCTCTTCGTGGCCGGTGCGCAGACGAAAAACGAATCCGCCGCGGAAGTGGTCAAAGTCATCCAGGCGGAGATCGAGCGCCTCGGCAAGGAAGCCGCGCCCGAAGATTATCTCAAGACGCGCCAAGCCGTGCTGACCGGCGCCTTTGCCCGCGACCTCGAGACGAATGAAGGCTACGTCAAGCGCGTCAGCGACCTCGCGCTTTACGGTCTGCCCCTCGATCGCATGGAAAGCTACGTCGCCGACGTCGACCGCACCAAGCCCGACGACCTGCAAACCTTTGCCGCCAAGCATTTCCCGGCCGATCACATCAACATCGTCGTCGCCGGCCAGGGCAAGATCATCGAAAAGACCTTGCGCGCCGCCTTTCCGAAGCTCGAGGTGATTCCGCTCTCCAAGCTCGACCTCGATAGCCCCACGCTGCGGGCCCCAGGCAAGCACTGACTGCGGGCCTCGGGCAAGCACTGATCCCAGGATCCCTCTTTTGGCATTCCGCATCTGACCTGGATCGACGGCTTCGCCCTGCGGTCGCCAGCGGCAATTTGCCATCTGCCATTCGTCATTTGCCATTTCACCGTTAATCCACTTGCACAACGCGTCTTTTCTCGCACTATTGCCGCCCCGCAGCACTAGGATGGGTGGCAGAGTGGTCGAATGCGCACGCCTGGAAAGCGTGTTTACCGCAAGGTAACGAGGGTTCGAATCCCTCCCCATCCGCGGCGTTCTTGCAGTGAGCGTCCTCTCCGCAGGGGGCAGTTGTTAAATCCGCATTCCTCGGTTTTTGCCTGCGACGCCGTCTTCAGTTGCTACTACAGTATCTTGCTTATGTTTATTTTTTGGGCGGCCACCGGCTTTTGCATTTGGGTTGTCTTTTCGTCCTTCTTCGAATGGACGCTCCACCGCTATCTCATGCACCGTCCTGTGGGCTGGTTCCTGTATCCCTTTCGCGCGCACGCGATCGTGCATCATCGCGTTTTTAAGGGGGATCACACTTATCATCTCCACGATGAGGCGGATAAAGAGACCATCCCCATGGCCTGGTGGAATGGCCCGGTTCTGACCGTCATTGCCAGCCTGCCCATGGTCGTCGTGGCGTGGATCGCCGGGAACTGGGCTCTCGCGCTGGGAGCAGTTCTTGGGATGGGTACCTACTACTGCGTCTACGAATACATTCATTGGTGCATGCATTTGCCGAAGTCGCGCCGGATCGAACGCTCGGGACTGTTCCGCCGGTTGAATGGGCACCACGTCCTGCACCATCGCTACATGGGTAAGAATTTTAACGTGGTTCTCCCTTTGGCAGATTTGTGCCTCGGGACGTTGCTCACTCGGTCAAAGGTTTCATTCGCTCAACCGCTGGGGGATGCCGTGCCGGACGTGCAGCCTCTCGGAATGATCGCCGCAGTAATTCCTGTGTCCCTGGTGGAAAGCTGACCTGCCAAGAAACGGAGCCGTCGCTCGCGATATCGAGCGAGTCCGCTCGAAGTTTGCGTTCTTCTTCCGCTCCAGTCTGGTATCGGAGAGTGGCCATGTTCCCATTCCGTCCTTCACCCGCCATCCTTGACGGGCACTTTCAGAGCTCATCCCGCCACCCTCAGCGTCACGCGCACCGATGAGCCAGGGATGCCTTGATTTTCGTTTGGAAGCGCAGGCCAATGGCTCGCGCGCCCGGGCCGCAACGTTTCGCACGGCGCACAACGAGGTGCGCACGCCGCTCTTCATGCCGGTCGGTACCCAGGCCACGGTGAAGGGGCAGCTCACGCAGGCGCTCGAGGATGCCGGCTCACAGATCCTTCTCGCGAATACCTACCACCTCCTGCTGCGGCCAGGGCCGGAAGTTTTCAAGCGCGTCGGCGGCATCCATCGCTTCATGAGCTGGAAGAATTCCGTGCTCACGGATTCCGGTGGATTCCAGATCTTCTCCCTGCCGCACTCGCGGAGCATGACGGAAGAAGGCGCGGCGTTTCAGAGCTATCTCGACGGGCGCACCATCCTGCTCAGCCCCGAGCTGAGTATCGAGACGCAGATGGCCATTGGGAGCGATATCATGATGGCGCTCGACCAGTGCATTCCCTCCACGGCGGATGAAGCGACGGCCCGCGCCGCGCTCGGTATCACGCATCGCTGGGCGGCACGCAGCCTCACGGCGCGCGGCGAATCGACGCAGGCGCTTTTTGCCATCGTGCAAGGCGCCCTCTTTCCCGATTTGCGCCGCGAAAGCGTAGACGCGCTCACGCAGATGCCCTTCGACGGCTTCGCCATCGGCGGTCTCGCGGTGGGCGAAAGCCGGAGCGAGCGCCAGGATACCTGCGAGCTCACTGCGCAACTCCTGCCACACGATCGTCCGCGTTACCTGATGGGGGTTGGCACGCCCCTCGACATTCTCGAGGCCGTCCATCGCGGTGTGGACATGTTCGACTGCATCATCCCCACCCAGGTGGCTCAACGCGGCGGCGCTTTCACCTCGCGCGGCTTCCTGCAATTGCGGCGCGGGGTCTACAAATATTCCGAGAGCAATCTCGATCCGCTCTGCGCCTGCCCCACCTGCTCGCGTTACTCCCTCGCCTACCTGCATCATCTTACCAAGACGGGCGAACATCTCGGCTGGCAGCTCCTCGGCCAGCACAATATCTATTTTTACCATCAGCTCATGCGCGATATCCGGCAGAGCATTTTCGAGGGCCGCTTTCTCGAACTCTACCATCAGAGGCGCGAAATCCTGCATGCCCCGGATGCGGAGAATCCCAGCAAAATACAGAAGCCGCGGCGCAAGATGGCTTTTCACCGGGGGGACTACGAAGTGCATCGCGCGCCGGCCGGCTTTGCCAGCATCCGGCAGATTTCCTCCGGCGAAATCATGCATTCGCGGACGCCTCCCATGGAGGAGGCGCAACGTCTCTACATCGAGCAATCCGATCTCGCCGCACGCTTGCGCATCTCGGCGGAGGAGAGCGCCGCAGGGACCGAGCCGGCGCCCCTGGTTATCTGGGACGTGGGCCTCGGCGCTGCCGCGAATGCCATGTCGGCGATCCTTTGCTATGAAACGCACGCCGCCGCCGGACCTTTGCGGCCGATGCATGTGGTGAGCTTTGAGAACGATCTCGATCCACTCCATCTCGCCTTTCAGCACAATCGCGAATTCACCTACCTCCGCCACGCCGGCATCGGCGCCATCCTCTCCATCGGCCGCTGGGAATCACGCACCCTGCCCGGCCTGCGCTGGACGCTCGTCGAGGGTGATTTCCTCGACTCGATCCCCAATGCGCCCGCCGCGCCCGACCTCATCTTTTTCGACATGTTTTCGAGCAAGACGGATGGCGACCAGTGGACCCTCGGCGCCTTTCGCCAGATCTACGCCGCTTGTGCCGGTCGTGCGGTCGAGCTCTTCACCTACAGTTGCTCGACTCCCATCCGCGCCGCGCTCCTCGCTGCCGGTTTCCACGTCGCCAAAGGCCAGGGCACCGTGGACAAACTGGACACGACCATCGCATTGACGCCCGAGGCCATCCGCCCACTCCTGCCGCGTACGCATGCCCTGCTCGACGCCGAATGGCTGGGCCGCTGGAACCGCTCCAGCGCCAAATTCCCCGCCGACCTTCCCCCCGACCAGCAGTCCTCCTTCGAGCAAATCATCCGCACCCATCCGCAGTTTCAGAGCGCCTGACGAGAGTGCCGGTGGGCCTGCGGTCGAGAATCGCCGTTGCAGTAGCTGCTGAACGGCCCTACTAAGAGCGGGAAGCGCGATTGTCCTTCTTTTTGAAAAGGAGGCACTTGTGCAGAAGAGTGTAAATCTCTCCATTCGCGGCCTTCGGCGCGGGTGGTTCAGCCGGTAGCCAGTGCGGTTTATTTTGATCGGGCAAGTGTCGGAGACAGGAAGAGGCCGATCGCACAGGCATCGAGACAGGTCTTTGAGTCATCCGCTCGCACCCCACCCATTTCTCCATTGAATCCATCATCCACGGCGGTCACCACTCCTCCTCTCCGCATCGGTGCCGTCGGTCCGGGCGGGTTCGGGCAATTTGCGCTGCAGCAGTTTCTCCAGACGCCAGGCGTGCAGCTGAGCGCCATGGCGGGGACGTTCCGCGAGGCGGCGCTGGCCATGGGGCGACGCTTCGGGGTGCGCGATCTGGTGGACGTGGAAACTCTGCTCGCGTCCCCCGAGGTGGATCTCGTCTATATCGCGACGCCGCCGTTTATGCACTACGCGCAGGCTCGGGCCGCGCTTCTGGCGGGTAAACACGTCCTTTGTGAGAAGCCGCTGGCTCTCACTGTCGCGGAAGCCGACGAACTGCTCGGCCTCGCCCAAGCCGGCGGCCTGCTTTGCATCGCCAACCTCATGCAGCGGTACAATCCGCTCTTCGAGGCCGTGCGGCGGCTCGTCGAATCGCGGATCCTCGGCGAATGCCTGCACGGCACATTTGAAAACTACGCGGCCGACGAGGGACTCGGTACGGAACATTGGTTTTGGGATCGCACAAAAAGCGGCGGCATTTTCATCGAGCACGGGGTGCATTTCTTCGACCTCTTCGAGGGCTGGCTCGGCCCAGGTGAAGTCGTCGCCGCGCAGCGGGTGCTGCGTCCCGGCAGCGGCGTGGAAGAACAGGTTCAGTGCACCGTGCGCCACGCGAGCGGCCCGCTGGTCCACTACCATCACAGTTTCACCCAGACCGGGCGGCTCGACCGCCAGGAGTTTCGTCTCCTCTTCGAGAGGGGCGACATCACGCTGGAAGAATGGGTGCCGGTCCGCGCCCGGCTGCGCGCTGTGGTGAATGAAGAGCAGACCCTTTTGCTGACGGAACAGTTCCCTGGCCTGCAGCTCAATGTGCTCGAGAATTACGGAGGCAGTGGTCGCGCGGCCCGGGGCCGAGGCAAGCCGTTCGACGTCTCCCAACAGATCGAGATGTTTCATCAACCGCAGGACCAGGGCGCCGCGGAGGCCAAATCGCGCCGCTATTGCGAACTCCTGCGAGCGCTGTTTGCCGATCAGGTCGCGTGGCTGGCCGACCGCTCGCACGTGCGAAAAATCACCGAGCGCAATGGCCGCGATTCCCTGGCCATGGCCGTGGCCGCGACCCACTTCGCTGACGTTTCGCGCTGAGTGATCGTCTCACAAAAGTTCCGCTTCAGAGGACGAGCGATCCGGCACAGCATTTCACGCAGCCGCTTCGATTCCTCTTGGTATTCCTACTCAAGTAGCGTTTGTTTGGCCCCCCTATGGGACACAATAAAGGTAAAGATAACGCCAAGAAACGCACCGCACGACGCAAGAAGACCGAGCGTCTCGCGGCCGCCAAAGCTACTGCGAAGTAGTAACTCCGCGCCGCCCTTGATCCGGCTCGATCCGAGTCGGGCGGCGCGACAACTTCGTTCCCTTTAACCGGCTAGCGGAAATGCAGCCGGCCATTAGTGTTGCGAGGGTAAAATTCCTTAGAGCATCTGCCGAAAGTAACTTCCGGATAAACGAGGTGAATTAGGAACGCAGGAAAGCAGGAAGGATTTGTTTTTCGTTCCTGTGTTCCTGCTTTCCTGATTCAAAATTCTACCCCGCCGGATTCGGAAACTTCTTTT
>JBGGMZ010000441.1:0-6364 GCA_041287745.1 Chthoniobacter sp. | reverse complement strand
GTCGACTTCGCCGCCGTGACTCACGCGCGTAATTTCGAGGCAGGCTACGGCGCGCGCTGGATTCACTCCGATCGCGACCGACCAGTGAATGTGGAGCTGAGCACGCAGGCCTTCGCCGGCACGATGCAGCTTGGCGTGTGGCTGAATGGCGCGTCCGTATACTCCAGCCTGCTCACCGGCGAGCCGGGCAAAAAGAAAACTGTCTCCGCGCAATTGCACACCGGCTGGAACGCGCTGGTCTTCTCGCTCAACCACACCGCGTGGCAGATGCAATGCACCGTGCATCTCGCCGGCATCGACGGCGACTCGCTAGACGATCTGCGCTACTCGATCACACCACAGAACGTCGGGCTCTGATCTTGCTTAAGCCGGGTTCCATGCGGCTGTTTTGCATTCTCCTCGCCTGGACGGCGTGGTTCACACTGGCTTCTTCCACTGAGGCCAAAGATCGACCCCTCAGAGAAGTGGCTATCTTCTACCCACCGGTGAACGTGCTCGAACTCGAGCCTCAGCATTCTTCGGGCGCCCCAGGAAAGCACTATCCACTTTGCCCGAATGACTTTGCAGATTTTCTTCCCGGCGAACTCCACGATATGCGCCGGCTCTTCGAACCCGATGGCGCAAAATTTGGGCCGAACGATTTCGTCTTCTACAACCCCAAACGAAACGTGGTGATCGCCGCCGCCCCTCCCGTCACCATTCACTTCATAAAAACGATTCTCGATTCCTACAATCAGGGATTCACCGACCCGATTCAGAATCTCCTTTTGGAAGGCACGATCACAGTGGGTGACAACGCGAACTCGAACCCTCAGCTGGAATTTCGGATCTACAGCAAAAGCGGAGTAAAGTCCTCCGCCTCGTCCTTGGGAGGATCAGGCATCGGTTACCAAATGGAAATGGAGACGACCAATCAGGCGAACGGCGATTCTTGCGAGTGCAGCTTGATGCTGAAAGCCTTCTACGGCGGAAAAGAATACTCGCTCCTCACTACCTTCGCGCTCCGTTTTGGCAACGCGCAGACCCTGTTGCTTGGCACGACGGCACAAGGCGAACGGGTCGAATTTCGACTGATCGTCAAAGATGTCTACTTCGAACCAGAGTCTCCGTTGAGAGACATCAAATGGAAAGAACGCCTGCTGCGACGCCTCAGATCAGCTCGGCAATCTGCACCGCGTTGAGCGCGGCGCCCTTGAGGAGCTGGTCGCCGGCGACCCAGAAGGCGAGGCCGTTGTCCAGCGCACAGTCGAGGCGCAGGCGGCCCACCTGGCAGTCGTCCTGTTCCGCCACGTAGAGCGGGAGCGGATACCGGGCCTTGGCGGGTTCATCCACGACTTCGAGGCCGGGCGCCTGGGCGAGCACTTCCCGGGCGTCCTTGAGCGACACGGGACGTTCGAACTCGGCACTCACCGCGATGCTGTGGGCGCGATAGACGGGCACACGCACGCAGGTGACCGAAGCCTTGAAAGTCGGGTGATGCATGATGCGGCGGCCCTCGTTTTGCATCTTCATCTCTTCCTTCGTGTAGCCAGTTTCGAGGAAGGAATCGACGTGAGGCAGCACATTGAAAGCGATCTGGTGCGGATACACCTTCTTCTCCACGGGCTGGCCGGTGGTGACGGCGTGGACCTGCGAGCGCAGTTCCTCGATCGCTTGGGCGCCGGTGCCGCTCACCGCCTGGTAGCTGGAGGCGAAGATGCGCTTCACGCGGAATTCCTTGTGCAGCGGAAAAAGCGCCATGAGCGTGATGGCGGTGGTGCAGTTCGGATTGGCGATGATGCCGCGGTTCTTCTTGATGTCGGCGGCATTGATCTCCGGCACGACGAGCGGCACGTCGGGATCCATGCGGTAGGCGCTGGAATTATCCACGACCACGGCACCAGCCTGCACGGCGTGCGGGGCATACTGCAGCGAGATCCCACCGCCGGCGCTGAAGAGGGCGACGTCCACCCCGGTGAAGGAGTCTTCCTTCAGCTCGGTGATCGCGATCTCCTCGCCCCGGAAAGGCAGGGTCTTGCCTACCGAGCGAGCAGAGGCGAGCAGAGTCAGCTTGCCCACGGGGAAATTGCGTTTCTCCAGTGTCTTGATCATCTCAACTCCCACAGCTCCGGTGGCACCAACGATCGCGACATGTAGATTCTTCTTGCTCATAAAAAGGGCCGCGCACTGTAGCCACTCGCCCGCGCAATGCAAATGCGGAGAAAAGGAAGTTGCAGGGCCGCTCTTCGAAAAAACGCGCCAGAGGATGCTGTCGTTGCGTTCTTTGCGAATGCCACGTGTCCCGTTATAGTCATGACAGGCCCATGCAAATCCGCGTCCACGTCCCCTCGCAAACCCTCGACCTGATCGACGAAGCCGGCCAGACCGTCCGTTGCTACGCGATCTCGACTTCCAAATTCGGCATCGGCACGGAGCCCGGCAGCTACAAGACCCCCGCCGGCCGCTTCCGCATCGCGGAGAAGGTCGGGGACGGCGCGCCGCCCGGGGAGATTTTCGTCAGCCGGGTGGCCACCGGAAAATTCGGCACCGAGGAGGATGAGCACGATCACGTGCAGACGCGCATCCTGTGGCTCGACGGGCTGGACGAGGACAACAAGAACACTCACGACCGCTACGTCTACATCCACGGGACCAACGCTGAATCGCGCCTCGGCACTCCGGCCAGTTTTGGCTGCGTGCGGATGAACAATCTCGATGTAATCGACCTCTACGATCGCGTCCCGGCAGGCACCGCGGTGGAGATACAGCCATAGCCGGTTCCGAACGCGTAGTGAGTTCGTGTCGAAAAAAAAGTTGTCTTGTGCCCGCAAACGACGAACATCGACACCCTATGCCCACTGGCAGAGAAAGGAGGGGAAACCACTTACCATGAAATATATTGCAATGATCGCGCTCGCCGCGATGGCACTTAGCCTTGGCGCTTGCGCCAGCAAGTCCACCACGTCGACGGCCACGACTTCTACGACCGCTTCGCACGGTTACTCGAAGTAACAAACCGCTACGAGGGGACTTCCTTTCAAGCAAAGCCAGGTCGGCATCTGCCGGCCTGGCTTTTTCGTGTACCTTGCGTTCCTTGTGAAACAAGCGCGGTGTCGGCGCGGGCTGACGCAAGGCACTGCGCGAAGCGCTGTAGGATGCATGTCCCCACGCGTCATCCACGACGGCACGCCGAAGGCGTCTCTTCCGGGAAAAATGGGCGCTCCGCGCACGGTGAGACTGGCGCGTGGGGACACGCGCCCTACACCGCAAGCGATTTGCCCGATGCTATTTCAGCGCCCGGCGCCAGCTTACAGACACATCAACGATAACGAGAGTATTGCCAACGGTGGCCGATCACGACTCCCACAACGGCGATGAAACCCGCCACGATCCAGCGTAACGGATCATACGGAACCGCATTGTAAACGATGACCGCAAAGAACAGGCCGCCCAAAAAGCACAGATTGAAGCGCCAGTAGTCAATCCAATCGAGCAGGTAGAAGACGAATTCGAGCCACTTCATTGCATGATGCGATTGATCCGTAAGCAGCAAGAGAGGTACCGCCCCGCTCGTTACCAAGCGTCCATCAATCGTACTCGAAGAAGTGCTGCCACCAATCCTGGATGTCATGCTGACTGAATTGCACGCCGCTGTAGGGAAGCTGGAGCAGTTCGACCGGCGCGTAAAGAAAACCGGCGGCACTTACCAACTCGGCTACTCCGCGACGCTCCTCATCGGTCAGCGGCCGCGTGGACGACGTCGACCAGATCGTGAAGAGATTGCCGAAAGCCGAAAAGCGCACGGCTACGAACGTCTCAATGATTTGATTCCCGTTAAGGTTTCTCGGGACAGGATCGCGCGCACTTAGGTCAGCAAAGAACGTGGCGTCTTGAGCTCCGTCGAGTTGAAAGGCAAGTCCAGTAAGACGCTCCAACTCCGATTGAAAAGGGCGAATACGGGCAAGAGCCGCCTCGTAGTCGAAATTCGGAGGGGCGTAGCCACCCGCGAAGTCATCGGCATCAATCAGGTCTTCGACCGTGGCTATTCTCATGACGGATAGCGAAGCCCGGAAGCGGATCCGTCCCCGGCGAAGGTTACGCTACGCTCCCGCCATTGGCAGGACCGCCAGCGCCACTCACGCCCAAGCGGGCGATCAGGCCAGTCGTGGCGCTCTCGACGTTTGTGCCCTCGAGCAACACGCGCTTCAATTGGCGCTTTCCGTCCTTGAGTGTGTAGGTGATGTCGAATGCGGCGACGTTGCCTTCCATGGCGGTAGTCCAGGTGGAGCCGACGATCTTCTCGCCCTGCTGCGTGACCCACTTGGCGAGGTCTTCCTCGCTCGTGGCCGTCTGGCGCCAGTACTCCAGCTTGTCGTAGGACAGGTCGCGGAAGCGCTTGATCACGAAATCGCGCTCGAGGAAGGCCAGCAGGTTGCCCGCCTTGGGGCCTTGCTCGCGATCGAGCAGTACGCGGTAAATGGCCTTGAATGCGACCGGCTGATCGATGGGCGTGAGACGCGCCACTTCGAAGATCTTCGCCTGCAGGCTGTCGTCGTCCCACTGGGTATCCGGGAGAGCGTCGGCAGCGCGGTGCAGGAAGGCGCGTTGCGCGGCGGTAAGCTCCTGCGCGCGGGCGGGCAGCGTCTCCTGCAGCTTCGTCTTCTCTTCTTCGGTGGCGTAGTTTTCCACCCACGTCTTCGCGGAGAAAATTCGCTGGTCGAGATGACGCTGCTCGACCTCGGTGAGCGGCGCCCCTTTGCGCTTGGCGATCTCGGTAACGGCATCGAGGTGCGGCATCTGCACGAGTGCAGACACGACCTGGAAGTTCGCGTTGTAGTAATCCTCCTCCGGCTTCAGCTCGGAGAGATGATAGACACGCGATTCGTCGGGCGTGGCGTTCTTGTCGTGCAAGGTGCGCGACATGAAGCGATCGAACTCGTTGTAAAGCTTCACGATCCACTCTTCCTTGATTTTGCCCGCTTCGTTCACGTCGAAATTCACCGGCGTCAACGGCTTGGTGCGGATCATGAGAAAGCGCAGGACTTCCGGTGGCAACAGGTCGGCAATATTGCGCGCAGCGGCGCCAATGCCCTTCGAGCTGCTCATCTTCGCGCCATTCGCGAGGAAGAATTCGTAGGGTACATTGAGCGGCGGTTCCTTGTCGAAAATCGCCTTCAAGCAGGCCGCGCTCACATCGCGCGAACCACCCTTGGTGGAGTGATCCTTGCCCGCGCCTTCGATGGTCACGGGGAAAGTCATCCACTTTGCCACCCACTCGAGCTTCCACGGTAGCTTGCCTTTGCCATCAAAGGGCGACACGCGTCCCTCATGGCCGCAGCCGCGCGCCCACTTCACCATGTCGGGCCGGCAGCGATAGCTGACCTCGCGGCCATCGTAGGCGAAGACCTCGGTGGTGCCGATGCGTCCGCAATTCTCGCACACCGTTTGGAAAGGATACCACGTCTCCGGCCGGTCGGAATTGCTGACTTCCTTGTAGACGCGGCGCACCGTGGCGGCGTTTTGCAAAATGGTGTCGATCGCCTGATTGAAGCGGCCGGACTTGTAGACATCGCGCATGCGATACTTCTCCACCTTCACCCCGAGCTCATCGAAGATCTCGAAGAACTCCTTGATGTAATGCTCCGCCATGTCCGAGGCCGGCGAATTGTCCGGCGGCGGCACGTTGCACAGGGGCTGGCCGAGATACTTCTCGAAGTGCTCACCTTTGCCCGCGGGGATTTCATCGAGCGGATCGTAATCGTCCACGCCGAAGAGATACTTTGCCTCGATCCCCTTCTCGCGCAGCGTGCGGAAGACGGCGTCGTGAATGAGCACGCCGCGCAGCGCGCCCACGTGGACGCGTCCGGAGGGTGTCTTCGAGTCGTTGATGATTTGCGGGCCGCTGCACTTGGCGGCCACGTCTTCAGTCCAAAACATGATCGTATAGGGTCAGATTTACTGCGTGAAAATGGGACGCGCACTCTCCACGAATCCCGCGCGTCATCAACTCTTAACTACACCGCCATCGCCCCTACTTCGCGGGCTCGGAGGTGACGGGGGTATTCGAGTCGGGAGTCTGCCGCGGCACGGTCCACATCTTCTTGTTGTCCATCTGCTGCAGCACCACCTGGTCCTGGCTCATGTCGATGACCTTGTAGTTCGTGCCATTCTCCGTGGGATAGGTGAAGACGTCGCCATGGCGCACCTTCAGGCTCGCCTTGCCGTCATTGGTCACCAGCACGGCGTAGGAAGCTGAGGTTTTGGCCGGCAGGTTGCCGGTGAGGACGTATTTCTCTTTCGTCGAGGCATCCTCGAGGGTCACTTGGGAGAGGTCGACCTTCTCGCCATTCTTATCGATGTCGCGGCGCTCCTCGATCTTCAGGAC
>JBGGMZ010000440.1:0-17774 GCA_041287745.1 Chthoniobacter sp. | reverse complement strand
GGCAAGACGCTCATCGGCAAGGCCACGGCTTACAATCTCACCCAGCAACTCAAGCAGCGGACCGGCGAGGAAATGCGCGAGTATTTCATGCACATCAAGGGACCGGAAATCCTCAATATGTGGGTGGGTGAGAGCGAACGCATTGTGCGCGAGATTTTCGCCACCGCTCGCGAGAAACGTCGCGAGGGCTACCTGCCATTCCTCTTCATCGACGAAGCGGAGAGCATCCTCGGCACCCGTCGTGCGTCGCGCTATTCGAATATCCTCTCCACGCTCGTGCCCATGTTCTGCACGGAAATGGACGGCATCGAGTCGCTCGCCGAGGTCGTAATCATCCTGGCCAGCAACCGCGCCGATCTCATCGACCCAGCCATTCTGCGTCCGGGCCGCATCGACCGCAAAATCAAGGTCAACCGCCCGACGAGGGAAGGCGCCCGTGAGATCTATCACATCTATCTCGCGCCGAATCTGCCCTACGATCCCGCGCTGGTGCAGGAGGCGGGCAGTGTGCCCGTGGCGATCGATCAACTCATCGACAAGCTGATCGACCTGCAATTCGGCCATCGCGACGAGAATCGTTTCCTCAGCATCACGCTGCGTTCAGGCAAGAAGGAGATCCTGTATCGCGGCGATCTCGTCAGCGGCGCGATCATCGCCAGCATCATCGAGCGAGCCAAGGGGCTGGCCATCAAGCGGGCCATCGCCAGCGGGCTGGAGGAAGGCATCAGCCTCGACGACCTGCGCGCCTCACTCGACGCCGAGTACCTGGAGAACGACATTTTCCCGCCCGGCGATCTCACCGAGGACTGGCTGCAACTCATCGATCACGACCCCGAAAACGTGGTGAAGGTTGCACCCTTCCGCGCCACGGAGAAATCTCAGCCGCCGAAATCGAGTTCGATCGTGTGATCTTTAAGTCGAAGGAACCTTCGACAGCGCCTCTGCTGGATGCTTTTCGCGATACGCCTCGAGCGCTTCGCGATAGCCAGCGACCGTAAGCGCAGCTACGCGTGACCAGGAGATTTGTTCGCGCCAGCCTTCGGCTGCTTTGTAGTCCGGTGGAATGGCCAGCGCAGCGGCGAGTTTTTGCGGGAAGGTGGCATCGAACGCTTCGAAGCGAAAAACACGAGGATCGGGTTCAGCAAGGTCGACGGTGTCGAGCCGCGTGGGCATGAGGATCGGCAGGCCCCAAGAGCGGGCGAGCGAGGCCGCGCCGGAAGTGAAAATGGTGCGGTAATTGAAAAGCGTGCAATCCGCTGCGCAAAGGTAGAGCGCGAGCTCGGCATCCGTGAGCCACTGGAAGTGGAGGGTGACATTCGGGATGTCGGCGGCGAACTGCCGGATCGTCTGGCCGTACTCGGCCGAGTCCGGTTTGCCGACGATGACCAAGTGGGCCGCGGGGCGCGCTTCCTTCCAATAGGCGAGCACTTCCTCCTGGCCCTTGTACGGCTCGACCGCGCCGAACATGAGACAGATGGGGCCGTCGGGCAGCCCCAGCTTGGCGCGAGCTTCTTCGCGCTCGATGGGCGGCGGCATGACTGCGGAGAGATCGCCGTGCGGCACCACGCGGATTCTGCTTTCGTCCACCTCGTAGGTCGCAACGAGCTTTGCCTTCGCGGCAGCGGAGTGAGCGAAGACGAGATTCGCGCGCCGATAAGCGGTCGCGTAGTTCACCTTCGCGAAGGGCAGATCCTGGAGGTTATGCTCGCAGAGATTGTGCGCGGTGAGGACGTAGGGCGTGTGGCGTGTGGCGAGCGTGAGGTCGACCCTGAAACGCGCGCGGCGGAATTTGTCCCAACGATCGCGGAGGCGCGGGTAGTAGGCTTCGGGCCAGTGCAGGTGAAAGAGATCGGTCGGATTGATCTTCAGCAGGCGCGTGAGCGGGAGCACCCGCTTGTAATGACTGAGGAAGCTGACGTGCACCCCGTGGGTCTCCAGCGCTTCTGCCAGCAGGCGCTGGTAGGGTACGCCCTGGCGCCAGTCGGGTGCGAAAAGGACATTCACGCAGTGGCCTCCACGGGGAAGAAGATGGCGTTCAGCCGCTTCAAGCCCTCGGCGTAAAAGCGATCGCGCACGGCGCCGACGTAGTGGCGTGAGATGGCGTTCTCCGCTGCATCTTTACCGAGCGAGACCTCGTAAGTGTGCGGGAGCAGGCCGCCCTTGCCGTGTCGAGCGGCGCAGAGCATGAGCAGGGTCTGCTCGACTCGCCAGACGTGGCCGCTGAGGATGGATGTTTGCGCCAAGGCGCGATCGCAGAGATCGAGGTCGATGGCCTTCTTCGGCAAAAGGCATAGGCCGCTATTCACGCGCTGCCAGATCTTGATGTTCAATTCGGCGCGAGCCTCGGCTGCGGTCAAGAGCGCACCTTCCTTCACGTCTTCGTTGAACCAGCATTCATCCGCATTGCCAGTGGCCCATTCCACGATCTCGCGTGGGTAATTGAAGAAAAGCAGATCGCTGTCGAAGAGCATGAACCGCTCTCCGGAAGTGAAATGCGGGACATCAAATAGCTTGAGCGCCAGCGGGTGCTGCTTGCGATAGTCCGCGCAGAAGGGGAACGAGCGCAGGAGAGGCTCGACTGCGGCATCGGCTTCGCGCCGCTCGATGACGCGGACATGAGTGAAGAGTTTCTTGAACAGCTCGCCGGCTTCTTTCGGCAGGGTGCCGTCGTCGTGGATAAAAATGGGCCAGGCGAGTTCGCTGAAGTAAAACCAGCTGGCCAGCATCCACGCAGCGAGGCGCCAGTCCTTTTCGCCGGTGAGCACGTGAATGGGCACCTTTTGTGGTGTTTCATCGACGACGGGCGAGGACCAATCGACGATGCGGGGAAGCACCTTGTATTCATGACGCGCGGCCGCCCAGCCGCGCTTGAGATCGCGGCGCAGGAGCCACCAGAGTCTGCCGGGTGAAGTCACGATGCCTGCTTATCCTGTTTCAAGAGTCGGGCGCAAGCCGCGCGCAAGCGAGCCCGAGCCGGCGGTGAGAGCAGCCACTGCGGGTGGCGCAAGACTTCGGCGGTGAAGGATCCGCGCGTCGCGCCATTTTTGTCACCTTGATAGAGATCGTAGCTGAGCTCTGCTTCCAGCGCCCACTTGCGGAAGGCAGGCATTTGCGCGCCATCGTCGAGGTGCTGACGTACGACAGCTCGAATCTCATCGGCCGCTTGAGCGGACGCGGCGGACTTCTGCGCGGCATGGATGCGGAAGCGTGTGAAAGGCACGGGCAGATGCGCCACACGGGCGCCAGCGCGGAAGCAACGGACCCAGAATTCGTAATCGAAGACGAGGCGGTAGCCGTTGTCGAAGCCTCCGGCTTTTTCCCATAGCGAGCGGCGGAAGAAGACCTCAGGCTGGACCCACTGGCGGTTCGCCCACCACACGCCGTAAATATCGAGCACATCGGCCAGCGAATCGATTCGCCCGGCATGTTTTCCGGTGACCTTGCTGTGCTCGTCCATCCACTCGATCTCGCCGCAGACGACGTCGATCTCCGGGTGAGCGGCAAAGTATTCCAGCACGGTGCGCGCAGTGTCCGGGAGCAGCACGTCATCCGCATTGAGGAAACCGATGATTTCGCCTCCCATTTGCTTGAAGGCGCGATTGAGCGCATCGGCCTGTCCGGCGTCGGGCTCGCTCACAATGCGATCGTCGGGCCGCGCAAAGCGGCGTGCAATCTCCAGCGTGCCATCCTTGGAGGCTCCATCCTGCAGCCACCAGCGCACATGCTCACCTTGCTCATTGAGCGAGGCGAGGGTCTCCGCGAGGAAACGTTCTCCGTTGAAAACCGGCACGGCGAGAACGAGAGGCGCAGCGCTGGCAGCGGTCACGGCTGGAGCTCTTCCACTTTCCACGAGACCCGCGGGCAGACGACGCCGGGCCAGGGCTCGGGAAAGGTCGAGGACTGGTTGCCGATGCCGGAGACGGTGAAGCTGAGATATTCCGCGGCGGGCAGCACGTAGCGCTCGCCTGGGATGTCGCACTGCAGATGCACGACATATTGACGACGATTGAGCAGGCCACCGGGCAGGTGACACGTGGTCTTGTAAACGCCGGGGTTCTGCGTTTCCTGCTGAAACATGTGGTCTGTCGCGCTGAATGCGACCTCGCCTTCCTGCGTGAGGAGCAGAAGGCAGAAACGGGCGCCGCGGATGCGTTCGGTGACTTCGTATTCCACCTCCACGCTGATCGGCTTGTCGGACTCGAAAGTCGTTTGCGGCACGCCGAGGCCATTGAGCAGGCGGATGCTGCGCAATTTCAGGTCGTGCGACTTTGGTGCATCCTTGCCGTTCCAGATGATCTGGCCTTCCACATCGCTGTCCTGTGGGCTGGTGGCAGAGAGGTAGCGGCTGATCACGTCTCCCGGGTTGCCCGTCATGACGAGCCGCCCACCCTCGAAGAGGATGGCATGCTCGCAGAGCGAACGGACAGCGCCCATGTTGTGGCTTACGAAGAAAACGGTGCGCCCGTGTTTCGTGGCCACTTCATCCATCTTGCCCAGGCACTTTTTCTGGAAGCCGGCGTCGCCCACGGCGAGCACTTCATCAATAAGGAGAATCTCCGGCTCGAGGTGCGCTGCCACCGCAAAGGCGAGGCGCACATACATGCCGCTGGAGTAGCGCTTCACCGGGGTGTCGAGGAATTTGCCGACCTCAGCGAATTCCACAATCTCATCGAATTTCGCCGAAATCTCGGCGCGCTTCATGCCCATGATCGCGCCGTTGAGGAAGATGTTTTCACGTCCGGTGAGTTCCGGGTGAAAGCCGGTGCCAACTTCGAGCAGCGACACGACGCGACCACGCAAGCGGGCGCGACCGCTGGTGGGCTCAGTGATGCGCGAAAGGATCTTCAGCAGGGTCGACTTGCCCGCGCCATTGCGGCCGAGGATGCCGACGACTTCGCCGGGCATGATGGAAAACGAAACGTCTTGCAGCGCCCAGAAGCTATTCGGTTCCGGACCGCGGCGATCGTCGGCGACTGGGCTACTTTTCGCCAACTGCTCCGGAGTCGGTTGTTTCTTGCGGCCAAAGACACGTTCCACGGTCTCGCGCAGGCTCGATGCCCCGATCGTGCCGAGCCGGTAGAGCTTGGAGAGATTCTCAACCTCGACGACTGGCTTCATACGGAATCAACGACAGTGCGCTCGATCTTCTGGAAGGCAACCAGGCCGGTGACAGTGAGCAGGATGGAGATGGCCACGGAGATCAGGACCTCTGCCGTGCCGAGCGTGGCATGGCCGAAGAAGCAATAACGGAAAAGCTCAGTCGGTACGGACATGGGATTTGCCCAGACGGCCCACTCGAACTTCTTCGGCACTTGTGAGAGTGGATAGAAGATGGGTGTGGCAAACATCCATATTTGAATGATGTATTGGTTCAAATGAATCAGATCGCGGTACTTCGCCGTGGAAGCCGACATCCATAGGCTTACGCCGAAACTAAGCAGCGCGGTGTGCAGGAGCGGCAGCGGCACGAGCAGCAGGCGCCACGTGAGGTCGATCTTTTCCGCCTGGTGCGTGAAGACCTTGTAAAAGACGAGACAGATGACGAAGGGGATCAACTGCAACGCGAAGGCGATGAGATTCGAGACGATCACCGAGACCGGCACGATGAGCCGCGGAAAGTAGACCTTCCCGAAGAGGTGGGCGTTGTTGATGAACGTCGCGCCGCCGTTGGTGATATTCTGTGAGAAGTAACTCCAGCCGAGCAACCCGCACAGGTAGAAGAGCAGGCGCGGGATGCCATCAGTGGGGATGCCGGCAATGCCGCCGAAGACCACAGCGAAGACTCCCGCGGTGATGACCGGCTGCAACAGGTGCCAGAGCGGCCCGAGGATGGTCTGCTTGTAACGTGAGATGAAATCGCGCTGCACGAGCACGAGGAGCAAGTCGCGATACTCCCAGATTTCACGCCACGGGATGTTCATCCAGCCCCGCGAGGGCTCGATGATGATTTCGAAATTCTGCTTTGCTGCTACTTCTGCCATGACCAGCATTCTACTTGAAAATCATTTCCTTCAACCGCGAGGGCAGCCGTGTAACCTTCCGCAGGGGTGAGCTTTAGGAGTGACCAGCGATCCGGCTGGAGCACCTTGAGTCCGTGGCTGATGCCAGCACCGTCCGCCTTCAGGCGCGCCTCGGCACTGGTCCACAGCTCGTAAAAACGCCAGGCGCGCTGCGGCGACGGAAGCAGGCGCAGGTGCCAGGCATCCTCCGGTTCGAAATAATAATCCGCCAGCGTCTCCACGGGCACATTCTCGCGGATCATCTCGAGGTCGACTCCCACCGCCCGTGCGTGAGTGACGGCGACTAGCATGAGATCATCGGAGTGACTGAGATTGAAGCGCAGCGAGCTGGCAACGCCGGTGAGTTCCGGTTTGCCGTGGGCGCCTTCCGCGAAAATGAGAGCGCGAGGCTCTGTATTGAGATAGCGCCCGAGGATGGTGCGCAGCAGACCGCGACCGCAGATGAAGCGCGCCCGGTCCCGCTCAAAGTGAAAGCGCTGGGCGCGAATGCATTCATCCGGCGAGAGCAGGACTGCCAACTGCTCAGGGTCATTTTCGGAAAGGGGCACGCGCCACACGTGCACTTCGCCGGACCGCAGGTGCGGGTGCGCGTGAGCAGGCTTCCAGTCAGCGTTTGTGGCTAAAAACATGATAGGGTATTTACTTAAGCAGACTCTCGGCCTGTTGAATCGCTTTTTTCATCGCTTCGCCGACAAGCACCACATTTTGGTTTTGCGAGATGCAACTATGGTGGTGACCGGGAACCGGAAGGACCTCCACCTTGTCGCAGACTTTTTCCCAGCCAGCGCTCGGGCCTTGCTTCGTGAGCGGTTTCTCGTCCCTTGGCCAGAGCAGCACGACTCGTGAATCGTAGTGCTCGGGGATGAAGGTGCGGCAGGCATCCGCGTAGGGTTTGCTGAGAGGACCGCGTGGCACGGCCGCATCGACATCGGGCGAGGAGTGGCCATTCGGGCCGGCCGCCGGGTCAGCGGGCTTGATCCCGAAGAGACGGCCCGCTTTGCGCAGGAATGGAGCGGCCTTTTCCTTGGAAGGATGCTTGAGGAGGTCCGCCGCCGCATTGAGGTAGTAGCGGCCCATATCCTCGCGGTCTCGCAGGCGTCGACGAGTCTGAATGAAGCGCTGCAACCGGGTGGCCTCGTCCTCGCCACGCAGGGCGCTCGTCACCCCGGTGAGGCGCTTCAGCCAGCGGAAGCGGACGTTACTGCCATCCGAGTTCAACATGAGCAGCACGGCGACCTCTTCACCTGCGCCACGCAGCAGACGCGCGGCGTGGTAAGCGGTGAGCGAGCCGTTGCAATAGCCTCCAAGGATGTAAGGGCCGTGCGGCTGGAGCTCGCGGATGAGCTTCACGCGATCGGCAGCCATGGCCTCGATGGTGAGAGGCACTTCATCGCCCTGCAGGCCGTGCGGGTGCAATGCGTAAAAGGGACGGTCGTTGCCAATGACGCTCGCAAGTGTCTTGCAGAAGAAGCCACCGCCGACGAAGTCGCCATGGAAGAAAAAGACCGGCGTCTTTTTGCCATCGGCATTGATTGCTACGGAGTGCGTCTGGCGATTCGGACTTTGGATGCCGGTGAGGCCGAGCGCGTGTTTCTCGATGGTGGGATTGCTGAAGAATTCGCCGAAGCTCAGGCGATGGCCGAGACGCTCCTGGATGAGGGCGATGATCTTCGCCGCGAGCAAGGAGTGGCCGCCGAGGTCGAAGAAATCGTCGCGGATGCCGATGGGCTTGCGGTTGAGCACTTCCTCCCAGATCTCGATGAGATGCGCGTGCACGCTGTTTTGCGGCGGCACATGCTGACGCATGGGCTTCGCTTCCACGGTAGGCTCGGGGAGCGCGCGGTGATCGAGCTTGCCGTTGGGAGTGAGTGGAAGGGAATCGAGCCAGAACCATTGATACGGCACGAATGGCGGTGGCAGATTCTGCACGAGATACTGGCGGAAATCCGCGTCGGGCACTGCCTGCGCCTCGGGGCGCCGGACGAGATAGGCGACGGGCACCTTTTCGCCGCCCGAAGGGCTGGTCTTCGGCAACACCGCGCATTGGGCTACCGCGGGATGCAGGCGAAGCTGCGCCTCGATTTCCGCCGGCTCGATGCGGAAGCCGCGCAGCTTGAACTGCTGATCGATGCGGCCTTGGTAGTCGATGGTTCCGTTGCTCAGCCAGCGGCCGTAGTCGCCGGTGCGATAGAGGCGGCCGAATTCCGTCTCGATGAAACGTTCCGCGGTGAGCTCGGGGCGATGCAAGTAGCCGATCGCCACGCCGGGGCCGCCGATGTAGATTTCCCCGGTTATGCCGGGCGACACCGGCTGGCCTTGCTCGTCGAGGATGAAGACGTCGGTATTCGAAATCGGGCGGCCGATCGGGACGCTCGGCGCGGGATTCTTGATTTGGTGGCAGACGGCAAAGGTAGTTGTCTCAGTCGGGCCGTAGCCGTTGACGAGTTGCTGCGGACGGCCGTGCTCGAGCACGCGGTTGATCATCGAGGGATCCGCCGCTTCACCACCGAAGACCACGCAACGCAGGTCCTTGAACAACTCGGGCGCCTGGCGCGCGTGCTGATTGAAGAGCGAGGTGGTGAGGAAGAGGGTGTTGATGCAGTTCTGGACGATGTGTTGGTGCAGATCGTCGTGATCGAGGAGCGTGTCCGTGCGGGTGAAGACGAGCGTTCCGCCGTGGAGTAGCGAGCCCCACAGCTCGAAGGTGGAGGCATCGAAGCAAAGGTTCGAGCCCTGCATCATCACCGTCTTGTTATCGAAGGTCGCGTGGTCCGTTTCGCAGACGAGGCGCGTGATGCCCTGGTGGGGGATCACCACGCCTTTCGGTTCGCCGGTCGATCCGGAGGTGAACATCACATACGCCGCACCAGTCGGCTGACCGGCAGTTGGGCCGGGCTCTTTCGATTCAGCGGAGACGTCGAGCTTGTCTTCGATCACGCCGTCGAGGTGTTTGCGCAGTGATGCGATGCGCGCCGCGGGATCGCGCGGATCGAGCGGCACAAACGCGCCACCAATCTTCAGGATGCCGAGCGTCGCCGCCGCGAAATACCAATAGCGCTGGCCGAACAGGCCGACGAAAGCGCCTTCGCCGAGGCCTTGCTTGCGGAGGTAATTCGCATACTGGTTCGCGCTCGCATCCAGCTCCGCGTAGGTCACCTTCTTCTCGCCGTCCACGAGGGCGACGGCGTTTGGCGTTTCCGCAACGCGTTGCTCGAAGATGGCATGCACGGTGAGATGCGCCGGGTAGGGCGTTTGTGCACCGCGTCCCCAGGTCAGCACCTGTCCGCGGCTGTCCTTGTCGAGCAGCTTGATGTTCGAGAGCGGCGTGGCGGCTTCCTTCGGCAGGGTGCGCAGCAGCAGCGCGTAATCGTTCAGCCAGCGGAGGATCGTAGCGTCGTCGAAGAGATCGGAGTTGTAATCGCACTCGACGCGGAGGCCGCTGGGTTCGTCGACGAGGTTGAAGCCGAGATCGAACTGATAGTGGCGGCGTGGGTTGAGCTCGATCTGGTGAGTGAGCCCGGCGAAGTGCATGTCGCTGAGCGGGGGATCGAGATTGAAAATCACGGGCACCAGCGGGACGCGGCTCGGATCCCGCGGAATGGGCAGCTCGGCGAGCAGACGTCCGAAGGTGAACTGCTGATGCTCGAAGGCGTCGAGGACGCTGAGCCGGACGTCGCCGAGCAATTGTGAAAAGGGTTTCGATCCGTCGATCTGCGTGCGCAGCGGGAGGAGATTCGCGCAATGGCCGACGAGATCGGCGCCGCCCTCGACATTGTTCTGACCCGCGGCAGGAATGCCCACGACGAGGTCAGTCGCGCCGCTCAAGCGATGGAGCAGGGTCTTGAAAGCCGCGAGCAGGGTCGCGAAGAGAGTCGCTCCATGCTGCGCGCCGAATTTCGAAAGCTCCCGCTTGGTTTCCGGTGGAAGCGTGATTTCGTGCCGTGCGCCGGACCAGGTGCGTCGAGCGATGCGTGGATAGGTAACCGGCAGATCCAGCGGCTGCGGGACGGTGCGGTAGAGCTCGCGCCAGTAGGCTTCCGCCGCTTTCCGCTCGGGAGAGGGCGGCCCCATCTCCTCGGCGCGAACGTACTCCGCAAACTGTAGGGCCGGGGGAAGCGTGTGCGACGAGGTGGAATAAATGTGCGCCAGCTCCCGCAGGATGATGTCGTAGGACCAGCCGTCGCAGGCGATGTGATGCGCGGTGAGGATGAGCAGGTGCTCTTCCGGCGCGAGCTTGATCATCTGCCACGCGATGAGCGGCCCGTGGGCGAGTTCGAATTGACGGGCGCCTTCGGCGAAACGCAGGGCGTCCACTTTCGCGCGACGCTCGTCCTCCGGCAGGCTGGAGAGATCGGTCAGGGGAATGGCGACCTGACGGGAAGGAGCAAACTTCTGCGCGCCATCGGAGATGCGGAAGGAAGAGCGTAGAGCGTCATGCCGGCGGACCACCTCATCGATCGCGCGCCGCATGGCCGAGAAATCGAGTTTGCCGTGCAGATGCAGCGCACAGGTTTCATTGAAAGCGGCGCTGGCTTCCGGCGCGAGCATGGAGGCGATCCACACTTCCCGTTGCGCGTCGGTGAGTTGCAAGGGCTGATCGGTTTGCTCTCCACCGGACTTGATGAAGAATCCTGCGGACTTCAGTTCCTGGAGGCTTTCCTTGAAGGCGGCGACAATCTTCGCGACGTCTTCCTCGGTGTGCGCCGTGCCGATGAAGCACGGGCGGCCTTCCCAAATATGAATGCCACGATGGCGCAGCAACGCGTAGAGGAGGCCGGAGTATTTGAAATCGTGGGCCCGGATGAAAAAAGCCGAGGCGAAATGCGGCAGCTCGAATGGCGTGCCCTCGAGAGAAGGGGAGATCTCGCGGATCATGGCCGTCATCCGTGCGGCGAGATCGTTTTGCAACGCCACGCCGTTTTCCTTGAGATGCAGCAACACGGCCTTCGCAGCGGCGAGGGCGAGGGGGTGACGCACGAAAGTACCCGCGAAGAAAGTGACGCCTGCGGTCGGATATGAATCGTCGCCGAACTGCCAGCCGCCGCCATCGAAGGCATCCATGTATTCCGCGCGTCCCGTAATCGCGCCGATGGGCAGGCCGCCGCCGATGATCTTGCCGTAGGTCGCGATATCGCCCTTCACGCCAAAGTGCGCCTGCGCGCCGCCGGGATGGCAGCGGAAGCCGGTGATGACTTCGTCCATGACCATAGCCACGCCCATCTCGGTAGTGAGCGCGCGGAGTTGGTGGAGGAATTCACGCGGCTGCAGGTCGGGACGTCGGCTCTGCACCGGTTCCACGAGCACTGCAGCGAGATCGCCCGCGTGGCGGCGGATGATTTCGAGCGACTCGGGATTTCCGTAGTCGAGGACGAGAACGTTTTCGACCGCGTCCTGAATGATCCCGGGCGCGATGGGCGCGGTGCGCCATTCGCCATTGACGACGAGGGGGCGGACGAGCGCCTCGTCATTGATGCCATGATACGCACCGGCGAAGAGGGCGATCTTGTTCTTGCCGGTGACGGTGCGCGCGATACGGATGGCGCCGAGCACGGCTTCGGAGCCGGTGTTGCAGAAAGTAGCACGCTCGTGCCCGGTCATTTCGCAGAGCAAGGCGGCGACCTCGCCGGCCAGCGGATGGCTGGGGCCGATTTCCATGCCGTGCTTCATCTGCTCGGCGATGGCCTGCATGGCAAAGGCAGGCTGGTGACCGAAGAGCGCGAGACCGAACCCTTGCGTGGTGTCGACGTAATCGTTGCCGTCGATGTCCCGGAGGTGTGCGCCTTGCGACCGGTCGACCACGATTGGGTAGACCATCTCCTTCCACACCTGCTTGAAGCCGGCGACAGCGCGCGGATCGGCAAAGTGCGAACGATGCTCCTGGGTGTGCTTTTTGGAAGAAGGCGTGCGCGCGATGTAGCGGCGAATGAAATCCTGGAGCCAGGTTTCCTGCGCTTCGTTCAGCGTGCCACCGAGGTCCTTTTGCAGCGGACGGAAGGGGCCGTGCTGGGCGGGCGCACTCGGCATGCCCGAGGTGAGCGCGTTGGCCGAGGCGGCCTTTTCAGTGCCGGGTTGTGTCTTGCCATTGGCCTCGAGAAAGGCGGAAAGCGGACCGAGATCGGCAAGTTCACCGAGCAACTGGCGCAAGGTGATGCGCACGCCATAACGGCGCTGCAGAGCGATGGCGATCTGAGTGAGGAAGAGCGAGTCGAATCCGAGCTCGAGCAGGCTTGTGCTGGGCGTAGCCGCGGCGAGTTCGATGCCGGATTGGTCCTTGAGAAAAGCCTTCAAGTCGTCCAGCGGTGTGAGCGCGGTAGGCGCTGCGACCGGAGTCGCAACTGGCGTGGGTTCCGTGGTGGCCACCGCAGGGGCCGGAGCCTCGACCGGCGTGCGTTGCGGCTCGATCCAGAAACGCTTTCGCTCGAACGCATAACCAGGCAGTGAAACGCGGTGCGGCTGGCTGCCTTCGTGCAGCAAGTCGAGGTCGACAGACTCACCGTGGACCCATTTCCAACCCAGCGAGGCAAGCTTGCTCGTGGAGACTTCGACCGGCGTGGCGTTGACCGGCTTGCCGGGCAGCGGGCTGGTGAAGACGCCGTGGCTATCGCGGCGGAGGAGGAGCTTGGCCGCTTCCGCCGTGTTGCGGGCGATGAGCATGCGCCGATGCTCGAAGCCGCGGCGGCCCATCTGCAATGTGTAGGCGACATCGGCGAGCGGGAGTTGCGGATGCGCCTTTAAATACTGCCCGAGCTGTGTGGTCGCTTCCTCCAGCGCGTAGCGCGTCTTGGCGGAGAGCACGATGAGCTGTGGAGAATCGGGCGCGCTTTCCGAAGGCAAAGCCGGCGCTTCCTCGACGACGACGTGCGCATTCGTCCCGCCGACGCCGAAGGAACTCACCCCCGCGCGGCGCGGGTGATCCCGGCGTTCCCACGGTGTGAGCTTCGTGACGACCTCGAACGGGCTGTTTGCGAAATCGATCTGCGGATTCGGCTTTTCGAAATGCAAGCTCGCCGGGATTTGAGCGTGTTCCAGCGCGAGGGCGGTCTTGATGAGACCGGTCACGCCGGCGGCGGCTTCAAGATGGCCAAAGTTGCTCTTCACCGTGCCGAGACGGCAGAAACTGCGCTTGTCCGTCGTCGCCCGGAACGCCTGGGTGAGCGCGGCGAACTCGATCGGGTCGCCAAGCGGAGTCGCCGTACCGTGGGCCTCGACGTAGTCAATCGTGTCGGCGGTGACGTTGGCCAACGCATGGGCCAGCGAGATGACCTCGGCCTGTCCATCCACACTCGGCGCCATGTAGCTCACCTTGCCGGCGCCATCGTTGTTCAACGCGGCCCCCTTGATCACGGCATAGATGTGATCGTGATCCGCAATGGCATCGGCGAGCCGTTTCAAAACCACCACACCGCAGCCGTGGCCGAATACCGTGCCCGTCGCGTCTGCATCGAAAGCGCGGCAATGGCCGTCCTTGCTCAAGATCGAACCGTCCTGAAAGAGATGCCCGCGCGCCTGTGGAAACGTAATCGAGACGCCACCGGCCAGCGCAGCATCGCACTGGTAGCTGAGCAGCGCATTCACCGCTTGCACCACGGCGACGAGCGACGTGCTGCATGCCGTCTGCACGGTCACGCTCGGTCCGCGCAGGTCGAGCTTATAGCTGGCTCGCGTGGCGAGGTAATCCTTGTCGCTGCCGATGAGCAGGGGGTATCCGTCCGCCTGGAATTGGGCGACGAAATTGGAAAGCTGCTCGCGATGCGAGGCAATGTTGTCGAGCAAGTAGGTATTGAGACTGGAACCGGCAAAGACGCCGATGGCGCCCTTGTAACGAGACGGGTCGATCGCCGCATCTTCCAGCGCATGCCACGCGCACTCGAGGAAGACACGCTGTTGCGGATCGGTGAGCTCCGCATCACGCGGGGTGAAGCCGAAGAAAGCAGCATCGAATTTGTCCGCATTGTCCAGCGTGGCTCGGGCGCGCACGTAGTCTGCGTTGCGCGTCAGGTCCTCGGGAATGCCGGCATCGCGCAGCTCTTCGTCCGAGAAATGGGCGACGGACTCAATGCCATCAGCCAGGTTCTTCCACAATTCCCGTGCGTTACGGGCGCCCGGAAAACGGCCAGCCAGGCCGACCAGGGCAATTCCTTCGAGGTTGGGGGTAGCGTCAGCGTCGCTCATCTGTGAGTGGCAGGGGCGCGGCGTTGCGCGAGGGCGGCGCGCTGCCGGGCGGCGCGATCAAGAACACTTTGCTGCCGGGCCGCCGGGCGCGAGTCCTGCGCACCGAGGAATTGGGCCAGCGTGTCGATCGTGGGATATTGAAAAAGGGCGATGAGGGGAATGTCTCGCTGAAGATGCTGTTTCAGGCGATGATGAATTTGAACGACCATCACCGAGTTGCCGCCGAGGTCGAAAAAGTTGTCGCGCGAGCCCACGCCATTGAGGCGGAGCAGGTCGCACCATTGCGTGGCGAGGAATTGCTCCAGCTCGCCCTGCGGTGCGATGAAAGCGGTGGCCAGCTCGGGACGCGCGCTGTCCGGCGCGGGGAGCTCTTTGCGGTCGACCTTGCCATTGGCATTCAGCGGCAGCTTCTCGAGCAGCACGAAAGCACTCGGAATCATGTATTCCGGCAGCTTGGTGGCGAGGAATGCGCGCAGCTCGCTCACGCCCGGCGCATGGGCGGGATCGGTGCCGAGATACGCGACGAGCCGCTTGTCGCCGGGACCAAATTCGCGGGCCATGACGAATGCCTCACGCACCTGCTCGTGTTTTTCGAGGGCAGTTTCCACGTCGCTCGGCTCCACGCGATAGCCGCGAATCTTGATCTGGTGATCCACGCGGCCGACGAATTCAATATCGCCACTCTGCAACCAGCGCGCCTGGTCGCCCGTGCGATACATGCGCCCGCTGTATCGTTGACTGAAAGGATTGGGGATGAACTTTTCCGCCGTGAGTTCCTCGCGTCCAAGGTAGCCGCGCGCCAGGCAGGCGCCGCCGATGTGCAGCTCACCGATCACGCCGATCGGCACCGGTTGGCCGGCGCGATCGAGAATATACATCTGCGTATTGTCGATCGCCTTGCCGACGGCGGGGCGCACTACCCAGCTGGCTGGATCATCAGGCATTTGCAACTCGGTCACGACGTGCGCCTCGGATGGGCCGTACTCATTGTGCAGGCGGCACGCCGGCAGGCGGGTAAACATCTCGCGAACCACCTCGGTGACGATGAGCTGCTCCGAGCCGGAAATGACCTTGCGCAGATTCTTGCAGGCGAAGTTGCCGTTGCAGAAGCCCTCCGCGAGTTGCTGCAGGGCGACTGCGGGCAGGAAAATGCGATGCACGTCGTAGCGGTCGAGCAGCCCGGGAAGTCCGGCCAGGTCCTGACGCTGCGCTTCGCTGATGAGCACCACGGTGCCGCCACTGAGCCAGGTGGAGAAAATATCCTGGAACGAAACGTCGAAGGACAAAGAGGCAAACTGCAGGGTGCGGGCGCGGGCGGGGAGTTGCGTCGTGCGCACCATCCACCCGAGCAGATTCAGCAGCGGACGCTGCGTCATGAGGATGCCCTTGGGCTTGCCTGTGGAGCCCGAGGTGTAGGTGATGTAGACGAGCGAATCCTCGAACTCGTGTAATTCGAAATTCTCCGTCGGCTGGGTGGCAATCTGCGCCCAATCGGTATCGATGGCGAGCAAGGCGACGCCGTGCGGTGCGAGCGTCTCGATAAAGCGCTGCTGGGTGAGAATGAGCGCCAGTTGCGCATCCTCGATCATGTAATGCAGCCGCTCCGCGGGAACCGCGGGATCGAGCGGCACGTAACCGGCCCCGGCCTTGAGCACACCGAGAATCCCGACGAGCATCTCGAACGAACGATGCATGCTGATGCCCACGCGCGTTTCCGCACCCGCGCCATTTTCGCGAAGGTGGTGTGCGAGTTGATTGGCGCGGGCGTTCAGCTCCCCGTAGGTCAGCACTTCATCGCCGAAAATCGCCGCGGCTTCGTCGAGCATGGCCCCGCTCCACTGCTCGAAGCGCTCGTGCAGAAAGGTCTCGGTGCCGTGCTTGCAGTCCGTTGCGTTGCGCGTGATGAGCAGTTGCCGGCTTTCCGCGACCGTCAGCATCGGCAGCGTGGCGATGGACGAATTGGGATCGGAAATGATGCCAGCGAGGAGCTGCTCGTAATGGCCGAGCATTCGCTCGATCGCCTCGGGCGCGAAGAGATCGCTGTTGAACTGGATGGTGCAGGTGAAGCAGGCGGGCTCGACCTGGATGAGCAACGACAAATCCTGCGCCGCGCTGCTGAGGCGCGGTGTGAAGAGGTAGTTGCGCGTGTCCTCGAAATCGATCCACCAGTCCGAACGCTGATAGATCTCGAACGTTGTCTGGATGAGCGGGTGATAGCTGAGATTTCGCTCGGGTTGGACGGTCTCGAGGATGCGCTCGAAGGGCAGGCCGCCATGCTCCTGCACGGCTTGGAGACCAGTCGTCACACGCTCGAGCAACTGGCCCACCGTGGTCTCGCCGCTGAGGTCGGCGCGAAAGACTTCCGCGATATCGATGGGGCCGATGAGGCACATTTCGTCGCTGTTGTGGCGGTTCGCGTTCGGCAGACCGACCGTGAGGTCCGTCTGGTGCGTATGGCGATGCAGCAGGATGAGGTATGCAGCGAGCAGTACCGCGCTGGGCCCGACACCCTGCGTGCGGGCGAAGGCCTCCACTGGCTCCACAGCATGATGAATCTCATGCGTCCGTGTATCGAAAGCGAAGGTCTGTACCGCAGGACGTGGACGTTCGAGGGGCAACTGCAATGTGGGCAACGGAGCCGTCAGGCGTTCCTTCCAAAAGGCGAGACGCGAGGCGGTATCCTCGCTTTGCAGAAATTCCTGCTGGTACTCGACGAAATCCGTAAAGCGTAGCTCTTCCTCCGGCAGCTCCCCTCGGTAGGCACGGTCGAGATCGAGAACCAGCACCAAGGCGGATTCGCGATCAAAGATCAGGTGATGCGCGTCCCAGAGGAGGGTGTAATCTTTCTCGCCCGAGGCGAGCAGTCGCGCCATGAAAAGGGGACCGGTGCTCAGCACGAAATGCGGACGGGGCTCCGATTGTTGAGAGCCCGCGCCGATGATCGGGCATTCCACAGACCTGGGCGGCAGGATGCGCGCGACGGGCTGGCCGTCTACCTCGGGGAAAATAGTGCGCAGGATCTCGTGCCGGGCGACGACGGCATCGAGCGCCTTGCGAAAGCGGTCGACATCGATCGGTCCGAGTTGAAGCTGCCAGGAGCTCTGGTGCGCCTGGGAGTCGCTTTCAAAGCGCTCGAGAAACCAAATTCGCTGCTGCGCGAGCGAGAGAGGGCCATCGGCACGTGCACTCGTCGTGGATGTCATGGGCGACGTAGGCGGCAAAACGTCAGCCGGCCAGTGGTGCGAGTTGTTCGCTTTGCGGCGAAGCGTGGCCACTGCGCTGCGCAAGCAGGGCATCGTCCGGCAACGTCGAGATGGGGGTGAAGTCGCGCTCGGAGATGAAGGTCGGGCGCGGATTGGCAATAGGCTGGAGAGCGTTGGCCACGGTGTTGTAAGAGATGAAGATGCTCAGGCGATCAACGGGGGAGAGGTTGCCCGCGGAGGCATGGAGCGTATTGCCGTGGAAGAGGACCACGAAACCCGGCGCGCCCTTGGCCGCCACGATGCGGCTGTGCTCCAAGGCACGGATCAGCGTGCGCTTGCTGATCTTGTACTTCAGGTCGGCGGTGAGCGTCGGCTTCCA
>JBGGMZ010000439.1:0-3481 GCA_041287745.1 Chthoniobacter sp. | reverse complement strand
TGCCGCCGTTGAGCTCGTCATCTCGCCCAAAACTCTCGGCGCGCGCGTACAGGCCAGCGTTGGTGTCCAAGCCTTTGGCCGTACCCTTTCCGTCGGGATTGGCTTCAGCTTCCGCGATGAAACGCTGCAGGAGGCCCGCAGCCGTGTCGCGCGCTTCCTCCAAATGTCGCTGACGGCCGACCAACCCGCTCCCGGCCCCGTCTTTGCCCAGCAGTCCGGCGACGAGTCGCTCAATACCCACGCCAAAGTCCAGCAACAGATCGATACCCCCCCGCCCGCTCCGCCGGTGCAGCTCCCAGGCGATCCGGTGCCGCCGGATAGCATCCCGGGTCCCGGCGTTGGCCGGACGATCGCCCAGACGGATTTCTGGGTCACCCTGCGCCGAGCCCGCACGGCGCCGCCCTCCCTAAATCCGGCGACGGACTTTGGCGAGGACTACGCCTTTGCGCTCTTGGTGCCAACGGAAGGGGACCCCAACCTCAGCGGCTTTTACTCTTCGCCCGCGAATCGCGCCACTGCGGCGGCCCACACGCTCGCCGGGACTGCCGGCATCGCTGCGTGGTATTTCGATGCGCCGACTCAGACCTTCCAGCCCATGGCTGGCAACGTGTACGCCGCCGCAGTACAGTGGGATGCGAACCTCCCCGGGGAAGACCAACCGGCGGGCACCTTTACACTGCAGGATTTGTTTGACGAGTGCTTCATCGCCGACCTGACGTGGCAGCAGATCGGCCAGACGGACCAATATGACCGGGTGGCCTCTGACTGGCGGGAACCTGATTGTCGCCGCCATGGCGCCCCGGTCCCGCTCACGGCGGCATCTGCGGAAGTGCGCAATGCGCGCCGACTCGACCAGCAGCGGGAGCGGATAGCCGAGGCCGCGCTATTGCCCTTCGATGAAAATGCGCACCAGGCGCGCTCTACTGCCATGGCGCTGTTCCTGAGCCAGTACGTGGCCTTTACGGAGACCGGCGCCCGCGCCGACGCCAATGCAAATCCGCGGCCGGCCCACGTCACGGATCTCGGCCTCGTTTTCTACGGCCCGGTGAGCGAATTAATGAAGCTGGAAAATTGCCGGGTGCTGAAGGCAGATGCGCCGACTCCGGGCCGGGTGACAATACTCAACCCGCGGGACACCTGGTTCGACCGCAGCGCCCCCATCCTCTGGCCGGCAGGAGAACCCACGGCCGGGATCGAAGGGGTGAAGCTCAATTGGCAATTGGATCTCCCGGCGGCGCGCGGCTCGGCGGAGTCGAATCCGGAGCAATATCTCCAGCACTATCGCATCACCCGCACGGTCGAGACCCATGAATTCCAGCCCGCCTGGGTCGAGACCAAGACCGCGGCCACGCTGGGCCGGCAGAGTGGGGGGGAGGTTGAAGTCACGGCCTCGGATTGGCAGTTTCTCGATAACTTCGAGGGCAGAATGGCGCTGCCACCCGGCTACCGCGAAGCTGTGCTCCCACGCGCCGGGCATGAAGCCAGTCTGGAGGCCGCCATTGCCTGGCTGCGTGTCTTGCCGGAGACGGAGGCCCTCACGCTGACCTACGAAGTGGAGGCGCTCGATACGGCGGGCAACTACGTGACTGCCGGCAGCTTTCGCGTCGATCTCCACCGCCCGCAGACTGTCATCCGCCCGGCCCTGGCCGAGTTGCGCATCTGCCACCGCATCCCGGAGGACGAGTTGCCCACCTCCTCACCGCATCCCGGCACTGCGGATGTCGTAGTCTGGCTGGCCATCGACGACCCCGCTTGGAATGGAGAGGCGATTCGCACCGTGCAGGTCCAGGGCAAGAATTACCAATTGCGGCGCGAGTATCGGCTGATCGGCCAATGGGAAGAAGTAGAACCCGCCGGCCATTATGGGTCGGATGGCGCGACCTCGCGGCTGCGAAGTCCCCGGACGCTGGCCACGGCCGAGCGTGCCGGTGAGCGCATCTATCCCATCCTCCGCCCGGACGATCCGGACCCGGACCAAATTGCCAATCTGGCAGAAATCGAGCCGGATGAGGAAACGCGCCGTAAATTCGGAATCTGGCTCGATATCACCAACACCCGAAGCCTGCCGCCTGGCCGCACAACCGCAGTCTCGGGTCAGGAGGGGGCGGATCGTACCTTGCGCGAGTTTATCCATACGCGGGATCCGGAGGAGCCCACGGCTTCGCGCTTCGCGCTGCAGACCATCGTGCGCATCGTCGGAGGTTCGGAAGACGAAATTCTCTTTTCGGAGCGCGTGCCCGTGTCGGTCGAACAGCGTGTCCAAGTCATCCCGCGGCGGCCGCGCGCCGGTGATCTGCCGCGAACGGCCACCATCAAACCGGAGGCCTACGAATGGCCGGAACCGCTGCCCTTCTATCCGCTGGGCATGGGTGAAGTGCAGGTCACCTGCGGCCTCCTGCGCTCCCGCGCCCCACAGGAGGACGCGACGCTGAACGCCTTACTCACCGGAGCGAACGTCGTCGGCCTCATCCGGGATGTCGATCGCCGGACGCTCACCACGATCCGTTTCGCTGCCTTCCCGGCCGCGGCCCACGATGAAGTGGGCCACTTACTGCCCGGAGACGCTCGGCTCATCGCCGACTACGGAATTTTTGAATTGGACCTCGCGCGCCACGTCACGCCGTTGGGCCAGAATGCGACGGTGCTTCCGAAAAATCTTGAATCGTGGAAAAAAGCCCGCCCGGTGGGCCGGGTGGAGCAACTCACCAGGGACGAAGCGCATCTCACGCCGGATTCGAATAAGGAATTCAACAACTGGCACGCCTTCTACCCGAGCGCGGCCCACCGGATGCAACTGGCGGCGAATCTCGCCACTGTCCTCCCCGGCGAAACGGGGCGCCCCAACGAAAACGGCCGCACCGGCCCTTGGTACACGGCGCGGGAGTCGATCGTGCAATTCGCGGCCCGCCATCCGCGGTTGAGAGTCTTCCCGGAAGTCCCGGAGGATGCGCTGGCAGACCTCTTGCTCAAGGGCCTGCCGAACCGGCTGCGAGTCAGGGTGCGGGCTCGTCCAGGTTCGCGCGCCTCCGAATTGTTCCGCTTTGGCTGGACCATTCCCACCCCAACGCTGATCCCCACCCAGCCCTACTTTGGCGCGGACGAATTCACCGCGCACGACGTCGTGCTGGGTGATGGCTCCACTTGGCTCACTCTCGTGCTCACACAAATAGGCGAGCTTCGTGCGGCGAAACTTCGCCACGCTCTGCTGAGCCTGGCGTTCGTCGCTTTCCCCGACCGGCTCGGAGACGCGGGGGCCTTGGAGTCTTGGCGGAAAGATCCTGATCAACTCGACGGGCTCGAGGTGGAACTGGTCGCAGAACGCGCGCCTTTCGCCAATGGGGAAGGCATCAGAACCGGCGAGGTCGCACTCGACCTCGATCTGCGCAGCCCCGTTCACCCGTTCCTCGAGGACTTATTGGGAGCTCTCGCCTACCATACGAACCCGGACGGTGAATGGTATCGCAAGTACGAGGTCCTCATC
>JBGGMZ010000438.1:0-5561 GCA_041287745.1 Chthoniobacter sp. | reverse complement strand
CCCGAGCATCCGGTGATGAAAGGATTCCCGACCGAATGGCACGACCCGATGGACGAGCTCTACAAGAACGAGAAGCTGTGGCCGAACTTCGTCCCGCTCGCACAGGCCTACGGCCAGGAAACGCAGAAGGATCACGCCTGCATCTGGGTGAATACCTACGGCAAGGCGAAGGTCTTCGGCACCACGCTCGGCCACAGCAACGCCACGATGCAGAGCGATGTGTATCTCGATCTCGTCGCGCGTGGCCTGCTCTGGGCCTGCGACAAGCTGAACGACGACGGCACGCCAAAGGCGGGCTACGGCCCGGGCGGTAAATAAGACAATCCGGAGACACCTCGCGCGAGCACCGGTTGTGCTCGTGATATGTAAGAAGTTGCGATGACATCCTCGCAACGGCATCGCGCGTATGCTACTTGAAGCGCGCCTGCCGCCATGTGCATTCCATGACCGAAAGTAACCACGCGATTTCCGGGGCAGCTCGCATCGGAAATCGCATCCCGACCGTCGCTCTCTATTTCGTCGAGCTGTTGATATTCCTCGTGGTGCTCGGCTGTGCCTGGAAGGCACGCGCCGGCTGGCCATCGCTGCCGCTCGCGGATGGAGATTCGTGGAGTTACCTGTCTCCCTCGCTGACCTGGTTGAGCGGCCAGGGGTTTCGGCAGATGGATGGGCGCGACTGGCTCTACCCCGCGATGGTGGCGCTTTTCTTAAAGACCACAGGATCCTTTGCCGGAATTCTGAGCTGGCAGCGAGGGTTTGGATTGGGCTCCGCGTTTCTCATGGCGGCTACGTGGCGGTGCTGGGTGGCGGTGCTGCCGGTAGGGCGATGGGGGCGTTTTTTCGTTTCGCTTGCCGGACTGCTGCCGATCTACGTCCAGCTCGCAAATCAGCAGAATGTCCTCTACGAGTCTTCCCTCCGTCCCGAGGCGGTGCTGCCCTTTTTCGTCTATGCGCAGTTGGGCTGCGTGATGCTCTACTGCCGCTATCGCTGGCAGACACCGAGTCCTTTGCCAGCGCTGGTCGCCGGCGCTGCTTCCATCCTTCTCGCGTATGTCTGCCTGGTGCTCAAGCCGAGTTGGTTTTTCGCTTTTGGCACCACGTCGTTGCCGGTTTTCGCCGGGATGTTTGGACGGTCTTTGTCATTGCGCATGCGGATTCTGACTCCGGTTCTGGGGCTGGTTGCAGCAGTCGGGTTCGTCTGGCTCCCGGGGAAATTGCTGGTCGTGCGGGATAGTGCGTCGCGCACTTTGTTGCCGGACGCACTCTTTTGCGTGCACTCCCAATTGATTGAGCGCCTCTTCACCGAACGCCTCGCGAAAATGCCGGACACGGATCCCGGGAGGGCGAAGCTGCAAGCGCTCCTCAAGGTCATGGAGAGTGAGATTCGCATCGCGGCGAAGCATCAGAATGCTTACGAAAAGTTGGGCATCGATCCTGACTATCTGATGCACAGCCAGATTTTCACCCAGGCCATTTATGAATACGCGGGCGACGATCTGGATAAGTTCCGCGACTTCTGTTTTGCAAGTTATGCGGGTGCGGTCCTGCACTATCCCGGGGCCTACACGCAGAAGGTCACGTCCCAATTCGCTTACTTCGTCTTCCCCGATCCCAAGGGCTTCGCCCGCGACAATCTCAACATCGGCAAATACTACCGGGAGGGCAGCGAGTTTATGAAGGTGGAATGGGCGGGCGGCCTGAGACCCGATTGGCGGGAGATGTATCTTCAGTATCATCGGGACATCACCGATCTTGGGCGCACGGCCGGTTCGCTCAAGCCGACGCCGCAGCTGCGCGAGATCCGGGATGTCTACGCGAAATGGGCGCTCACGCTGGAGATCATTTTCGCGCTCGCGTTACTGGCGGCTTCCCGTTGGCTTCCGTTGCGCGACCTGTGCGTAGGCGGGTGGGGGGCCGTCTTCCTTTTCCTCGCGCCGCTGGGCAATGCCTTTGGCATCTGCGTGGTGCATGCGCTCGATATTTACCGCTACCGTGCGACGCTCGGCGGCTATCTGCTCTTCGCGCTCACAGCCATGGCGGCCTATACGGTGGCGATACTGGGCCGCGCACTGCAGCGCTATCTTGCCAGTCGCCGGGTCTGAGCTGCGTTGCGCTGGAGCGGTTTAAATAAAACTGTAGTTGCAACCAAGGCGCTGTAGCCACGGCGCTCTGCCGCCGTGTGGAGGACGGCGGACAGCGAATACTCTGACAATCAGGGCGTGACTCGTGCCCACGCCCCGACAGAGCGGGGCGGCTACAGTGACCTGCGAGCGACCACAGGTTAATTTAAACCGCTCTGGATCTGTGACCACTCGGTTCCGCGGCCTTGAGAGGCCGGCAAAAAAGAAAGCCCGCGAATCACGCTACTGACACGAAGGGGATCGAACCGATTCGCATCTCTCGCGTAACTCGCGGGCGATAGTGATTCACCGGAATCTCTCCCGGTGCTCGCGATGAGGCGACCTACTTCTTCGTAGTGGTCGCGGCGGGAGCCGGAGCGGGCTGCGGCTTGGTGACCATCGGGAAGTCATCCGTGCGGAACGGCGTGAGCGACAGGCCGTCGGCGCCGTAGACGTTGCACACCGGGTTGTCCGACCAGGCGTAGCGCACGGCGACGGGCTTCGCTACTTGGTCGCACGCGACTTCGATGGTGTTCTTGCCGGTCAATTTGCCCTTCGCCCAGTGCCACACCTTGTCTTCGCCACAGACGGCGAAGCCGCGGGCTTCATCCACGTCGAAGGTGTAGAGGTCGGTGCCAAAGGTATCGAAGGTCAGGATGGCTTTGTTGTCCTTGATCTCCACGCTCTTGTACTCGGGGCTGCGATACGCGAAGTTTTGACCGTAATCCTTGACCAGCGCCCAGCGCACGAGACGCGCGGCGACGTCGTGCTTGTTGCGCGGGTGAATGTCGCGGCCTTCGCCGAGATCGATGATCACGGCCTGGCCGGTGTTCGGCAGCTTCATGGTCTTGGTCTGCGACTCGCGCAGCTCGGCCCACGTGCTGTCACCGGGTTCCGGCTTCTCGGCCATGTAATCCGCAAGCTGCACCCAGTAGAAGGAGAAGTCGCCCTGCTTCCATTCCTTGCGCCACTGCTCGATCATGAAGGGGAAGAGCTGCGCGTATTCATAGGCGCGGCCCGCATTGGTCTCGCCCTGATACCACACCACGCCCTTGATGCCGTAGCCGAGCGTCGGATTGACCACGCCGGCAAAGATATTGCCGGGACGGGCATTGCCGGTGAGCCAGCCTTCCGGTGACTGCGGGGCACGCGGCGGCGTTTTGCCGGCGGCCTTGGCTTTCTCCACGTCCTGCTTCCACTTCTCCGTGGCAGCGGCGAAATCGGACTTGGCCTTTTCCGTGGACACGTCGGCTTCGTGCTTGTGGGTGTTGTCCATCAACAGGGCGAAGCGCGGATCCTTCTCGATGGTCTCGCGGCGAATCCACGCCTCGGCAGCCGAGCCGCCCCAAGAGTTGTCGATCAAGCCCACGGGAATACCGAGGATCTTGTGCAGATAGCGGCCGAACATGAAGCCGACTGCGCTGAAGCTGGACGATGAAGACGCATCGGAATACTTCCACGCGCCGGTGAAGTCGTTCTTCAGCTCCTGAGTGCCGACTTGCGGCACCTTGATGAGGCGCAGCGTGTCGTCCTTCGAGGCGGCCGCTTCGATGTCGCCATTCCAATCGCGCCCGAGCGTAAAGCCCATGTTCGACTGGCCGGAGCACATCCACACTTCACCGACCAGCACGTCCTGGATGTCTTTCTTGTCCGTGCCGGCGATGGCCAGAACCTGCGGCTGTGCGTTCGCGGGGGCCGGGTCGAGCTTTACGGTCCACTTGCCATCCGTGCCCGCCTCGGCGGACTTCGTCTGGCCGGCAAAGGTCACGGTCACTTTCGTGCCGGGCTTGTCCCAACCCCAGATGGGATTGGACTGCTTTTGCTGCAGCACCATGTGATCGCCGATGATGGCGGGGAGCTTGAGTTCTGCGCGCGCCGAGGCGACGAGCACGAGGGAGGATAGAATGAGTGACGCGTGGCGTGTCATTGGATGTGGGGTGTTGGGTGTTCGATGTTGAATGTTTATCCCGGCTTACTTCGCCGTGCCTTTGAGGCTGAAGTCGTCGTAATTCACGTCCACCTGGTTGGTCGTGAGGCTGACCAGCGTCTTGTGATCGTGCGCCACGCCTTCGGACTTAAACGAGCCGACGACCTTGCCGTCGATGCTCACCGTGACTTCGTCACCCTTGGTCTGCGCCACGAGCGTGTGCCATTCCTGCAGCGAGACTTTCACCGGGAAGCTCTTGTTCTTCGTCGCGAGCATCTTCTTGTCCTCGTCCGTGATCGTCGGCGGCACGGCCTTTTTCCTCTCGTAGATGTCGTTGCGAAAATTGCCCGTCTTCGCGTCGCCCACGGCTACGTTGGTGGGGCTCACGCTCACGTTGCAGATGTGGCCGGCATGCGACTCCTTGTAATCCTTGTCGTCGAACCACAGGTTGAAGCTCTTCGCCTTGTCGCTGACGAAACGGAACTTCACAGAAACCTCGAGATCGCGCTCGGGGTCAAACTTGATGCTATCCACCGCGGGGTGATCGGAGCCTTCCGGCGTGATGCCGACGAGGACGCCATCCTTGATCACGCTGCCGCTCTTATAATGTCCCCAGCGCGGGCCAAAGCCGGTGCCGGAAAAGTCGTCGGAAAAGATGGTCCGTGTGTAGGAACCGGAAGGTGTCTCGGCAAAAGCAAGCGTGGCCGAAAGAGAGAGGAGCAGGGTGGGGAGGAGACGTTTCATAGGAATCGGTAGGGTGTCCGATTCAACCCGTCATGGTCACGGAAATTAGACCATGACACGCTCCGTTCTCCCATCTCGGGTATACCTCCCAAGATTCGCGCGCCCTCTGCGCGCTGTAGCCGGCCTCATCGAGGCCGCTGCCGGGCTCCCTGACCCCGGCTACAATTGCAGCAGAAACTTAGCAGCCAGCCATGGACCACTCTTCGGCACCGCCGATGGCCAGGAGGGTGGCGCGCACCTTGCGAATGGCGAGCTCGAGGCGGGTCTTGATCGTGCCGAGCGGGATGCCGGTCTTGGCCGCGATCTCGCGCTGGCTGAGGCCTTGGTAGTAGGCCATCTGGAGAGCTTCGCGCTGGGCCTCGGGCAATTCGGCGAGAGCCTTCTTCAGCGCCTCCGAGCAGTCTGCGGCGTTGGCATCTTGTTCGACGTGGTTGTGGAATTCTTCGCTGGTGCACTTGCTGTGCTCGATGAGGCGTTCCTCGGCGCGGGAGTAGGCCTGGCGGCGGCGGACGCGATCGATCGAGCGGCGGCGGGCGAGAGTGATGAGCCAGCCGAGCAGCTTGCCCTTGCCTTCGTCGTAAGTGGCGGCGCGCTTCCAGAGCTCGACGAAGCACTCCTGGAGCAGGTCGTCGGTGTCGGCGTCATTGTGGACGACGCGAGAGATGACCGTGCGCAGGATCGCGGTGTGGCGATGGTAGAGCATGGCCACGGCGGATTCGTCACCGCCCTTGACCAAGGTCATGAGTTGTTCGTCGGTCGGCCCCTCCTGG
>JBGGMZ010000437.1:0-15876 GCA_041287745.1 Chthoniobacter sp. | reverse complement strand
TTCGGCAGAGCGGGAAGTTCGTACAGCAGTCGCAGCCGATCGCTGTATTGCCACATCAGCGCAAAGGCGCGCGCGGCCCCGTCGGGGTAATCGTAGGTGGGGATCGCGGCGGCGTTCAATGTCATGCGCGCGGTGGCCAGCGAGGCCCCCCCCATCCAGCTCGCCAGCACCGGTTTGGCGGATCCCGTGGCCACCTCCGCAAGCCGGACCGCAGTGCCCTCGATATCCGTCATGGCCTGCGGCGTGAGAATGACGAGCACGCCATCCACGTTCTCATCGCTCAGCACGATCTCCACGGCGTGCCCGTAAATATCGGCATCCGCGGCGCCCAGCAGGTCCACGGGGTTGCCGCGGCTCCATGCTGCAGGCAGCATTTGATCGAGCGCGGAGAGCGTATCCGCTGTGAGCGGGGCGAGCTGTCCGCCGCCCGTCACCAGCATGTCGGTGGCCAGTGCGCCAGGGCCGCCGGCATTGGTGACGATCGCCAGCCGCGGACCGCGCGGACGCGGTTGCTTGGCGAGTACCTCGGCCATGCCGAACAACTCCCCGATCGTACCCACGCGCACTACCCCCGCGCGCCGGAAGGCGGCGTCGAGCACCGCATCGCTGCCGGTCAAGGTGCCGGTATGTGAGGCGGCCGCCCTGGCTGCCGCGTCCGTTCGGCCGACCTTGATGACGACGATTGGCTTGGTGTAGGCGACTGCGCGGGCCGCGGAAAGAAAAGCCCGGGCATCCCCGACGGATTCCATGTAGCAGACGATGCTCTTGGTGTGCGGGTCGTTGCCGAAGTAATCGACCAGATCGCCCCAGCCGATATCGAGCATGGAGCCCAGCGAGACAAACGCGCTGAAGCCGACGCCCTCGCGCAGGCTCCAGTCGAGAATGGCCGTGCACAAGGCGCCGCTCTGGCTGAGAAAAGCGACCTTGCCGCTGCGCGCCATGCTGGCGGCGAAGGTGGCGTTGAGAGCGAGATGCGGCAGCATCACTCCGAGGCAGTTTGGCCCCAGCACACGCATGGTGCCGCATTTTGCGAGGATCTGGCGCTCGAGCTCCGCGCCGCTTGCTCCCACTTCCTTGAAGCCGGCCGAAATGATCACCGCGCCCTTGACGCCAGCAGCGGCGCATTCCTCGAGAATGGCGGGCACCGTGGCCGCCGGCGTGACGATAATGGCGAGATCGACCGGCTCCGGCACGGCACCGATGGACTCGTGTGCGGGCAGCCCGAGCACCGACTTTCGCTTTGGATTCACGGCGAAAACTTTGCCGCCGAAAAGCCGGAGGTTTTCGAGAATGGCGCGCCCTACGCTGTGCTTCGCTTCCGAGGCACCGATGATGGCGACGGATTTCGGTGCAAGGAATTGATGCAACGCTGCGCGACTTGGGCGGGGGGATGCGCCGGATTTGGTCATGGCGCGAGGAGATTAACTCCTCACAGAGTTGCTTTGCGAGGCGTCTGCGCGGAAATCCCCAAAAGTCTGCAGCGTGCCGAGCACCTCGATGGGACGCGATCCGGCGGTAGCGCTTAATAGTTCCGTCGGACATCGCCCCAGTGAGGCGTGTGCGGATCGAGATCCTCGGGGGGATTGCCGGTGTTGTTAGGAGTATTCAGGGCACCTGCGGGCCGCTGGTAAGTCGACTGGGAATAAGCGGGTGGCACGCCGGATTCGTGATGGCGTTCGGGGGCGGAACAAGCCACGGCAGTCATGGCGACGGCCATGCCGAGGGCGAACCTTGTCAGGATGGGCCGCAGGCTTTTGCCAGGGGGGAGAAGGGCGGGGCGGATGAATTTCATGTCTTACTGAATCGCACTGAGTTTCAGTAGCGGTTTTCCGGTTATTAGCCGAGCCATTGGGGATTGTTGATCGTGCCGTCGAACGTGTTCGTTGTCTTATAACCCTCGAATTTTCCCTCCGTAGCGACAGGCGCGGTCTTGGCCAGGAGTGCCTCGAGTTGGGCTTGGGTGAGCGGTTGGAAAGTGCGAGCAGCCTCCAGCGCCTGGTCGAGAATCTTCAGCGAGTCGCAGCCGGTGATGACCACGCTGGTTGGCAGGCTCATGGCGTAGTGCAGGCATTCCACAGCGCTCACGGTATTGCTTTTCAGAATCCAGCCGCTGCCGATCGGCTTCATGCCGAGCACGCCGATTTCCTGCTTCACGAGCTCGGGCAGCACTTTCTGGCCGAAGCTGGCGTAGTGCGCGTCCATGAGATTGAGCGGCATCTGCACGGTGTCGAAATGGAAGTCGTGTGCCCTGGCCACCTCGAGCATGTGGAGGTGGATGTCGGGGTTCTTGTGTCCGGTGAAGCCGACGTAGCGTACCTTGCCCGCTTTCTGCGCGGCCATCATCGCCTCGAAAGAGCCGCCCGGTCCAAAGATGATTTCCGGGTCGCCGGGTCGGATGACCTCGTGGAATTGCATGAGATCCACGTGATCGGTCTGGAGACGTGCCAGGGATTCATCGATCTGCTTCGCTGCGGCTTCCTTGGTGTGGCCATCGATCTTCGACATGAGGAACGCCTTTTCGCGGTAGCCATCGCGCAACGCCTTTCCCATCCGCACTTCGCTGGCGCCGCCGTTGTAGTCCCAGCAGTTGTCGAGGAAGTTGATCCCGCTATCCAAAGCCGTGCGGACGATGCGGATGGCTTCATCTTCCGTGGGTTTTTCCCCGATGTGAAAGCCACCCACGCCGATCGCCGAGACCTGTTCCTTCGTGCGGCCCAAGCGATGATAGGGGATTCCAGCGCGCGTTTCGACAGCGGGGAGGTGCGCTCCCAACTGAAAGACGATCCCGGCCGCGACGCCGGATTTCATGAAGCTTCTGCGGCTCAGCGATGAGTTCATATCTACTTCTTTCGCAACAGCCCCGGTCGGAGGCCTTGCCCGTGGAGAGTTGCTTCCGGTCAGGTCACCCTTTTGGAAGGGCATAAGGGGCCATTCGGGCGCTTTTCTAACAAATGCTCGCACCATTCGTCATATGGACGAACGATGTCGTCCCCGACTCGCCAAGAACCAGAGATCCTCGATGCCCCCGCCGACTTGCTCACGATGGCTGTAACACGATCGGACGAAAGCCCTGTGCCCACGCCCGCGTGGCAAACGATCGAAGAGGTCTTTGCCGCCCTGGAATCGCCGCTACTCCTGTACGCGCGGCGATTGCTCGGTGATGTCGGATTGTCGGAGGACATCGTGCAGGAGGCGTTTATGAAGCTCCACGCTCAATTTCACACTGTCCTATCCCCACAGCCGTGGCTTTACCGCACGGTCCATAATCTCGCCGTCGACCATCAGCGCCGGGCGAGCAAGATCGTCCTGGTGGGCGACCATGGGGAGGACGAGCCCTCCGGACCGATCGCCGATGCCGCCGATTCGCAGCCGCTGCCCGATGAGCAGATCGCCCGCTGGGAGGGCATCGGCCTCGTGCGGCTCGTGCTCGAGACCCTGGATGAGCGCAGCCGGGATTTGATCCGGCTGCGGTTCAATGAGGACCTCTCTTACAAGGAAATCGCGGAGCGAACCGGACTCACGGTGGGGCATGTGGGTTACTTGTTGCACCATGCGCTGAAGGCGATGGCGCTGGAGCTGGAAAAGACGGAGGTGGCGCGATGAATGATCCGCAAAAGAAGCCGACGCCCCGCGAGGAATTGGAAATGCGGCTGACCTCGCTGCTCCTGGGCGAACTGCCGCCCGAGGAAGCGGCGGCCTTGGAAGCGCAGGTGGCGGCGGATCCCGTACTGGCCGTGCTGCAGACGCGTCTGCGCAAGGCAATGGAGCTGGTGCGCGAAGCCAGCAAGGAGCCGGAGGCACCGGTGTCTGAGACGCCGGTGCAACTTTCCGGCGAACGCCGGGCGCAATTGCTCGCTCATTTCAAGACCGCACGACCCAAGCCGCCCCAGACGGTGAAGCTGGCCAGGTTTCCCCGACTGACCGAGGTGAAGGAAAAACGGGAGCGGGATTGGTCGTGGGTGATTCCCCTCGGGGTCGCGGCGACGGTCGTGGGGTTGGTGGTGTTTGGACTCGGCGACCGTGTGGTGTTCAAAGCGGCGACGGACGCGCCCGACTTTGCCGCTTACTCTGATACGCTCAGCGTGGATGTGGCAAATCATACGGCGATGCCCCCGGAGGAGCCGCGCGGGTATGCCTACCAGCCGGCGCCTGCGGAACCTACGTTGCAGGCGCCGGCCGGCAACCCGGCTACCATGTCCCCCAGCCTGGCTGCCATCACGACCAGCAAAATGGCCGCGCCGACGTTTCAAATAGATGTGCCGGCGGCGAAAGTGCCAAGCGCCCCGGCGGCGCCCTCGATTGCGACCATGGCTCCAGCTAAAGTGGCTATCCGCGGGCAGGTGGCTACGGGCGGAACTGCTTCTCCTGTCGGGCATGCGATGTCTGTGAATAAAGGATGGGCGGAAAGTGATGCAGCCAGTCCGGCCGCTGGCGGGGCGGCGGCGCCCGTGCCGGATCGCTCCACGATCTACTTGGGGAAGACCCTGGCGGACAATGCGGCTGCTGGAGAGGACGCGTCCAAGATGGAATTTGCCACTGCGGGCGGTGCCGGCGTTGTCGTTACAAAGTCCGGCTCGGGGAACCTGATCTTGAGCGGCTCTAATACTTACTCGGGAGGCACGAGGATCAGTGGCGGAACCCTTTCGCTCAATGGAGATTTCGACGCGGGAACGGGATCGATCGCCGACCAGTCCGCAGCCGTCGGCGCGCTCTCGGGAACCGGTGGAGTCACGGTGCAAAGCGGCAATGGGGTTGTGACCTTGCGCGAGACCACTGCGGCGATCGACGGTCGCACGCTGAACGTCGGTAAAGATGTATTCTTGGGGGGAGGCGTCGTGGGCACGAGCCAGCCGAATGACCGTGTTGAATTCACCAGACGGGAAAAGCCTTCGAGTGCTCCCATGGCTGACGAAAAGGAGATGGCACAAGCGTCTTCCGCGAGCAACGCAGTGGCGCTGAAACAGCAAAGCGCCGGCGAGAAAATCACCGGCAATACGCGTACGCCGAAGGATGCATTGGCGTCGAATCGGCCAGTAAAGGAGCGCCTGAAGGAAATGTCTGATCTAGTGGAAGCAAATCAATTGGCGGAGAACAAGCCTGCCGCCGCTACAGCAATCGAGACAAAGGCCAAGGCGAAGGCCGCCACGCCGGGGGGCCAAACGGCCAATCAGCTGCTGGCCGAAAGTCAGCAGCTCTATGATACCGGGCGGTTGGGTTTGGCGAAAAAGCGCGCTGAGCAAGCGTTGGCCGCAGACCCAGCGAGCCAGGCAGCGCGGAAGCTCGATGAAAAAATCGGTCGTGCGACCACCGATTATGGCGTGACCGCCTACAACGAAACGCGGGCCGATGCCATCCCCAAGACCGCGTTGGCTTGGGCGCGGCCGGTCCGCCGCTCCGCCGACCCGGATAAAGACGGGTTTAAGAACGAAGATGAATACCGATCAGAGACAGATCCCAATAATCGAGGAGCCAACGGACGGACCAGCACACTCCGCAGCAAGCTCGACCGCATCATCATCCCAAAGGTCGAATTTCACGACGCGACAGTGCGGGAGGCGATCGATTTCCTGAAGAAGAAGAGTGTGGAATTCGACGACAAGTCCCCGGCCGGAGAGAGAGGAACGAACATCGTGCTCAAGCTCGGCGATGCCAGCGGCAAGGACGTCCCAGGGATTCCGGGGTTGCAGACTCCACCGGCCGCGGCCCCCGATGGGACCGCTCCTACCGAGCCCCGGATCACCGTTTCCTTGAAGGATATTCCGCTCGGCGAGGCGCTCAAATACGTCACCGGACTGGCCAATCTGAAATACAAGGTCGAGCCTTACGCGATTTCGGTGGTCCCACAAACGGAGAATACGGATCCGATGATCACGAAGGAATGGAAAGTGCCGGCGGATTTGATTCCCAATGCTACGGACGCCAACGGGACCGTGGATCGTGAGGTAGCGAAGAACTGGCTCGCCGCACAGGGTCTGTCGTTCAACGGCGCAGCCTCGGCGGTCTATATTCCGAAGAGCAGCCGGCTTGTCGTGCGCAACACGCAGGATCAGCTCGACCGCGTCGACAATATCGTCTCGACGAGCGTTGCGGAGAAAGCGGAGGCAGCCACAAAGACGGCGCCCTCCGCCATGCCTGTGCCGCAACCGGAAGTAGAGACTCGGGCCAATCCTTTCTCCACCTTCTCGCTGAATGTCAGCGATGTTTCTTTCAAGCTCGCTGCGGCCAGCCTGGAGCAGAATGGCATGCCGGACGCGGCAACGGTGCGCAGCGAGGAATTCATCAATGCTTTCGACTATCGCGATCCGGAGCCCGCGCCGGGTGCGCCGCTGGCTTTCGCCACGGAGCGCGCGCGCTATCCTTTCGCCCAAAATCGCGACCTGCTGCGCTTCTCGGTAAAGACGGCGGCGGCAGGCCGTCAACCCGGACGCCCGCTGAATATCGTGCTGCTGCTCGATAAATCCGGCTCGATGGAGCGGGCCGATCGGGTGAATATCGTACGCGAGGCGTTGCGCGTGCTTGCCACGCAATTGCAGCCGCAGGACAAGCTGAGCATCGTGACCTTTGCCCGCACGCCGCGGCTGTGGGCGGATGGCGTGGCCGGCGACAAGGTGGCGGACACGATCGCGCGAGTGAATGAGATCACGCCGGAAGGCGGCACGAACCTGGAGGCCGCGCTCGACCTGGGTTACGCCACCGCGCTGCGGCATTACACAGTCGGCAGCATCAATCGCGTGGTGCTCTTTACTGACGGCGCGGCCAACCTCGGGGATATAGATCCCGACGCTTTAACGAAAAAAGTGGAAGAAAAGCGAAAAAAAGGCGTGGCGCTCGATTGCTTCGGCATCGGCTGGGAAGGCTTCAACGACGACCTGCTCGAGCAGCTCACGCGCAATGCGGATGGCCGTTACGGTTTCATCAACACGCCCGAGGAAGCAGCGGAGAATTTTGCTATGCAGCTCGCGGGTGCGCTGCGCGTGGCGGCGTCGGATGTGAAGGTGCAGGTGGAGTTCAATCCACGTCGTGTGAAAGCCTACCGGCAGGTGGGCTACGCAAAGCATCAGCTCACGAAGGAGCAATTCCGCGACAACACCGTGAACGCGGCGCAGATCGGCGCGGCGGAATCGGGCAATGCGCTGTATGTCGTGGAGGTCGATCCACGCGGTGAGGGCGATCTCGCCACGGTGCGCGTGCGCTTCCGCGATCCCGGCACCTCGGACTATCATGAGCACGAGTGGGCGGTGCCTTTCACCGGCGATGTGCCGCCGCTGGAGCAGGCCAGCTCCGCGCTGCGACTGGCAGGGGCGGCCAGCGCATTTTCCGAAATGCTCGCGAACAATCCCTTCGCCGCGGAAGTCACCAGCGAACGCCTGCTCAATATCCTCAGCGGTGTGCCGCCGATCTACGGCGCAGACCCGCGCCCCATGAAGCTGGAATGGATGATCCGCCAGGTGCGGAGCGTCTCCAATCGCTGAGCTCTCCCTGCTGCTGCTTTTCACAGAACCCTTCTGCTTATGAAACTGCGTCCTCTCGCCGTCCTCCTCGCTCTGCCGTGGCTCATCGCTTCCGCTGCGGATACAGAAATCAAGAACCCTTCAGTTAATGGCGGCATCAACGATGGTAAATTGCGACTCGTGATCGAGGGACCGCTCAACGGCCAACCCGGTGATCGGGAGAAGCTGATCTTTTCGACCGCGATCAACCAATCCGTTAAAGTCACACGCGACAAGGTCACCTCGCAGTTCGCCGTCGCCATCGAGATCCTTCAAGGCGCACCCAAGGAACTGCCGCTCACCATTTCCGGCGAAGGTGAAATCAAACAAGTGACCGGGGACACCTTGCAAGACTGGGGCGTCCGGCGTGGCGCCGACGGCACGCGGCAACTCGTGCTGCGTCCAAAGAAAAGCGATCAGCCGTTGACCAAGCTCAGCGTTACCGTCATTGCGGAACGCGAATTCAAGGGTGGCAACGGCCTGTCTGACGTTCTCATACTCATCCCACCGCAGTCCGAGCTTTTTCATGGTTTCGTAAAAGTGGAGACCATTCCGGAACTGGACGTTCAGGCGGTGAATCCGACCGGACTACTGCCTATCGAAGCGAAGTATCTGCCCCCGATGGGAGGGGCCGAATCGTCTCCTCAAGCCGCCAGTCTTCCTCACGCCAAACCCGTGCCCGGCAAGCCGGGATACTATTTCAGTCCCTACCAGGAAGCAGGAGGATATATCGATCTGCGCGGCTTTCAGCCGGGCACGGAGGTGAAGGATCCTTACACCGGAAAGAGTTTCCTCGTGCCGGGAGATGCGGTGGGCGAAGCCAAGTCTGGTGACGCTGTACCGCTGGCCTTTCAGTTTCACGGCACGGCTTACGCGCTGCCCTTGAAGGTTGCGGTCGCCGATCCCGAGGCGCGCCAGATCGTGTTGCGCGACTTCCAACTCATCGGCACGCTGCATGAGCAGAACGCCGCCTTCGTGCTTACGGCCACCGCGCACGTGGCGAATCCCAAAGGGGGCTCCCTCACGCTTCTCTCTGGACAAGAATACGAAGGACAGGAGGGTGGGGAAGCCGTGTGGCTCGACGACGAATTTCCGCTCGGTGCTCAAGTCCAGAGCGACACCGGCAAGTGGATCAACTCCTCGGAAGGCCCCGTCTTCAGCGGTAAGCGCGCTCTCAAGTGCAGCGGAAGCGGTGTGATCCAGTCATATTACGATAGCGGCGGCGCGCCGCTGGAGATTCCTCCGGACGGGAGGCTCTTCGCCTACGTCTACCTCGATCCGGCCAATCCGCCCAAGGCGATCATGCTGCAATACTGCACGGGCGAGTGGCTGCATCGCGCCGTGTGGGGCGCCTACGACGCGATCGATTTCGGCGCGGCGGGGACCACGGAAAGAGTGAACATGGGCGCGCTGCCGGAGGCTGGTAGGTGGGTCCGTCTGGAGTTCGACGCCGAGAAGGTCGGCCTCAAGCCCGGAGATAATGTCACCGGTCTCTCTTACACCCAGTGTGACGGCACCGTGTATTGGGACAAAGCCGGTGTCGCGAGTGGCGATCTCATCGGCGCGGATGGCGCCAGCATTGCACTCACCGAACTGCCGCAACACGCCGACTGGCGCATCGTCTCCAGCGGTGGGCGTTTCACGCTCGTCTTTGACAAAGCGGGGGATTTTCCGTTGCAGTTCAAGTTCAACGCCGCCGTGCGACAGGGCGCGGGCTGGAACTCGGTAGACTTCCATGTGGCGCCCAGCGTTCTGCAGCCCATTGTCCTGCAAGGCCTCGCCGCCGATACGCAATTCCGCTTCGCCGGAGCCGCGCGGCCGGAACGCAAGGGTAACGATTTCGCGAGCTTCCTTCCGCCGGATGGCGCGGTGAATCTTTCCTGGAAGACCGCTGCGCCTGAGGCCGAGGGCAAGCTCTTCTACGCCGCGCAAATGCTCGGGCAGATCAGCGTGGCCCCAGGACTTATGCAGCAGGCGGCGGTGCTCGATTGTAAGGTCATGCAGGGCGAACTCGATCATGTGACCCTGCTCCTGCGTGGCGCGGGCGAGGTCACGCGTGTGCAAGGTGAACAGGTGCTCGCGTGGCGTGTAGAGCCGGTGGCGAATGCGGGAGAGCGACGACTGGTCGTGCAATTCAACCAACCGCAGAAGAACCAGTTCACGCTCACCATCCAGACCCAGACGCCGATCGGTGCCTTTCCGCAGACGGTCGACGCGATGCAACTGCGACCCGAGGACGCGACCCGATTTGCCGGTTATTTCCGCATCGTGAATGAAGGCGCAGTACGGCTGGAGGTCGTGCAGGCACGCGGACTCTCTCAAGTGTCCCCCGAACAGTTTCCGGAAACGGACGAGACGAAGGCGGTCTTTCGCGCCGGTGGTGGGCAACGGTTTGCCTACCGCTTTTCCGGTGGCGATTTTGCCCTGCGCATCCAGGCCGACCAAATCCTGCCGGAGGTTGCTGTCTCGGAGTTGCTCGCCTATCACCTCGGTGAGAATGAGCAGAGTATCGATGCGGAAATCGAGATCGACGTGCGCGAAGCTCCGCTGCGCGAACTGCTGCTCCGTGTGCCGAAAGGTTATGCGGTCGCGAAGCTCACCATAGCTGGAATGAGTGATTACTTCCTGCGCGACCTCGACGATGCCGCCGAGTTGCGGGTGGTGTATGCGCAGCCTGTTTCCGGACGGCAGGTGGTGCAGCTCCGCCTCGAGCGCAACCAGGCGCTCGGTGCGGCGAATTGGGAACTGCCGCGCATCGAGGTGCAGAAAGCGAAGTCGGTCCGCGGCAATATCGCGGTCTCAGCTGACGCCGGTTTCCGCCTTACCGCCGAGCGCACTCAATCGCTAACGGAAATGGCGACCGCGCTTTTCCCGCGCAAGGTCGCGGGCATTCAGGCGGCGTTTCGCCTGAGCGATCCGGCCTGGCAAACGGCCATGCGCATCGAGCGCCTGCCGCAGTCAATCCAGGTCGATGCGTTGCATCTTTTCTCCGTGGGTGAAGGCGTGGCCTACGGCAGCAGCGTGCTGAATTACGCGATCTCCGGCGCGCCGGTGTCGGCGTTGCGCGTAGAACTGTCGGACGAGTATTTCAACGTCGAGTTCACGGGCAAAGACATCCGAAATTGGGAGAAGACCGATGGCGGATACATCGTGCAACTGCATACACCGGTCGCCGGGGCTTACACATTGCTCGCCACCTACGAGCGCCCGTTCAAGGCGCAGGGCGAGACGCTCGGCTTCACAGGCGCGCGGCCGCTCGATGCGCAGTCCGAGCAAGGACACACGCTGGTCGTCAGCACATATCAGTTTCAGGTAAAGCCGGTGGACGTTTCCGCCAGCCTGCTGCCGCTGGAGACAGGCGAAGTGCCGCCGGAGTATCGGCTCTTCTTCGATGCGCCGATCCTTGCCGCATATCGATACACCGCCCGGCCGTTCAACTTGAAGCTCGCGCTCAGCCCTCTTGCGCAGGGCGACTCGCTCAGCCAGGTGGTCGATCGCGCAACGATCTCCACACGCATCTCGAAGGAAGGACAGGTGCTCACCAACGTGCACTACTTCGTGAAGAGCCGCGGCCATGCAAATTTCCGTCTGACCCTGCCCGAAGGCACAGAGCTGTGGGCGGCTTCGGTCAATGGCGCGGCGGTGGTGCCGGTGAAGGACGACAAGGCCAATCTCATCCCATTGCCGCAGCGGGCCGATCCGAATTCCGTGCTGACGGTCGACTTGAAGCTCGCTTCGCGGGCGAAAAATCCGGGCCGTTTGACGATTACGACTCCGGTCGTCGGTGCGCCGGTGATGCTCGCGGAATGGAAGCTGGCGCCCGACACTGCGCAGCGTCTCGTTTACCGCGAAGGTTCGCTCACACCGGTGGGCGCGGTGATCGATCCATCCGGCTTCGCGCAATTGGCGCGGATGTTTGGCGACAGTGATGCGAGCCGGGCCTGGCTGGTCCTGGGCGTAGCGCTCGGGTTGGTAGTGCTCGCCGTCTGGACGTGGCGCAGCGCGATGCGGCCGACGGTTTATAAATACTCCGTGCGACATTGGACGGCGGTGATCGTGGGATGCGTCACCTTCATCATTGCGGGTTTCGCCGTGGCTGGACTTAGTGACATTGCGAGAGAGTACGCGGTCGAGTTGCCACGCGACCTTACCTTTCTCGCGCCGGTGCAGCAGGCGGGAACTGCGCTGAGCGTCGAGGTGGATAACGTGGAGCAAAAAGCCTCCTTCTTCACCTGGCTCGGATGGGCGTGGCCGGCGATCTTTGCCCTCGCGGCCTTGGCCTTTGCCGGGATTTCCGGCAAGCCGATGTGGTCGATCTTTGGCTGGGTGCTGGCCCTGTGGATCGCGCTGCGTAGTCCGAATGGTGTTGGTGCATTCCTCACCGTGATTGCGATCTTCTTCATCCTTCGCGTGGCAGTGCCTGCTTTGCGTCGTCTGTGGCAGTCGCCGACCTTGCCGAAGCCGGTGGTGCCGCCTGCGGGCGGGGTGGCTGCAGCAGCTCTGGCGGTAATTTTGGCACTGCTCGTCCATTCGGCATCAGCGCAGGAGAGTTTGCCATCGCTGCCGAAGGAAAAGGCGGTCGCTGAGACTGTGACCCAACAGGTCCACGTGGAAGAAAAGTTCGCCATCGCCACCGCGAAGATCCATTGGCAGGCAGTGAAAGGGCAGCAGTTGCCGCTGCTCTTTGAGCCGGCGGTGCTGACGAAGATCGATTTCCCGAATGCCGCCCTGAAGTTAGTGCAGACGAGCGTCGGCGAAAAACGTGCGCAGCAGTTGCTCGCGCTGGAAAGTGGAAGCTACGACATCGAGGTGCAGTATCAGCTTCCGGTGACGAAGAGAGAGGACGAGAGCGGCATCGCACTGCCGGCGCAATTCGGCTTGGTGAATCGCCTCACGCTGACGCTGGCGAATCTGGATGTGGATGTGGTCTCGCCGCGCGCCGTCTCGATCCAGAGGAAGGCCGTCGGCAAAGACACCGTCGCCGAGCTAGTGCTCACGCCGACCAACGAGATATGGGTGGGCTGGAAGCCTCGCAGCCGCGATGTCTCCCGCGAGAAAGCGGTCTTCTACGCAGAATTCACCCAGCTCTACGCGCCCACTGCCGGAGTGATCGAAGGGTTGCATACGGCGGTGATTCGTCCGGCACAGGGCGAACTCACTGAGTTGATATTTACCGTGCCGAAGGGGGCGACGATCACCGACGTGATCGATCCCGCGACGCTCGCGCAAGGCGACGCACCCGTTGCCCCGATGATCTCGCAATGGCGCTTCGATCCGGATACCGGCAAGCTGCGGGTGAACCTGGCACCGCCGCAGTCTCATCCGTTCACACTGCTCATCCGCTCGCAGATCGCCACCGGACCGCTGCCCATCACACAGGATGTGGGATTGATCTCCGTGGAAAATGCCGCGGGACAAATCGGCTTGCTCGGCGTCGCCACCGGCACCGAAGTACAGCTCGACAACGTCGCTGCGGAAACCTTATCGCCGATCAATCTCGAGGACTTCCCGGGCAACGTCACCCCGATTCTCGCCCCGCAGATTCCCGGTATCGCAGTCCGCCGGGCATTTCGCTACGCGGATCCCAAGACGACTGCGAACGTGAAAGCGTCCGCGGTGGAACCGGATGTGCGTGTGGAATCACAGTCGACGCTTTCGCTCGGCGAGGATCGCTCGCTGCTGGCTGTCGAGGCCGCCGTGGAAATCACGCGGGCGGGCATTTTCCGGCTGAGCTTCGCGCTGCCCGACGGGCTGGACGTCGAGTCGATCAGCGGCCAGGCGGTGAGCCACTGGACGGAGTTGAAGACCGACGCCGGCCGGATCATTACCGTGAACTTGCGCGGTCGGACCGAGGGCAAACAGCAATTCGCCGTCAGCCTGACCGGAGCTGGGCTGAAATCGGCCAAGGCGTGGAACGCGCCGCAAGTCCTCTTCCGCGAAGCGAGCAAGCAGCGCGGCACCTATCTCGTGGTGCCGGAGCAGGGCATGCGGCTGCAAGTGACGAAGCGTGATGGTTTGACGCAGCTCGATCCGCAGAAGTCGGGCATCAAGCAAAAGGGCGTGCTCGCCTTCCGCGTGTTGCAGACGCCATGGAGCCTGGTGCTCGATATCGAGCAGGTGGATGCGTGGGTACAAGTAACAAGCTTGCAACACGCCACGGTCGGCGAGGCGCAGGTGAAGGTGACGACGAACATGCAATACCAGATCGAGAACACCGGTTTGAAAGTCTTCCACGTGGCTGTGCCGACAGACGCGGAGAATGTGCGATTCGCCGGCGATCAGGTTGCCGATTTCCTCCCCGTGCCGAACAGTGAAAAGAGCGGGCTGCAGACTTGGGAGGCAAAGCTGCACCGGAGGGTGATCGGGCAGTATTTGCTGCAACTGACCTACCAGACGCCGGTCGCGGCGAATGCGGCGGAGACGAGCTTGCGCGGGGTACAGGTCGCGGAGGTCAATTTGCAGCGCGGCTTTGTCACCGTACAGTCGGGTGGGCGCCTGCAGGTGCGTGTGGATGCACTGCCCGCGGCGCTGCAGCCTGCTGAGTGGCAAAGCATTCCGCGCGTCTTGCAGCAGGATCTCACCGCTTCCTCGGCGAGTTTTGCCTACCGGCTCACCGAGCCCGCTTTTGCCCTGCCGATGAAGCTCGAGCGCCACGAAGCGGCCAAGCTCCTGCCGGCCCGCGTAAACAGCATCCTCTTCACCTCGGTGATCGCCGACACCGGCGCGATGCTGACCGAGGCGCGTCTCGAGATTCTGCCGGGCGACAAGCGCCTGCTCCATTTCACCCTGCCGAAGGACGCGAAATTCTGGTTCGCCTTTGTGAACCAAAATGGCGTGTGGCCGTGGCGCGAGGGCGACCAGATTCTCATCCCTCTCGAGCAGCAGGCGCGCAGTGACAAGGCCGTTGTGGTGGAGATTTTCTTCAGCAGCCAGGTCGGGGCTGCGGGGCCACGCGAGCTGGATCTGCAATTGCTCGCGCCGAAGTTCGACCTGCCGCTAGAGAACATCACCTGGCGCGTTTATCTCAACGAAAAATGGCAGCTCAGGAAATGGACCGGTTCGCTGCAATTGCAGCAGGACGAAATGGTCTCGCGCCCGGCGGTGGATGTGCAGACCTATCTGCAGAGCGAAGTCTCGCAGCAGCGCGACAAAACGAAAGCCGCGGAGCAGATGCTTGCACTGGGCAACAACGCCCTCGCGCAGGGCAACCCGCAGGAAGCGCGCCGGGCGTTCGAGTCGGCCTTCGGCCTGAGCCAGCATGACAATGCGTTCAACGAGGACGCGCGCGTGCAACTTCATAACCTCAAGCTGCAGCAGGCACTCGTAGGACTGAATGTGCGCCAATCCAGTGCCGCTGGTGAGCCCGACACCATCGCCGGCAAGCTCCGCGCGGGGCGTGGAGGCAAAGATGCGAACTACACGCAACAGGACGCCAAGCAGATCCTCGATAACAACAGCGCCGACGAGAACGCCGCCTTCACGCGCCTCGCGGAGCGGATCATCCAGCAACAGGATGCCGCGGTGAGCTCGCCCGCCGCCATTCAGGCCAATGTCCCGGAACAAGGCCGGCTGCTGACCTTCAGCCGTGCCGTCGCCGTGGATTCCTGGGCGGACCTGCAGGTCGAGCTCAAAGCCAAAACCGACGCGACCGTATCGTGGTTCACTCGCATGCTGATCCTCGGTTGCACCCTCCTGATCCTCGTGCTGTTCGTCCGCCTTGCCCGAGTCTTTCCACGGAAGCAGGCCGTGTAAGAGAAACTTTCGCGAGTGGGCATCCGCGCCCTCTATTCGCTGTCAGTATTTCGGAAAGATAGCTGGCGTTGGGAAGCGATCTTCGTGGCTGGAGTTCCCACTGTTGAGGTATTCCTCCCGCGGCATGTGGACATCGGGCCAGTCGGCGGGACGGATGCGGATGACTCGGGTAGGGCGGATGCCTTCGGTAATGAGGTCCGTTTCAAAACGGATTTGAATGCCGCTGCTGCCGAGAGGGGCGTCCCCGGGCGTCTTTGTGACGTCGAGGATGGAGCCGCGTGCGGCCATTTGCGCGGGTCCAGCGGTGCCCCCTTCGGTATGCTTCAGCGTGTTCTCAGCCCCATTCATGAGGGCGGAGATGCCCTTCTTGAAATCGGCATAGAGAGTGGGGTCCATGCCGCCGAACAGGGTCGCGGTCACGGTGGCGCGACCAAACTTGCCATACTCGACGTTATCTACAAAAGCGGGCATCCAGCGGCTGCGGATAAAGGCCTTGTGAAGCTCGGTTTGAATTTGAGCGGCACGTTGCGTGGCCGTGTCATCCAGCCAGATGTCCGAGATGTGGAAGCGGGTGAACACACCATCCGGCGTGGGCCTCCAGGTGATGCCGAGCTGAACGGCCTGGCCATCGAGC
>JBGGMZ010000436.1:0-4863 GCA_041287745.1 Chthoniobacter sp. | reverse complement strand
TGCTCGCCCTGCATGCAGAAGCCGCGGATTTCTTCCACTGGCACCTCATGAAGAAGCCCTCGGCGCAGATCGCACGCGATTACCTGAAGAGCAGGGGCGTGAGCGGCGAGGTGGCGAAATCCTGGAAGATCGGCTTCGCCCCGGATGAGTGGGACGCGATGCGGGACTTCGGCGATTCGCGCGGCTTCAACGATGAAGAACTCGTCAAGAGTGGCTTGGTGAAGCTGCGCGACGAGGAGGATCCGCGGAGCGAGTTCTACGATCGCTTCCGAGCGCGGGTCATGTTCCCAATCTGCAACGACACCGGCGAGGTCATCGCCTTCAGCGGCCGCGTCCTGCAGGCCGATGCCAAGGCCGCGAAGTATGTAAACTCGCCGGAGACGATGCTTTTCACGAAAGGCGCGGTGCTCTTCGGTCTGCACAAATCAAAGCGTGCACTCATCGATGCCAAGTCCGCCATCGTCTGCGAAGGGCAACTCGACCTCATCACCGCCTTCGAGCATGGCGTGCAGAATGTGATCGCTCCGCAAGGCACCGCCTTTACGGAAAAGCAGGCGCACATCCTCAAGCGTTTCGTGGATGAAGTCGTGTTGTGTTTCGATGCCGATGTCGCCGGCGAAAAGGCAGCCGAGCGTTCGCTCGCCTCACTCCTTGCGGAAAATCTCGTCGTACGAGTGGTCGAGATGCCCCAGGGCGAAGACCCGGATTCCATGATCCGCGGCAAAGGCCCCGACGCCTTCCGCGAACGCATCACGGCGGCCAAGGACTTCTTCGATTTCCAGTTCGACCGCTTGGCCAGCCGCCCTGACTTCGCCTCGGCCCGTGGGAAGATGCAGGCGGCGCGAAAGATGGCCGAGTCGATCAGCCTCATCCGCGACGCTGTCCTGCGCGAGACAGAGATGAACCGCGTGACACAGCGACTGGGCATCTCCGCACAGGAGTTTGTACGCCTCCTCAAGGCCCCCACCACCAAGCCACTCGATGAGCCATCCCCTTCCGAGACGGCCCGGGAGCCCATCACGCTCGACCCCACCTTACGCCTCCTCGCGGTCGTCGCCTTGCGCGATGCTCCCGCCCGCGAATGGCTCCTCGCCGAGCCCTGGGACACCGTCCTGCAGAGCGAACCCAACGCGGACATACTGGTGAAAATCCTCGCGGGCGATTTCCGAGCGGATGACGAGGCTTCGATCCGCGTCTTCCTCACCACCCTCAGCGCCGAGGAGGAGTCGTTCGCTTCCGGCCTGCTCGACGATCAAGTGCCGCCACACTCCATGCACATCGCGCACGATTGTTGGCGGGAGTTGGAACGGCGCCGAGTCCGGAATCGAATCGAGTCGGTGAAAGCCCGCATGCGCACCCCCGATCTGCCCGTCGAGGAACTATCGGAAATGCAAAAAGAAATCCTTGACCTTCAAAAACGCCTCCTCGATATTTCGCGGCCTTTGTCCCCGCCCCTTTGAATGTGCCAAGGCATTTAAAGTAGCGGGGACTATTAGTCTAGTCAGTCGTCTTTATTCACAGCGCGGGTATGCCCAAATCAATCAAGAAAGTTTCCAAACCGTCAAAATCCGCCGCCAAAAAAACGCACCGCCCAAAGGATAAAAGAGCGCTAAAGCCTGCTGCGAAGAAGAGTAGTTCGAGCAAAAAAGCCCCGAAGGAACAGAAGATCAGCAAGGCGGCCAAGGCCACCAAGGCACCGGCCAAGCACGTTTCCAAGAAGGCGGAGCCGAAAAAGCAGCCGGCCAAGAAGGTCGAGCCAAAGGAAGTGCACGGAAAGAACGGCAAGGCACCCAAGGCCGCAAAGGAAGAGCCGGCCAAGGCTCCTGCGACCAAGGCGGCAACCAAAACTGCGGCCACAGCCGTGACCAAGGCCATCGCCCCCGCCGCCACCCCGATCAGCATCATCGACCAACCGGACGTGCAGGAAAAGCTGCGCGAGCTCATCAAGCTGGCCAAGGAGCAGGGCTACCTCACTTTCGACGATCTCAACGAGGCACTGCCGGACAACGTCAACGATCCGGACGAGATGGAGACCATCATGGGCCGCCTGCGCTCGATGGAAATCGAGATCATCGAGGCATCGGACGTCGATCGTTTCAAGGACGGCAAGAAGGCCGACGACCAGGAAGAGGAAGAAGAGAAGCCCGAGGCCAAACTCGACATCCTCGACGATCCGGTCCGCATGTATCTCAAGCAGATGGGCCAGGTGCCGCTGCTCACCCGCGAGCAGGAAGTGGAGATTTCCAAGCGCATCGAAGACGCCGAGCTCAATGTGCAGAAGCACATCAACCGCTTTGGCTTCATCGCCCGCGCCTACCTCGACCTCGCCCATAAGCTGCAGGAAGGCCGCGAGCGTTTCGACCGCGTCATCCTCGACAAGAAGATCGAGAGCCGCGAGCGCTACATGAAGGCGCTGCCCAAGCTTTGTGCGCAGCTCGATGCCGCCGCCCAGAATTGCTCCAACGCCTACAAGAACTACGTCGCTCACGGTGGCAAGAACCACGAGACGAAGTCCTTTACCGATTTCAAGAAGGCCCACGACGCCATCCAGCGCATTTATCCGAAGTTCTTCTTCAAGCAGAAGGTGACCGAGGAATTCGTGCATCTGGCCGATGAAGCGCACCGCCTCGTGGCCCAGTGGACCGAAGAACTGCACAAGCCGAAGAAGAAAGCCGCCAGCCACGGACATCACCATGCTGCGCCCATCGATTACGGCGCGAAGCTGAAGGACCAGCAGATGCGCACCTGGCTCAGTCCCGAGGAATTCCTCGAGGAATACAAGGAGCTCAAGGTGTGGCTGAAGAAGGCGCTCAAGGCCAAGACCGAAATGGTCGAGGCGAACCTGCGTCTCGTGATTTCGATCGCGAAGAAGTACACCAACCGCGGCCTCTCCTTCCTCGATCTGATCCAGGAAGGCAACATGGGCCTCATGAAGGCGGTGGAAAAGTTCGAGTATCGTCGCGGCTACAAGTTTTCGACCTACGCCACGTGGTGGATTCGCCAGGCGATCACCCGTTCCATCGCCGACCAGGCGCGCACCATCCGTATCCCGGTGCACATGATCGAGACGATCAACAAGCTGATGCGCGTGCAGAAGCAGCTCGTCCAGGATTACGGCCGCGAACCCACCCCCGAGGAGGTCGCCGACGAAATCCAGCTCCCGGTCGAGCGCGTCCGCGCGGTGCTCAAGATGGCGCAGCAGCCCATCTCGCTCCAGTCGCCTGTCGGCGAGAGCGACGACACCAGCTTTGGCGATTTCATCGAGGACAAGGGCGCAGAGAACCCCTCCGACATGACCGCGATCGTGCTCCTCAAGGAGAAGATCAAAGACGTGCTCGAGACCCTCACCGAACGGGAACGTCAGGTGCTCGAGCAGCGCTTCGGCCTCGTGGACGGCTACAGCCGCACGCTGGAAGAGGTCGGCCGCCAGTTTAAGGTCACCCGTGAGCGTATCCGGCAGATCGAGGCCAAGGCCCTGCGCAAGATGCGTCACCCGACGCGTATCCGCCAGCTCGAGGGCTTCCTCGAAGCGCACGAGAACTAGAAGCGACGAGTTTTTGAATGCCGAATGACGAAGATTTCTTTCGTCATTCGGCATTCGTCATTTTCTTTAGACTCTTGCTCCCTACAGTGGCGTTACATTAAAACGCAACTTCCCCTTCCGGGTGGTTTTTCACCTCCTAGCCATGAATACCGACGAGCAAGATGACCTGTGGCGCCTTCTGGGCGAAGCCAAAGCGCCCTCTGTGTCCCCGTTTTTCTCCCGTAATGTCCTCCGGGCCATTCGCGAGGAAAAGCAGGAGAAACCTGCCCTGCTCACGTGGCTCCATTGGAGGTGGCTCACACTGGGCGCCAGCGTCTGCGTGTTGCTGGTCGCTACGGGTGTGTCTTTGCGCCATCCTGCCCAGCAGGCCCAGAGCGACTCCTCTGTGGTGATGCTGGCTCAACAAGTTTCCACCAGTCCCGATTACCAAGTGATCAACCATCTCGACGAGTTGCTGGCTTCAGAGGAAACCTCGATATGGCTGGACAAGTAAGGCTCGCGCTCGCCACGGCACTCGCTCTCGCTACGACGGTCGGCAGCATTCTGGCCCAAACGCCGACGCCGGACCCAGCGCAAGCCCCGAAGAAAGAAGGTAAAGGCCCCGGTGCTGCCGGGTGGCTGGCGGGGCATCCTGGTGATGCAAGTCCGAAAGGACCCGCGTATGAGAACGTGCGGAAGGCGCTGGATGCCCTGACGCCCGAACAGCGGAAGAAGTTCCAGGAAAATTTCTGGCGCTGGGCCAACCTCTCGCCCGAGGAAAAGAAAGCTCTGCGCGACCGGGAAGAAATCCGCAAGAAAGCCATCGAGCAGGAAACGGACGCCGCTCTCCAGCAGGCTGGGCTGACGTCGCTCGAAGGCGAGCGCCGCGAGCAGTTCATGAAGCGTTACAGCGAAGGTCGTCGCTCCATCGAAGAGCAATTGCGTAAGGAAATGGCCGAGAAGCGCAAGCCGTTGGTGCATGAACTGATCGGCCGCCTGAGCAGCGAATTTGCCAACGATCCCGCGGCCGCAGGCACCTCGCAGACCATCCAGACCACCGCTCCGGCCACGCCGATCGCGAAGCCCTAAGGGAAGCGCCAGGAGCCAATTGGCAAGAGCCAGGGATGGCGTTGGTTTGCCGACTTCGCTCGCAAGGATCGCACGGGCACCACGATCCGGCTCTCTCCCCTCTCCTCTGCGTCTCGGCGTTTAGAGCGTCTGCCAAAAAGAAGTTCCCGAATCCGGCCGTGTGGAGTGTTTGAATCAGGAAAGCAAGAAAGCAGGAAAAGAAGACGAATCTTTCCTGCTTTCCTAATTTGCACCGCTTATCCGGAAGTTCC
>JBGGMZ010000435.1:0-2695 GCA_041287745.1 Chthoniobacter sp. | reverse complement strand
AAAGAAGTTTCCGAATCCCGGCGCGTGGAGTGTTTGAATCAGGAAAGCAAGAAAGCAGGAACAGAAGACGAATCTTTCCTGCTTTCCTGCGTTCCTAATTTGCATCGTTTATCCGGAAGTTACTTTTGGCAGATGCTCTAAGAGAGTGTGTGGAGCGTCGGAAATTGAGCCACGGATGGACACGGATAAACACGGATGACAGAAAGAAGTGCTTCTCTCCATCCATGCTTATCCGTGTCCATCCGTGGCTAATATTCCCCGGCGATTTTCGGCACACTCTTCAAGTGATGCCTCGCGAGTTCTTCAATACCGTCCGGAGCGCTTACTCGTAGATGGTCTTCATCTGCTACGCATCGAAGTGAACCCAACTCGGTGTCCTGGCCTTAGGCCCTGAGCTAGCAGTCGCGCTTTCATTTCCGGGTGGCGCTCTGATCTTCGTTCAGCCAGTTGTCGCCGGTGGGCAGGAGCAGCTTGCCGGCCTTGACCGCCTCGCTCGGGCCTTTCCAGCCGAGCGCGCGATTGAGCGGCTCGTCCGACGCGGCCACGGTGCCGACGTTCACGGCCAGAGGTTGCTGTTGCAGTAGTGCCCGCATGAGTTGCCAGCGGCGCTCCATCACGTCGGTGGTTTTCTTCGGATCGGGCAGGGCGTTGTCGGCAGTGGCGATCGTGTCGGCGATGCGATGGGCCTCGGCATTGATGGCCGTGAACTCCAGCCCGGCGCGCAGGAAGGCCACGCGCCGATGCGAGGGCGCATCGTTCTCCGTCGCCTTCGCGGCGGCGACGAGCAGCGTGCGCAATTCATCGATCGTCTCCGGCGTGATCTGCGGGAACATGCCGCGGCCATTTACCACTACGGGCGCGACGCCTTTTTCCGCGAACTGGAAGTATTTCTTCACCGATTCCGCGCCCGCTCCGAAGCCCGTCTGGCAATAGTCGTTCAGCACGTCGTCGAATTTCAGCGACGGATCCCAACTCAACCGCGCTGCCGTGTAGTAGTGCAATCCGTGCGTCGCCCAGTGGTTGTGGATGCTATCCATATCCGTGGCGAGAATGCCGTTGGCGCCGAGGTAATTCAGCGTTGCCGCGGTATCGCGCGCCTTCGGGCTCAGCACGCCATCGCGATAGCCGCTGTGCAGATTATTTGGACGCCAGTAGAGTCGCTGTGCGCCGGCGGCGTGCCAGCCTTTCCAGCCATCAGCGACCGTGGGTACGTAGCGCACGACGAGATTCGGGTGCAGCTTCTCGCGCACCGGAGGATCGGAATAGTAGCTGTAAGCTTCGACGAGGAAGAGCTGGTCGGGCACGACCTTGGTCACGCGTTCGACCACGGCATTCCAATAGTGCACGAAACGATCGGTGAGCGCGGGCACCTCCACCTCCGTTCGCTCGGAGCCGCCGACATGGGCGAAGAGGAGCATCTTCACTTTCGGCGCATCCGGCGGGTCTAGCTTCTTGCACTCCGCGCACTGGCAGAAGCTCGAGTAGCCTCCATCATTCGGGCAGAGCGAGATGATGCCCTGCGCGTGTCCGTTGAGACGCGTGATGATGTCATTTGCCACGTGCTCGATGAGACCGGGATTTGACACGCAGAGCCGCCAGCGTTCCTTCGCCTTGCTTTGGTCACGCGTGCCATCTGGCTGCAGTGCAAACCACTCGGGATGCGCGGCGCCATGCTCTGCCCAGCCGCCACGCAAGCCGCAACCCGCCGCGCCGGCCACGATGCCAATGTTGCCGCCCTGGCCATTCCACGCGGACCACGAGCCTTCCGCTACGGTACGTTCGCCGGTAGCGAGGCCGGTGCGATATTCATCGACCGACGAGCCGAGCCAGGCGAGGCCCTTCACCGTGTCGCGCGCATCGGCTCCGGCGATGCGGATGTTCCGCTGGCCGATGGGCGGCGTGAAGCGAACGTTCAGTTCCGGTGCGGTGATGCTGGGCTGATGGGGGACTACCTTGCCGGTTTCCCCCGGCCACAGATAGCGGCAGCCGAGTTCCTCGAGAAAGCGAAACACCGCGCGGGCATTGGCCGGGGTGCGTACGGTGCTGCCATCGTCGCGCGCGAAGAGGGCGACAGTATTGCCGCCGGCCTTCACCACGATGCCGCCGGGCCCGAGGCCATCGGTCGACAGGCCGAGCCGTTTCGTGAGCGTGCCTTCGCCGATGAGGAGATAGGTTGGCCTGAGCGTCTCGCCCTCCGGTGCGACGAGGCGGCCATTCTCGACCTTCACTTTGGCCATGTCCTTTTCCGCGATTACGGGCAACGCCGCGCCGGACATCTCCTGAATGTGCGAGAGCAGCGCAGTGACGGAGAGATCGGTCGGTCGGACCGATTCGGCGAGCACGATAGCGGCCTTGGGTTGGCCATCGGCGGTGATGGGCAATCCGCCGGCGTGGAGCGACGAAAGGGTGAAGGGTGCGACGAGGGCAGCGAGCAGCGCGCGAGTCCAGTTCATAGGGGGGGAGTTGGGTTTCAGCGAAACGGTCCGAATCGTTCGACGAGTTGTCAGGAACGACACGAGTTATCGCTGAAACTGAGTTCCACGGAAATACCACTTTCGGGTCATCGCGCTGTCGAAAGACGACGACATCGGCGCTAAAAGGCGGAACATCCCACACCCAACATCGAACATCCAATGATGACGGCACTTTCGCACGCCCTTGCACGATTGGACGTTGGGTGTTTCAGCTGAAATAT
>JBGGMZ010000434.1:0-6175 GCA_041287745.1 Chthoniobacter sp. | reverse complement strand
TAACTGACGCGGGTCAGGTCGGCCCAAAAGTTTCCCACCGTCTTCGCGGAGTGCCGCGCGATGCCACGCACCACCACCGCGGCGATTGCGATACCCACCGCAGCCGAGACGAAGTTATGGAAGGCCAGCGCCACCATTTGCGAGAAGTAGCTCATGGTCGATTCGCCGCCGTAGCTCTGCCAGTTGGTATTGGTCGTGAAACTGGCCGCCGTGTTGAACGCAAGGTCCCCGGTCAAGCCCGTCATTCCTTTCGGATTCAGCGGCAGGCCGGCCTGCGCGCGGAGAATCACATAGGTAAAAAGCATACCCACCATGCTGAAGAGCAGCATGGAAACGGTGTACGCCTTCCAATCCTGTTCCTTCCTGGGGTCGACGCGCAGCACCGCGTAGGTGATCTTTTCCAGCGGCTTGAAGACCGGGTCGAGGAATGTTCTGCCGTTGACGTCCAGCACCTTGCAAAGGTAGAGGCCGAGCGGCTTGGTAATCGCCACGAGCGCGGCGACATAGAGAAAAAGTTGAATCCAACCTGAGCTATTCATTGATGTGTTTCTGTTAGAACTTTTCCGGGCGAATGATCGTGAAGAGGAGATAGACGATCAGCCCGAGTGCGATGATTCCGATGATGATGTTTTCCATATCGAGAGTCTGGGGTTAGATCTTCTCGCAGGCCCACATGAAGGCGATCATGAGGCCGAAGAAGCCTACGGTGGCGAGGATGTATAGTATGTCTGGCATAACTTGCTTTTTGGGTGTGGGTGGTAAGTGAGGTGGAAGAGGTGGAAACTCGAAGATCATCAGTCATCTCCCATGGCGAAGGGCTCCTTGCTGGAACCGAAGTGGAAGAGCTCAAAAATGCGCCGCATGTTCTGCTGGGAGGGCTCGTAATACGGCGCGTACTGGATCGCCTGACCGTAGAGCTTTTTGGCGCGGTCGTAGTCCTCCTGCATCTCGAAGAAGACGCCCGCGAGATTCAGCGCCTCGGGCGCTTGCGGATTCAGCTCGAGTGCGCGGGCGAGGTGCGTCCACGCCTTTCCGAAGACCTGCAGATTGAGCAATCGCTTCGCCTCGGAAAGCTGGCTGGCAAAGTCTTCCGCGACCGGCACCTTCGCCTCCGCCGGGCTGCTCGGCACGTGCCGGGTGAGGATCTCCGCCACGACACCGCGCAGCGCAGCGGGAGTGAGCGGCTTTTGCAGAAAATCAATCGCGCCGAGCTTCAGCGCGCGCACCGCATGCGGTATGTCGCCGTAAGCGGTAATAATCACCGCTGGCGTGGAGTTCGTCCTCTTGCGCATTTCCTCCAGCAGCGCCAGCCCATCCATCTCCGGCATGCGCATGTCGAGAATCGCGAGATCGAACTCATTTGTCTGAAACAGCTCCAGCGCCCGCTCTGCACAATCCGCCTCGGCTACCGCCAGTCCCTCCGTCTCCAATGTAACCCGATAACTCAGCCGAACATTCGGCTCATCATCCACGACTAAGATACGTTTGCTCATGTGGGACCTCCGTCTGATAGGGCGGGCAGATCGAAATAGAATTCGCTGCCCTGGCCAGGTGTGCTCTGGACGCCGATCGTTCCGCCCTGCGCGAGGACGATCTCCTTGGCGATAGCCAGCCCGAGGCCGGCACCAGTATTTTCCGAACCCGGCACGCGGAAAAAGCGGTCGAAAATCTGCCCCTGAAATTGCGTCGGAATGCCCGGGCCGTGATCGGCTACGGAAAAGCGCACGTGCCCATCCTGCTTCCTGGCGCGCAGCACGATCTCGTCGCCCGCCTTGGTGTGCTTCACCGCGTTCGAGACAAAGTTGGAAAAGACATGCGCGACCTGGCGCGCATCCACCGAGACCTTCGGCAGGCCGGGTGTGATCTTCGTGACGAGCCGCGAGCCGCGCGACTCCACGAGGGCGCGCAGATCTTCCTGCGCAGTGACTACGAGATCCTTCGGCTCCATCGCGCGGCCCGGCAGGGCGGTGCGACCGGACTCGAGCTTCGCGAGGTCGAGCAGATCGTTGATCATGCGCAGCAGCCGCTCGGAATCTTCACGCGCGGCGAGCAGCAGTTCGGTCTGCTTCGGATTGAGCGAGCCGATACGCTCCTCCAGCAGAAGATGCAGGCCCATGCGCACGCTGGTCAGCGGCGTCTTCAGCTCGTGACTCACGGTCGAGACGAGATTCGTCTTCACCTCATCGAGCAGGCGCAGGCGCGTGACATCCTGCAGCACCACGGCGGCGCCGAAGATGATGCCCGTCTCATCGCGCATGCCGATCACCCGCGGGAGGACGAAGACTTCCTGCTCGTCGACCCGGAAGACGATGACACGCTCGAAGCTCGTGGGCAGGTAATCCGGTGCGCCTTTGAGCACGCGGTCCACCTCCTCCTGCACACTCGCGGGCAGGCCGTCCTTCATGCCCAGCTTGAAGAGGAAAGTATTCGCCGCGGGATTGGTAAAGCTGATCCGCCCGTCTGCACCGAGGACCACGATCGGGTCGGGAAACGCCGAGAAGGTAATCTCCGTCATCTGCCGCGCCTGGAGGATCTGGTCGCCCATCACCTGCCGGTAGGCGCGCAGCTTCGTGGCCATTTTGTTAAAGGCATCGGCGAGCTGGCCGAGTTCGTCCTGCGACATCACGGGCACGACCTGGTCGAGCTGGCCTTCGCCCAGTTCCTTGGAGACCGCGGTGAGCGTGTGGATCGGCGCGAGGATCGAGCGCTGCAGCCGCGCAGCGAAGTAGATGGCCACCGCCACACCGCCGAGGATGGCAAAGATCATGTAACGGGTGGATTGCGCGCTGAGGTGGCGGGCCTCGCGATCAGCCTCGACCATGTTGCTTTGATTGATGCGAATGATCTCCTGCGCGGTGTCCTTCACCTCGGTGAAGGCCGGCAGCATCTCGTCGAAATACATCTTGCGGCGCTCTTCCGCCGCCGGCGTCTGCCAGAAGGCTTCGGCGCGTTTCGCGTAACGCTCGTGCAGCTTGTGCACTTTCTCCGCCAGCACCTGCTCACCGGGCAGTGTGATGTTATGCAGTTCCGTATTCAGACTCTCCTGAAACCCAGGCAGATTCTGGTCGTACATCTTCCGCGCACGCTCCTCCTCGCCCACGAGGGAGAAGAAAAGTGCGGAGTCCATACGTTCGGCGGTTTCTTTCATTTGCTGGCCGGCAATGACGCTGCGGAAATTTTCGCGGAGGATGACATCGACGCTGTTGCCCAACTTCGTGAAGAGGGAGACGGCATAGACGCCCATGGCGATGAGCAGGACGAAGAGCGGTGCAAGACCGAGGAAGATGCGTTGCTTCATACCGCTGAGCCTGCTCGCGACGGGCTCGTCTGGCTAGTTCGCGAGTTCCAGGGTGACGCGCCCCAAATCAACGATGAGCGTTCCGCGCAGGATGCAGGTCGCGCGACGCACCACTCGTTTCCACCCGTGCAGGCGCTTCGACACGGACGGGATGTGAAATTGAATTCTCATGCCCGCACTCCTTAGCTCTCGCCGTGCCACGCGTATGATAGTCTATCGCAAGACGTTTATCGCGTGAAGTTTACGACTCAATCCGCACCCACGACACCTCGGCGATATCTTGCAAGGTGCACGATTCCGAGTTCTGCGACGTTGCATTTTGCACGAAGCGGAGAAGCCCTGGCGTCGGCCGCCGCCGATCAGGCCAATAGCCTGTAACAAGCCAGCCCGGGGCAAAGCGAGTCTGCGAGCGCTACCACAGGACACAGACGGAAGAGCGATCCAGCCCTGAAAGGGCGATACAATTCCAAGATGAAGCGAAGCCGGTTGTGACGCCCACTTCGGGGCTCATCCGTTTGGAATCGTGTACCTAGGGCGGCTTATTACAGGCCTTTGGCCTGGCGACGCTCTGTTGCCGTCCACACTTCCCGAATATTTGGGCGCTGACGGAGCCGCGCCCTCCAAGGGATTGCGCAACGCGCCCGCGCAGTCGTTCGCTCAGAGCTTCTTGCGCTTGCGGTAGAGCGTGGCGGGGTCGATGCCCAGCACCACTGCGGCCTCGTCGAGCGTGCGGGTATTCGCCACCACGCGGCGGATGTGCTCGGTTTCGATTTCCTCCAGCGTGAATTTGCCGCCGAGGCGGATTTCGGAAGCGGGCTGGATGCTATCCACGAGGTCTTCCGCCTCGATCGATTCGCCGCCGCAGAGGATTACCGCGCGCTCGATCACGTTGCGCATCTCGCGGAGATTTCCCGGCCACGGGTATTGCCGCATGGCCTCGAGCGCCGCGGGCGAAAAACCATGCACGTTTTTGCCCGAATGGCCGGCGAGGAAACGCAGATGCGTGAGTGCGATGCGCTCGATGTCGTTCACCCGCTCGCGCAGCGGCGGCAGGCGCAGGGAGATGACATTCAGCCGGTAGAATAAATCCTCGCGAAATTTCCCCTCGGCGACCGCCTGGGTGAGATCACGATTCGTCGCAGAGATGACACGCACATTGGCGCGGCGTGGCTTCGTCTCCCCCACCCGCTCGTATTCGCGCTCCTGCAGCAGGCGCAGCAGCTTCGCCTGGATCTCCACGGGCAGCTCGCCAATTTCATCGAGGAAGAGCGTACCGCCATCCGCCGCGGCGACTTTGCCGAGGGTATCCGCATGTGCGCCGGTGAAGGAGCCCTTCACGTGACCGAAGAGTTCGCTCTCCAGCAATTCGCGCGAAAGGCTCGGGCAACTCACGGTGACGAATGCGCCCGCCCGGCGCGGACTGCGCTGGTGCATGGCCCGCGCGAGCACGCTCTTGCCCGTGCCGCTCTCGCCGAGCACCAGCACGGTGGCCTCGCTGTCCGCGGCCTTGAAGGCGACCTCGAGCACCTTTTGCATTGCGGTCGATTGCGAGGTGAGGTCGACCTCCGGTCCTTCGGTGCTGAGCCGCGACTCCAGCTCGGCCACGCGCCGCTCCAGCTTGCGCGTCTTCTCGACGCGGGCCAGCACCTGGCGCACCTGGTCTGGCGTGCACGGCTTGGGAAGATAATCGAAAGCGCCTCGCCGCATGGCTTCCACCGCCGTCTCCACGGAGGCGTAGGCGGTCACCATGACCACCGCGATCTGCGGCGCCACGCGCAGGATTTCCTCGAGCACATCGAGACCGCTTTCCTGGCTGAGCCGGAGGTCGAGCAACACCACATCATAGGATCGTGCCTTGAGCTCGGCGAGGGCCAGGGCGCTATTCGAGGCACAGCCGACCTCGTGGTCCATCGACTCCAGCGCCAGGGTGAGTGTGCGGCGGATGTTCTTCTCGTCGTCGACGATGAGGATGCGCATGTGAAGTCGAAGACAAGCGAATGGACGGCGGATTTCCATCTAAAAAGGCGGAACATCCAACGCCCAACACCCAACATCGAACATCCAATGGGGGATCTGCGTGCTCCCAGACGCCTTCGAATGGAGCCGGCGTTTCGGTCGCGGAGGCTCATTGGATGTTGGGTGTTCGATGTTGGATGTTCCGCCTTTCCTCCTTTGACACCCCGCCCGGCTCCGCCTAGCCTCGCGCGCTATTTTTATGAAGAAAGTCATCGCCACCACTGAAGCTCCCGCGGCCGTCGGCCCCTACTCCCAGGCCATCGCCTTTGGCAATTTCCTCTTTGCCGCCGGCCAGATCCCGCTGGATCCCTCCACGAATGAGCTCGTGAGCACCGACGTCACCGCGCAGACCGAGCGCGTGTGCCAGAATATCGCCGCTGTGCTTAAGGCGAACGACATGACCTTCGCCAACGTGGTCAAGACCACCGTTTTCCTCACCGATCTCGCTAACTTTGCCGCGATGAACGCCGTTTACTCGCGCTACTTCACCGAGCCCTTCCCGGCTCGCTCCACCATCCAGGTCGCCGGTCTGCCCCGCGGCTCGTCGGTGGAGATCGAGATCATCGCCGCGGCCCAGTAAATGATCGCCCGCGCACTCAGTCTTGCGCTCGCGTTCTGCCTGCCCCTGGCCGCCCGCGGCCTCGAGCCGGAAAAGCCCAATCCCATGCGCTACGTCGTCGCCTACTCGGCGGAGGGCGGAGTAGAGATCGTAGAGAATTCGCCGGAAGGCCCTTTCCACCTGCGCATCGTAGGCGGAGATCCGCGCCGCCTCTCGACCGAACAGGGGCAGCTTTGGGTGCCCGTGGGCGAACACATGTACCAGCTGGTCATTACCACTCGCGACGAGGTGATGCCCGGCGT
>JBGGMZ010000433.1:0-59240 GCA_041287745.1 Chthoniobacter sp. | reverse complement strand
CGCGCTCCGGCTCAATGCGGTAGGTGCGCAGCCACTGTCGCAACAGCAGGCTGTGCGACGAGTAGGCATGCACGACACCGAGGGTGTAGTGTTCATCGCTATGCGTGATCTCGCGGCGGAACGTCTGGCCATCGCGCACACCCTTTTTCCATAGGGACTGTGAGAGCGTGATGGCGTTGCCGTTGAGGTTTAAGACCAACCCGGTCAGGCATTCCACTTGGACGGATCCCAGCCCGCAGCTCGCGGCGACCACCAACCCAGCCGGGGCGTGGGCGGCGTCGAGTTCACCATAGAGGACCTTGTCGCGAATTGTCGCCCAACCCACTTCGCGATGTAGCTCCACGGAGAGGCCGTATTTCGCGTAAAGGCCCAGCTCCTTCGCCATGATGATGGGCGCGCTATCCGATAGCGCCACGAAACCGAGGCGTAATGGGCGTGTGCGGGCAGTTGAATTTTTAGACATGTCTTCGCGAAATGACTTGGTGTGAGGCGCAATCAGCTTTCTGCGTGCCATAGAAGTTCGACCATCAGAAGAAATTGCTTTCAACTTTTCAATAGAATGAATGAATTTAATTCATTCATGTCTCAACCGCTTGATAGCAGACAGCTGCGTGCCTTTTCCATCCTCGCGCGAACCGGCAGCTTCACCGAGACCGCGCAGGAGCTGCACCTCTCGCAATCGGCCATTAGCCATTCGATGAAAGCGCTCGAGCAGGAGATCGGCTGTCGACTTTTGGACAGGATGGGCAAAACGGTCGTCCTAACACAAGCTGGCGAGCAACTGCTCATCAGCGCGCAACGCATCCTCGAGGAGATGGAATCCGCACGAGCTCAGCTCGGCCATCTCGGCAAATGGGGCAGCAGCCGCCTGCGTATCGGCGCCAGCACAACCGCCTGCCAGCATGTGCTGCCCGCGGTGTTGCGTGAGTTCAAGGAGAGCTTTCCCCAGTGCGCCATCTCCATCGAGCCGGGCGATACGCCGGAAATGATTGAGGCCTTGCGCCAGCATCGCATCGACCTGGCGGTGAATCTCGAGCCGCGCCGGGAGGAACCGCTGGAGTTCCGTCCCCTCTTCACGGACGAGCTCGTCTTCATCACCAGTCCGCTGCATCCTTGGGCGAAGAGCGGGCGAGTGAATCGCGACGAAATCCCCAAGCAGCACTACATCCTCTATGGCAAGGCGAGCTACACCTTCCAGATGATCGAGACCTACTTCCGCAAGGAGCAGATCGCCCTGCACAGCCTGCTCGACCTCGGCAACATGGAGGCGATCAAGGAACTGGTGAAACTCGGCCTCGGTATTTCCATTCTCGCCCCGTGGAGTTGCGTGAAGGAGCTGAACGAAGGCTCGCTCGTCACGCTGCCGCTCGGTAAACGCAAGCTCCGCCGGCGATGGGGCGTGCTGCACTGGCGCGGGCGCCGGCTGTCGCTGGCGGAGGAAACTTTCATTGGGCTCTGTGAACAGGTGTCGGAGCGTTTCAATTGAGCTAACCTCTCCCAGCATGAATTCCTCCGACCCAGCCCCTCGCCGTCACTTCGCGAGCGACAATTACGCGGGTGTATGCCCGGAGGCGTGGGCCGCGATGGAAGCGGCCAATGCGGATCACGCGGTCAGTTATGGCGAGGATCGCTGGAACGCGGAAGCAGTGCAGCTCATCCGCGATCTCTTCGAGACGGACTGCGAAGTCTTCTTCCTCTTCACGGGCACGTCCGCGAATTCGCTGGCCGTAGCCTCGGCCTGCGCTCCCTTCGAAAGCACGCTCTGCTCGGACCAGTCCCACCTCATCGTCGACGAATGCAACGCCGCCGGATTCTTCGCCCATGGTGTGGCCCTTGAGCCGCTGAAGACCACGCACGGCAAGATCGGATATCAGGAACTGGAGCGGCTGGCCACGGCGCGCACGGATGTCCATCACTCCCGCGCGCGCCTGGTGAGCATCACGCAATCGACCGAGTTGGGCACGCTCTATACCACCGATGAAATCGCCGCGATCGGCGGGGTGGCGGACCGGTTGGGGCTGCGGTTTCACATGGATGGCGCGCGCTTTGCCAATGCCGTCGCGGCATTGGGTGTTTCTCCACGCGCCATCACATGGGAGGCCGGCGTGGATATGCTGAGCTTCGGCGGCGCGAAGAATGGTCTGGCCTGTGGCGAGGCGCTGGTCTTTTTCGACCGGCACCTCGCTCGCGATTTCGCTTACCGGCGCAAACAGAGCGGACAGCTGGCTTCCAAGATGCGCTTCCTCGCCGCACCGTGGATCGGCCTCCTGCGCGATAATGTGTGGCTGCGCAATGCTGCCCATGCCAACGCCATGGCCGCCGATCTCGAGCGCGGACTGCGTGCACTGCCGGGCGTTTCCATTGCGCATCCGCGTGAGGCCAATGCGGTGTTTGCGAAACTGCCCGCACCGGTCGTCACGGGGCTGCACGCGCGCGGCTGGCAATTCTATGCCGACTTCGGCCCGAGCAGTGCCGCCCGGCTCATGTGCTCGTGGGACACACGGTCGGAGGACGTCACGGCCTTCGTGCGGGACGCTGCGGCATTGGCGAAATAACACACGCTGGGGTAGAGTGTCGGGGAGGTTCCGAGATGCATCCCGAGCAACGTAAGATCGCCCGTGTTCTGTTCGACGAGTTTCACAGCGAAAGCTGGTCGATCTCAGAGGAACGCGCTCGCGAGATGGAGCCGGATCGCGCGGCCAATTCCTCCTACCAAATCGCGGCGAGCGCATTGACAGCGCGAGACTTTACCGTCGCGCGGAATATCGCCCAGCCGGTCCTGCCCGTGACGCTGGCCGACGTAGACGTGCTGGTGCTGCCGCATCCCTGCGATCCCCGCTGGGAGCGCACTACTTCCGCCCACTCGCCGGCGCTGAGCGCGAAGGAGATCGAGGCCATTCACGCCTTTGTCCGGGCGGGCGGCGGCCTGCTGGTTATTTCCGAATACGAGCACGACAAATACGGCGACAATCTCAACGACCTGCTCGCTCCTGCCGGGTTGCGAATCGAGAATGGGACCGCTTTCGATCGCACCGCCTGTGTCCACGAAAACGCAGAGTGGCTGCTCGCGGAACCCGCGCCGGGTTCCCATCTCGTGCACGGCGTGGGGCTCGCCTGCTTCTACCGCACCGGCTGGTGCATAGCGGAAGATGAAGCCAGCATCGCGTGGCGGACCTCCGCCAGAGCCCGCCCCGCGCATGCGGGCCTGATCGCCACCGCGAAGCTCGGCGCCGGCCGCATCGTGCTCGTCACCGATTCCGTATTGTTCGGCGACGAGCGCATCCGGGAATTTCAGCACGAGCAACTCTGGCTGAACATCCTCTACTGGGTGGCCGGACCGAAGGCCGCGCTCCACTCCACCGGGCGAGCGATTCGCACACCCCATCCCGATGCGTGGACGAAACTGAAGGCGGCGATCAATCTGCTGCGCACCAAGCAAAACGCAGATGGCAGCGTGCCTCCGCCGGAGCAGCCAGCCGTCGCACAGCTGGTCGCCGAAACGCGGCAGGCTCTCGAGGCGCTTGCTCCGCGCTTTCCGCACCAGGCGGAATATCTCGCGCAGCTTCCCCGCGATTTCCAAGCCTGGATGGACGCGGGCTTTCCTCATCCCGACTTTGGAAAATCCCTCGCCGCATTTCAGCCGCAGCTACATCGGGCAGACGGGCGCGAGCACCTCGTCGTCTTCCCGCTCTACACGCCGAATGGCTCCAGCGATACGCGCTTCGAGGCGCTCCTCATGTGCATGCCGTGGCCGGACTGGCTGGCCGGGCTCGAGCGCTCGGCTTATCACAACAAGAAGTTCGTTCCGGGCCATCTCGTCGATTTCACCGAGGGCTACGCCAGCGAATGCGCGGTGCTATTTCCCGAGACCGTCTCCCTCACCGGGCAGCCGTGGAATCATTTCGCCACCATCTTCTGCGATCGCGAAGCGCGGCGTCTGCAGAGTTGCATCACACGTGCCTCCGCTATCATCGGGCTCGAGCTGTTCCCAAAGCTCGAGTTCTGGCTTGGCTCGCTACCTCTCATCGAGGACACCGTGGCGCTCTGGGATCTGATTCACGATGCCTCGCACAGCGTGGGCGAGTTGCCCTTCGATCCCTTCATGATCCGCCAGCGGGCGCCCTTCTGGATGTACGCGCTGGAAGAACTGCGCGTGGACCTGCGCAGCTTTGAGGAAGCCACGCGGCTGGCCGGCGAGGGCTTCCCCTTCGCACGCTACGTTACGTGGGCCATCCTGCTCGATCGCGTGTTGCGCTTCCCCATCACCGGCTCGCGCGTGCGTAATTACGACGCGCTCGGCGGCCAGCTCCTCTTTGCCTATCTGCATCAGCACGACATTCTCGTCTGGCGCGACAACCGGCTCACCGTCCACTGGGACGCCCTCGCCCGCGGCTTCAGCGGCCTGCGCGAGGAACTGACGCGGCTCTACAAGAGCGGCGCCGATTGCTCGAAGCTGACTTTCTGGCTGGCCGGGCACGAGCTCATCTCGCGCTACGTGCGCCCGAATGTCGCCTCCCAGTGGAAGGCCGGCGAGCGCGTGATCAATGACGAGCGCGATCTCAAGCGCTGGCTGTCACTCGTGCACGAGGACGAATTCCCGTTGGGGAACTTCCACGTCAATCTTCAGCGGAAGATGGCGCAAACTCACTGAGCCTCCGCGCGGGAAACTCAAAGGGCGCTTTCGCCCATCTCTTCCGTGCGGATGCGGAGCGCTTCCGCGACCGGCGAGACAAAGACTTTCCCATCCCCGATCTTGCCCGTGCGGGCCGCCTGCACGATCGCTTTTAACGCTCCATCCAACATCGCATTCGTCACCACGACCTCGATCTTGATCTTCGGCAGGAAATCGACCGTGTATTCGCTCCCGCGGTAAATCTCGGTGTGGCCCTTCTGGCGACCAAAGCCTTTCACTTCGCTCACCGTCATGCCCTCCACGCCGATTTCGGCCAGGGCATCTTTCACTTCCTCGAGTTTGAATGGCTTGATGATCGCTTCGATTTTTTTCATGGGAAATTGCAGGGAGCCCGTCGCACTTGGCGGCGAGACGATAAGTCGGTTATAAGTCGGTTTCGGCTAAGTTGTTACTGCCAAAATGTCAGTAACGGTCACCGATTCGATGTCACGACTTCGAGATACGCTTCTCCGGCGTGCTTACGGATGTCGAGTTCCATTTGCGAAACGAGTTTCACCCCCGCAAAAAGATCCAACCCACGAGAGCCAGAATCGGCAACAGGATGGGCAGGCTGTAGCGGATGATGTAGAGAAAGAAATTCGGCGTGTGGACACGGGCGTGATCGACGATGGCCTTGACCATGAAGTTCGGCCCATTGCCGATATAGGTCATGGCCCCGAAGAAGACACTGCCTAGCGACACCGCGATGGCGTAGGAACCATGCTGCTGCAGGAACTCCGCGACGTGAGCGGAATTGTCGATATTGAGTCCCTTCAGGCCAAATGCCGCGGTGAGGAAGGTGAGATAGGTCGGCGCATTATCCAGCACGCCGCTGAGCGCGCCGCTGAACCAGTAGAAGTGCATCGGCGTGGAGATGCCGAGGGCACTGGCGTGAATCTCGAGATAGTCGAGCGCCGGCACCATGGTGGCAAAGATGCCGGCAAACAGCCAGGCGACCTCCTTGATCGGTCCAAAGCTGAAATGATTCGCATCGTGAATCGGCCGGGGCGTGGTCCGGTACGAGCCGATAGCCGCTCCGACCATGAGGGCCTCGCGAAGGCCGGGCGGTTGCTTGAGAAAGACGGCAGCCAGGATCACGGCCAGCCAGCCAAAATTGCGCAATCCCTCGATTTTGAATTCCTCGTGCCTGGTCTGCTCCTCGCGGACGGCCCGAGGTGCGGCGAGAAAGTTCACGCGATCCAGCGCATAGAAAACAGCCACGATGCAACCCACAGCCGTGGCCCACGCGGGCAGACATTTCAAAGTCACCCACCAAAACGGTATGCCTTTCAGGTAGCCAAGAAAGAGCGGCGGATCCCCAATGGGCGTGAGACAGCCGCCCACATTACTGACGACAAAGATGAAAAACGCCGTGTGGTAAGTGGTGAACCGATATTTATTCATCCGGATCCACGGCCGAATCAGCAGCATCGATGCGCCAGTGGTGCCAATGAGATTCGCGAGGATGGCGCCTACGAGGAGATAGAGCGCATTGACCGAAGGGATGGCTTCACCCTTGGTGCGGATGTGGATCCCGCCGGCCACGACAAAGAGAGAGCCGATAAAAGCGATGAAGCTGACATACTCCCCCGCCACGCCCAACAAGCGCCCCCCGGCGCGCAATCCCACGAGATAGTAGAGGACTGCCACGAGGCCGAGCCCGAGGGAGATCTTCTTGAAATGATGCTCCCAGACCTTCGGCTGGAGCAACGGCAGCGTGGCGATGCAGAGAAGCAACGCCGCGAAGGGAATGATGAATGCCGGGTGCGGATCGAGAGCCGTCGCAGCTCCCAGCAACATCGGGAAAGGCGCAGCCACGCTGCTCTAGAGGGCCATGTAGGCCGAGATCGTTGCCGTGAGCGACAGAGCAGTGACACCGGTCATGAGTTGCGCAGGAAAGCGGAGGTCCGCCTCCTTGCGGCTACGCCACCACGTGCCCATCGCCCGACCGCCAAAGAGCATGGTGGTGAAGAAGGGCAGCATGATCGCCCACTCCATCTTTTGATGTGAAGCGACGTGATAAGCAGCGAGCAGCATGCAGGTGCTGCCAAAAAGGGTATTGAGAAAGATGGAGCGGCTGCTCGTGAGGCGCCAGAGATAGCTGCCGAGAAGTAGCACCGCGAGAGATATGACCAGCAGGAGGATGGTAATCGGATTCATAGGGGATCGAAGTTATAAAGTAGGCTGACTGATTCTGAAATCTGGAAGTGCGGAGAGCGGGGGTCGGACCCCGCCAAGCCGCGTTTTAGGTTATTGGTCGGCGATGCCTTAAACGGCTTTTTCGCCAGTCTCGTCCGTGCGAATTCGCACGGCTTCGGCCACGGCCAGGATGAAGACTTTACCGTCCCCGATCTTGCCGGTTTTCGCGGCTTTCACGATTGCGGCGGTAGCACCCTCCACGACGGCGTCAGTAACGACGACCTCGATCTTGATCTTCGGCAGGAAATCGACAGTGTATTCGCTTCCGCGGTAGATTTCCGTGTGGCCTTTTTGGCGGCCGAAGCCTTTCACTTCGGTCACCGTCATGCCTTCCACGCCAATTTCGGCGAGGGCGTCCTTCACTTCTTCCAGTTTGAAGGGCTTGATGATCGCTTCGATTTTTTTCATGCGGTTTGAGTTTCGTTAGGGTTCCGCCGGGCCCTACTGCAAAAACCAAGAAGCAGCCGGACCCGGACGGAATACCCTATTGAGTGTTAGTCGACCTTCGGCGAGGTGCGGTCGGTGAGTTGGAAGTCCGGATAGGCTTCCGCACCCATCTCCGGAATATCGAGGCCCTGGATCTCATCTTCGCGCTTCGAGCGAAGCGGAACGATCAAGTTCGAAACCTTGAAGAAGAGGAACGAGAACGTGAGGATGAAGGCGGCGCAGGCGCACACATCGACGAACTGCGCCATGAACTGCGAGACGTCCGACGCAGGCGCGCCGAAGAGCGGTCCGAGGATGCCGGTCACACCGACATCAGTCCAGCCGCCGAGCTTCGGGTCAGTGCCGATCATGTCGGCATACTTCTTCAATGTCGCGGCTTGGGCGTCGTTATTGATGATCGTCCACACGCCATCCTTGAACAGCTTGTGCACGCCACCCCAACCGGCGCCGTAGCTGCCATTGGCAAAGATACCGACGCTGAGCACCCCCCAGCAGCCGCACATGCCGTGCACCGAGATAGCGCCGACCGGATCGTCAATGCCGCGTTTTTCCCAGAAGAAGACCGAGAACACAACGATGATGCCGGCAATGAAGCCGAGGATGACGGCGCCAAGCGAACTCACAAACGCGCAGGGCGCGGTGATAGCTACCAAGCCCGCGAGCAGGCCGTTGCAAAGCATCGACGGATCGGGCCTGCCCGTTATGAGATACATCGTAAGCATCGTGGCGATCGATGCAGATGCCCCGGCGAGCATGGTATTGACCGCAACGATGGCGATCCGGTTATCCGTGCCCGCGAGCGTGGAGCCTGGGTTGAAGCCAAACCAGCCGAAGGCGAGGATGAATGTGCCGAGCATCACCATCGGCACGTCGTGACCCGGAATCGGTCGAGGCTTTCCGTCCTTGGTGAATTTTCCAAGGCGCGGCCCGATACATATGGCGCCGGCGATGGCGATCATGCCACCGCACATGTGCACCACGCCGGAGCCGGCGAAGTCCACTGCGCCGTGGCCGAGAGCGAAGTTCTGGCCAAGCTGCGCGAGCCATCCGCCACCCCAGACCCAGTTGCCATAGATGGCGTAAGGGAACATACCAACCCAGAAGCCGTAGACGACGAAGTGCTTGAAGTTCCAGCGTTCCGCCATGGCGCCGGTAGGAATGGTCGCCGTGGTGTCCATGAAGACCATTTCAAACAGGAAGAGCGTGAAGACGGCGGTATCGAATACCGACGGCCCAAGGCAGAAGCCTTTCGTTCCGAGGATGCCGAAAGGTTTGCCGAAGATGGTCCAGGTGATGCCCGAATCGAGATTCGCAAGACCTTGGCCGAGTGGAGGCTGCCACCCGATATTTACCGGCCCGTTCCAATAGTTACCGAACATGAATGCGAAACCGCAGACCCAGAACCCGATCATACCGAGGCCATAGATCATGAAGTTTGTGGCCATGACATGCGCCGCGTTTTTCGCGCGGCACAGGCCGGTTTCCACGAGTGCGAAGCCCGCCTGCATGAACATCACCAGGAAACCCGTGACGAGCGTCCAGACGAGGTTAATGGAGATTTTGTTGTGGGCGACGTTCTCGATCAACTCATCGTTCGTCACCTTGCCCTTGCCGTCTGGGTTGACGCTCGGTGAATCCGCCGGCACCGGCCACTGCAGATCGGTGGCGGTTCCGGAGTTGCCGCCGTTGATCTTGTCACTGCTCAGGGTGGTTGCTGTGGAGTCCGGCGTATCGGTTTTGGGCGGCGCGGGTGCGGTCGGCGCCGCATCCTTCGGTGCTTCAGCAGCGGGTGCTGGAGAGGCAGGAGCGGCGGCGGCGGCTTCAGGCGGTTTGTCTTGGGCTTGTGCGGATGGTGCCCCGAGCATCATCCAGCCAAGAGCTCCGGCAGCAAGGGCCAGGAGCGCCATTCTTTGGCGTAATTTCATATGGTAGCGGGTAATGTGTATTCTGTGTTGGTTATGTGTGGGAGTGCTCTTACCGCTCCTTGGGTCGCCGATCGCTAGGCCTCGGGGAAATGCCGTTCAGACGACTGTGTAGAGATAAGGGCACGTCTTGGTAGTAGAGCTAGCCATGACGGCCTAACTCATCGTAGCCGCCACATTAGCACCCCATGTGCCATTGAAATTCCCCAACCCGTGAACACCTTGATTTCCTCTGTATATCTCCTCTTTCTCGGCTTTTACCAAATTTGCAAAACCCCCTCAGCAATTGAAATCCAGGACCAATTTCCATCAGCCTGTGCAATTCGAACCACCACCATATCAAAACTCATCCGCCTCGAATCAACGTCCCCTCACGCCAGGCAATTCGCCACTCGCCTTTTGTTGCCTAATCCAAGCCAAGCAAGCGGAACCCTAGAAGAAGTGGCGGATGAGCCCTTCCACGCTGCCTCGGACTCGATTGATCGGTTGCCACGGGGAAGCGCGGTGCTGCTGCCGACTGCCACGGCGGTGGTCGCTACCTCGTTGATCACCAGCCTTGGCCACTGGAGTTGTGGCCGCTGGCGTTGCCTGGTCTTCAGGTTCCAAACCGCCGATGGAAAGAGAAACCGGGCCTGGCTGTTCCAAGTCAGCCATGGCTTGCGGATCGGGACTGCCCGTCGCGAGGGAAAATGAATCCGACGGTGGATCGGAGGATGTCAGGTCCACAGTCACCGGCGCAAAATCTGGAAGAGGATTGGTCTCCATCGCCACCTGCTCAGCCGGTGGAGGCGGAGGCGCAACGCTTTTCACCGGTGCCGGCGGATCCACGACTTCCTGCGGAGCAGGAGCGGGAGCATGCCGGGGTGGAGCAAAAGCCGCGTCACTTTTCTTCAATGTCACGCCTTGAGTGGTCTGCGATTCATCATGCGCGTGCGGCGAAAGTGCCAGCCAGACGAGCACAAGCGCGAGCCCGCCAGCGAGAGCCAGCGAGCGGCCATTGAGACGAACGGAAGCCAAAGTAGAAGTTCGTTTTGTCCGATTCCGACCCGCCGGGTGTTGGGCGAGTTTCTCGCGGCAGGCCATGATGTGATTGTGCAGCGCGACCGGGGTTTGCGGCCGATCCTCAGGACTCTTGGCCAGCATAGTCCGCAAGAGACCCTTGATCTCTTTTGGCAGGTCCTGCACTCGCTCCCATGGTGGCTCCGCAGTGAGAAGCTGCGCGATGACCCGTGCGGGCGTGCCCACGAAGGGCGCCTCACCCACCAGAAAATACCACAGCGTGCTCCCGAGTGAGTAGATGTCCGACCGCACATCGAGTTGAAGATTTTCCGCCTGCTCGGGACTGGCAAACTGCGGCGTGCCGGTGAATCCGCACGTGGTGGCCGTGGGCGACGCCTCGCCAGCCGCCGAGCGGGCCAGGCCGAAATCGATGAGCTTCGCGATAACCCGGTTTGGATTCGCGGGGTCGGGCACGATCATGATGTTCCCCGGCTTGATGTCGCGATGCAGCACCTTGAGCTGTTCCGCCGCAGTGATCGCGCGGGTCACTTGCATCACGATGTCCAGCGCCAGGTCTACGGACATCGGCCCTCGCTGTCGCACCCATGCATCCGCCGAGATGCCATCCACATATTCCATGGCGTAAAAGAACTCACCATCCTGGGAGTCGAGATGGTGAATCGCCGCGACATTCGGATGGCGAATCTGCGCCGCGAGTTGTGCCTCGCGAATGAAACAGCGCTCACTGCGCTCCCCTCCGAAACACTGCGGGCCGATGATCTTCAAGGCGACTGGACACCGCAAATTGGTGTCCATCGCCTTGAAGGTCACGCCCATCCCGCCCCGGCCCAACATCCACGGCGAGCCATCGGGACGATGCTCGATGGCATAGTGCCCATAGGTCTTGGGCACTGTGGCCGGCTTGGTCACCGCCGGGGCCGGGATGGTGGGCGACTCAAAAGCGTCATCATTGATCGCTCTTGCGGAGTGCCGGGATGTGCCGTGGTCAGTCACGGCAGATGTTAGAGCTGCGGAGACCGTTGTTCGTTGCGAGCCTTCTCTTCACCGGCAGGCTCCTGGGCCTTCTTCGGCGGGCGCTTGGAATCGGTCGCAGTCTCTTCCGCAGGTTTTCTGCCCTTGGCAGTCTCCTCGCTGGCGTTGCGATCGGCAGCGCCTTTGCGCTCCCGGCCCGGCTGAGCTTCGTCCTGAGGCCGGGCGTTCTCGTTGTGCTCGCGATTGGCGTCTGCCTTGGGGCTGTTGTTATTGGCGTCGTGATTCGGCTTGGTCGCGCTGCGATTTTCCTCCGCATTTTCCGGGCGCGCGGCGTCCGTCTTATTCTTTGCCGCCGCCTCGGCCTCACCTTTGGCGTTGGCGTTGTGTTTCCGTTGCGCGTCGGACTTCGTGGCGGCATTCGGATCTTGATTCGCTTCTCCACGCTCCTTCGCTGCCGTTGCCGCGTCCCGCTCGTTCGTCGTCGCTCCCGGAGGACGGTTGCCATTGTTTTCGGTGCGAGTGCGCTCGGCTTCGGACTGGGTGCGCGCCTGCGCATCCCGGCGGCTGGCTGCCTCCGCGTTCGAGCGTGGGTCATTGGGCCGTGCGGTCACATCCGCGCTTCCCTCAACCGTCGTCCGATCCCCACGGACGTCCCCGCGTGCACTGAAGTGGGTGGTTGTCCGCTGAATGATGCTCGGCTCGATCACCGACGCGCTGATCTGAGTGCGCTCGATTACCGGCGCACTCACCAGACGCTCGCGCGTGATTTCCGTCAAAGTGATCTCGCTATTGCTGGTGAAGCGAAGCGAGTTGTAGGGCACGGCGATCAGCCGCTCGCCGACCACGCCGCCGCTGATCACGGTGGAAACGACGTGTTGATCAGCAGGATCGACGACGATGTATTCCACACGGCCGGCCTCGGCGCCGTCAGAAGTGTGGATCACGCGTTGATCCTGGCAGACGCGGAAAACTGAGAGTTCTGCCGCGCTGGATATACTGCCTGCGAGGGCGACAAAAATAGGGATAAGAATGGGTGCTTTCATGATAGTGACGAGAGTCTTTTCACCCCTATCGGCGCTACCTCCCCCCATGGCCGTGCATGCCAGAGCCGACATTTTGCTCTCCTCTCACCCGGCCTGAGGTCTGATGCGGATATCGGGGAATTCACCGAGTCCTTACATCATCCCACATCTCGCCTCACGTCCACCCACGCTTACCCAAGTCAATTATCGAGCGACCGGATCATCGACCTCGCGGTAGAGATACGTCTTTGGACGCATCGGTCCGTGATCGATCGTTTCCAGCTTTAGTTTTTTATGCGAGTTGCCCGGCTTCGGAGGTGGATTGGCGCAGGCACCCAGCATTACCCCGATGGAAAGAAGGACGAGGATCTTCATCGCTATACTTGGTTTTTACTGCGCGGTCCCATCCACCGGGCGGTAGCTGTAGGTCGTCTGCCCCATGGGACTGGTATGCGCCTCCTGCTTCAACTTCGGCTGCGTGGAATCACCGGCAGTGTCAGTGCAGGCACTCAAAATGGCGGAGCAAAGAAGCACGAGAATAATGCGAGCGAACATACTCATCACACTCGAATGACTGGCCAGAAACGCAAGCGCGTAACTGCGGCATGGGGCCCGTCGTTTAGCAGCTGACCTCTCAGCCGACTCGGGCCGGGCTACCCTTGTAGTCGGCCGTACTGGAGGTGAGGCCAGCGGCGAGGCACTGCGGACAGAGGCGGGTGTCCATGTTTCCGCTTTCCGTTTCCTCGGCGAGGAGAAAGAGCACATGACAGGGGTCGTGCAGGCAGTTCACGAATCGAGTCGTCTGGCGGCCGGTGTGAGCGCACTTGCCGATCGGGACCACCGCCTCGTCTACCCGCACGGTCATGCGTTGATCAAAGACAAAACACTCGCCGAGCCAATGTTCGTTGCCGAATTGCTCCTGGTAAGTGACGATCCCGCCGTGGAGTTGAAAGACGTTGGTGAAGCCTTTACTGCGGAATAGAGCGGAGGCCTTCTCGCAGCGAATCCCGCCGGTGCAATACATGAGCACCTTGCGATCTTTCAATTCCGCCAGGCGTTCCGTGTAGGCGGGCAGTTCACGGAAGTGTTCGATATCGCAGGCGATGGCATTGGCAAATTTCCCCGCGTCGGACTCGTAGCGATTGCGTACGTCCACGAGCACAACGTCCGGGTCTTCCTCGATCGTCCGTTTCCACTCCGCTGGGGTGAGATGATTATCCAGATCCGCGGTCAAGGGAATGTCCGCGCCCAAGGTGACGATCTCCGGACGCACCTTGATCATCAGACGAGGGAAGGTATTTGCGTCGCCCTCGCTGGTCTTGATCTCGATGTCGGCAAAGCGTTCATCGGCGCGCAAGGTCGCGATGTATTGATCGATGGCCACCCGCGGACCGGCCAGGGTACCGTTGATACCTTCGGTCGCGATAAGCACCCGTCCTTTCAAGCCGAGCCCCGAGCAAAGTTCACGCTGGCTGGCGACAAATCCCGCCGGATCGGCGATCACGACGTATTTGTAGAAGAGGATGACGGGGAATTCGGCAGACATGGAAACGCAACCTCATAGCGCAGGTCCGCCGCGGCGCAATGACTTCCTGATGCGCCGCCGTTACGCAGCGATTTTCTTTTTCAAGGTGCGGGCGCTGGTGTCCTTTTCCACCTTGAGCCAGGCGACATCCGAACGGTTGCCGGCGAGGCGCTTCGTGCCGATCTTTTTGATCATAGAGTCGGCCACCTTCTTCAGCGGTGTATAACGCGGGTGTTGCCCCTCCTTGTAGGGATCGTTGCTCCGAGCGTTGTAGCAGCAGATCATCGACCAGCGCGGTTTGTCGGAATCATTCCGTGCGGAGGCGTGCAACAAGTTCGAGTGAAAGAAAAGCGCGTCGCCCGGCTTCATCACACAGTACACGAGTTCGTAGCGCTTCATCGCCTCGCGCACGCGCTCCATGTCCGCGCCCGCTTGATCGCCGGAGAGCACGTGATCCACGCGTCCCAAGTGGTGCGAGCCTTTGATTACTTGCATACAGCCGTTCTCCTTCGTCGCTGCATCCACGGCGATGGAGACGCTGCAGAGATTCGGTGTTAGCACCCCATTTTGATACCAGTAGCCATAATCCTGGTGCCACGCCCACGCGCCGCCGACCTTCGCATCCTTCAGGATCATCTTGGAATGATAGTGATAGGCCTCGTCGTCGAGCAACTGCTCCACCGAATCGACCAGCTTGTGGCACCGCGCAAACATACCGTAGACGCCCTCGCCCGGATGATTCCACAGGGAGAGTCGCACCCTGGCACCTGTCCCGTCATCGCGACTGAATGAATGCTGATCCAGCGCCCGATCCTCCCGCGCGGCCTGGCTGAGGAGGCCGATCTCCTCACGAGCGAAAAACTTTCGGACGATGATGAAACCGTCGCGTTGATAGGCGGCTATTTGTTTTGGGGTGAGCTTGCCTTTTTTCATAGCTGCAGGGGGTTGGGGGCACAGATGCCTCGTCACTTCATGGCACGAATTGGTCTGGCGAGAAAGTTGAATGCGCATCGCTCCACCCCGGAATAAGCGCGGACGAGGCCCCACGAACGAAGCAGGGGTTACAACCTATTAACTTATGAAAGCACTTTACGCCCTCTGCGCTATCGGCACCCTCCTCGGATTCTCGGCCTGCGACGAAGATGAAGATCATGATCATCACCACCGTGGCGCGGTAACGACGACCACCACGGAAGAGACGACCACCGTCCATCAGGCAATGCCGGCTTCGACCACGACCGTCCGCACTTACTGAGATCGCTGCGAATCCCGAACGCCGTCCTTTACGGTGCGCGGGGAGTCCTCGAAATGACTCCGCCCCGAAACTGGACGCCGGAAAACGCACTGCGATCTTCGTTGAAGTCGACGACGGCGGTTTTGGTCTCCCCGTTTTTGAAGTGCATCGTGAACGATACTTGCTCAGGGCCGGTGACCTTCCAGACCGTTGGCAGCGTCCAATAGTCGAGATGCAACGAACCGCCTTTTCGTATCTCGAGAACGTGTTGCTTGCTGCCTTCCCAATACCATTTGGTCCCGGCGAAAAACTCAACCAGCGGCTTCTTCTCCCCCACGACCCGATCGGGCGCGCGAGGCGTAAGTGAGATGACTCCGCCCCGGAACTGTGTCCCCGAGAATGAGCTGCGATCCTCGGCGAAATCGATCACCGCCGTCTTGTCCTCGTTTCCAAAATGCATCGTGATGCTCACCTGGTTGGGGCCAGTGGCTTTCCAATCGGTGGGGAGCTTCCAGTAGTCGAGGTCCACTTTTCCGTCTTTCCCAAACTCCAGGACATGGTCCTTGCTCCCTTCCCAAAACCATCGCGTGCCGACTAAAAATTCATCCAGTGGACCGCTGTTTCCCCCGGCAACAGGAGGAATCGCTTCAGCTTGCGCGCAACTCGCCGCGCTGATCGCCATCAGGATGCACACCAATACCGAACGATAAGTTCTCATAGGGGGTGGCTAATGAGTTAGCGGTCTGAGAGCCGTCCCGCACGAAAAATGTCGCCCTCTCTAACCAAGTCCCTCCCACCGTGAAAACCATCCGTGCCGGGAAATGGTGCGCGATGCAGGGTTCGAACCTGCGACTTCTTGCGTGTGAAGCAAGCGCTCTACCACTGAGCTAATCGCGCATATGCCGGAAAGCGGACTGGGAGAATAGGCGACCTCCGCGGCGATGCCAGAGAAATTTTGCGTTTCTGCAGCACACCTCGCGCAAGCCTGACCTCACCGGTTTATAGCGGCGCGTTCTCATCGGAAAACTAGAAACCCGAGATCAGAAATCTCTCAAGCCCCCATGGCCAGAGCGTGAGCGACCGCGTAGTGGTCGCTGTGGCTGAGGCTCAGGCGGATGTCGGTGATGCCCAGGCGGGCGGCAGTCTTTGCGCCCTCGCCGTGCAGCACGACAAACGGTTCGCCGCTGGCTTTGCGCCGCACTTCGATATCTAGCCACCCGAGCGCGGCACCAATACCGGTGCCGAAGGCCTTGGAGACAGCTTCCTTGGCCGCGAAACGGGCCGCATAGCACTGCGCGGGGCTCGACATCCTGCCGCAATAGGCGCGCTCGCCTTCCAGGAAAACGCGGGCGAGAAAACGGTCGCCATGCCGCTCGAGGCTGGAGGCGATGCGGGCGGTTTCCACGATGTCCACGCCGGTGCCGAGGATGTTCATGGGACAGGGAAAAACATCCAACACCCAACATCCAACATCGAACATCCAATGGAGCCGCGCCGCCGGCCATTCTCTCCCGAAACGTCCGACCGCACGCCCAACCCATCATTCGATGTTGGGCGTTGGATGTTGGACGTTGGATGTTCTTTCTTTCTCATTTCCCCTCCGACATCGCGGCGAGCATCTCGGCAGTGGCTTTCTCCAAACCGACAAAGAGCGCACGGCTGACGATGCTGTGGCCGATATTCAGCTCGGCGAGATGCGGGATTTTCCGAATCTGCGCGATGTTCGTGTAGTTGATGCCGTGCCCGGCATTGACCTGAATTCCGAGTGTGTGCGCATGCTCCGCAGCGGTGATGAGACGCTCCACTTCGCGGTCGCGGGCTTTGCCGGTGGCATTGGCAAAGGCGCCGGTGTGTAACTCGACCATCTCCGCACCCAGTTGCCGGGCGGCGGCGAGTTGCGTCGGCTCGGGCTCGATAAAGAGGCTTACGCGGATGCCGGCGGTCTGCAAACGCTTGACCGTGGACGTAAGCACCTTGATCTGGCCGGCGGCGTCGAGGCCGCCCTCGGTAGTGATCTCCGCGCGGTTCTCTGGAACGAGGCAAACCTCCTCGGGCAGGATGCGCAGGGCGATGTCGAGAATCTCGGGGGTGTTGCCCATCTCGAGATTGAGCTTGGTATTGATGCTGGCGCGCAGGCGCTGCACATCCTTGTCCTGAATATGCCGGCGATCGGCCCGCAGGTGAATGGTGATGCCGTGCGCTCCTGCGCGCTCGCAGGCCGAGGCGGCCGCCAGCAGGTCGGGCTCCACATTGTGCGCCTCGAGCGAGAAGGCGTAGCGCGCCTGACGCAAGGTGGCGACGTGGTCGATATTAACGCCCAGTTTCATTTAGCATTTAGCAATGAGCATTTAGGATTTTTGCCGCACCGCAAAGACGTCCTCGAAACGGAGCCAAATGCTAAATGCTAAATCTTAAATGCTGGATGTAATCAGTGTTTGAAGTGCCGCACGCTGGTGCAGATCATCGCCATCTTGCGTTCATTCGCGGCGGCGATAACGTCGGGATCTTTCACTGAGCCGCCGGGTTGGATGGCGCTGGTGGCGCCGGCTTCGGCAGCGGCGATGAGGCCGTCGGGGAACGGGAAGAAGGCGTCGCTACCCACCGCGCAACCCTTTAGGGAAAGGCCCGCGTCAGCGGCTTTCCAGATGGCGATGCGACTGGCGTCCACGCGCGACATTTGGCCTGCGCCGATGCCGAGCGTGCGATCCTTGGCCGCGTAGACGATCGCGTTGGACTTTACGTGCTTCACCACGCGCCAGGCGAAAAGCATTGAGGCGAGATCCGCCTTGGTTGGCTTGCGCTCGGTCACGACCTTTTCCATGAAATCAATTTGCGGCTCCACATCGCGACTTTGCACGAGCACCCCGCCGGCCACAGAACGAATGAGCATGTCCTCGTCCTCCGTTTTCGGCGTCGGACGGGCCAACTTGCGCATGAGGCGCAGGTTCTTCTTCTTCTGCAGCAGCGCGCGGGCATCTGGCTCGAAATCGGGCGCGATGATCACTTCGCTGAAAATCTCGCTGATCGCCTTGGCCAACGGTTCGGTGAGCGGGCGATTGCAGATGATGACGCCGCCGAAGGGCGCCTGCTTATCGGTGGCGAAAGCCTTGTCCCACGCCTCGCGCAGGTCGGCGTCGCTACCCACACCGCACGGATTCGTGTGCTTCAAAATGGCCACGGTGGGCTCTTCGAACTCCTCGATGAGCTCGGATGCCGCGGTGATATCGAGGATGTTATTGTAGGAAAGTTCCTTGCCGTGGAGCTTTTCGAACTGCTCGTCGAAATGGCCGTAAAGAGCAGCAGTCTGGTGCGGGTTCTCGCCGTAGCGGAGCTGGGCGACGAGCGGCAGGCTCAGGCTGAAGCTGCTGGCGCACTCTTTCTCCTTGTTAAGGTAATCGGCGATCGCGCCATCGTATTTCGAAGTCGTGACGAAGACCTTGATAGCCAGTCGCTCGCGAAGCTGAAGAGTCGTCTCCCCGTCGTTCCATCGGAGCACATCGAGCACGTCCTGGTAGTCATTTGGATCGGTAACGACGGTCACCGAGCGGTAGTTCTTGGCGGCGCTGCGCAGCATGGAGGGGCCGCCGATGTCGATATTCTCGATCGCTTCGTCGAGTGTCACCTCGGGCTTTGCGATGGTCTCCTCAAAAGGGTAAAGATTCACCACCACGAGATCGATCGGCTTGATGCCGTGGGCCTCGCATTGGGCCACGTGCTCGGGGTTGTCGCGCAGATGCAAGAGGCCGCCGTGGACCTTCGGGTGCAGCGTTTTAACGCGGCCATCCATCATCTCCGGAAAGCCGGTGTAGGCCGAGATTTCCGTCGTGGCGATGTTCTCTTTTTGAAGGAGTTTGGCGGTGCCGCCGGTCGAGATGATCTCGATACCCATATTCACGAGGGCACGGGCGAAATCGACCAGCCCGGACTTGTCGGAAACGGAAATCAATGCGCGTTGGATTTTCATGCGAGGGGTGGGACGGTAGGGCAGGCGCGCACGCTGTCCAAGAGTGTTTTTTGGGGAGGTAAGAAGCCTCTTTACCAAACGTCAACTGACGCTCCCAAGCCGGCGCTTCTACCGTACAAAGTGAACCGCGCAGCCACCCAAAAAGCTGCGCGGTTCCAACCCAACAACACAAACACCCAAAGCGAAGATACCCCGCATTCGGCAGGGCGCAAATGAAGTGGCGAGAAATTATTGCCACTGAGGAACTTTTCTGTCATCCGAGGCGGTTTTTGCACCGTATTGACTTACTGCGGCGACAAAACTACGTTCTCCTTGTGAAAAATTTCACAAAGCTCGAAAATACCCCGGATACGACCAGTTCTACGATGGATAAAACTCAGGCCCTTAAGGGCACCTTCGAGCTGATTAATGCGCAACTTTACTCTGTGGAAGAGCGCATCCGGCAGCAGGCCCGGGCCTTTGACCCGGCGGTGGAGGGCTACGTCGCCTACGCCATCGAGAGCCACGGCAAACGCCTCCGCCCCGCCCTCGCTTTGCTGGCCGGTGGAGCTACGGGGAACATCTGCCCCAGCCATTTCGACCTCGCGGTCATTCTCGAGCTCATCCACGCAGCCACGCTCGTGCATGACGACATCCTCGATGGCGCGGACAAGCGGCGCGGCCAGCCCACGGCCAACGCCAAGTGGGGCAACGCCATCTCCGTCCTGCTCGGCGACTGCCTTTTCGCCCATGCCCTCAAGCTCTCCACCAGCTTCCAAAATGGTGAGATCAGCCGTCGCATCGCCCACGCCGCGAGCGAGGTGTGCTCGGGCGAGATCATCCAGACCCAGCGCCGCTTTGACCTGAAGCTGAGCGTTCCGGACTACTACAAGATCATCGAGATGAAGACCGCGGCGCTCTTTGCCGCCGCCTGCGAGCTTGGCGCGCTGATCAATGAGGCCGCTCCAGAGGTGATTGATGCCCTGCGCATCTTCGGACTGCAGCTCGGCACCGCCTACCAGATTTACGACGACGTGCTCGATCTCGCGGGCGACGAAGCCAAGGCCGGCAAGACGCTCGGCAGCGACCTCCGCAAAGGCAAGCTCACGCTCCCCGTGCTGCACCTCCTGCAGATTTCCGACGAAGCGGAGCGCCATCGCCTGAGCGAGATCATCCTCAATGGCGACGATGCCGACATTCTCGCCCTGGCCGAGAAAGCCATCGCGGCGGGAGCGGTAAAGAGCGCCATCGCCACCGGTCGGAAGATGCTCCGCGAAGCCGAAGGCCGCCTGCAAATCATTCCCGAAAATAAATACCGCGATGCCCTCAGCGGCCTGGTCACCACACTGGACGGAATGATCGCGCAGTTCGTCGCTTAACGCGCCGGCTTCGTCTTTTCCAGAAGCGGCTGTTTGGCCTCACCTCGGTAGGGGACATAGGATTGATCGAGGTAGCCAAATTCTTGTCGCGCCGAGGGAGGACTGCACGCGCATTCCATGGAATGCATGCGCAATCCGGCGAGTCTGCGGCTGATTTGCCGGCTAAGGCTGCCTTGGAACAACCAGCACCGGCACCACGCCGAGGCGGGCCTGCCGTGCTTCCTCACGCCGCCGGGACGCCCAAACCGACACGGCTTCCCCCGCGACGATCTCCGGCCAGTCGTCGCGCTGCAGCACTTCCGGCTTCCATGTCTTCCACTGGTTGAACACGTCGACGAAGGCCACATTCAGCCCCGAACCAGCCACGCCGATATCAGGATATCGGTCGACGACATGCTGCTGGGAAAGTGTGACCGCCGGGGTGCTGGCCACGGCACTCTGCCCGCACGCATGGAAGGCCGCCCCGAGGAAACAGCAAAGAACGAGGATGGCTTTCATGGCGCGGGAAGGTGTGGGATTCGGCTGGAAGTTGTGAAGCGAGAGCAAGCTGCCGCGTCATTCATGAGACGGGACTCCCCTCCTTTCGCTTCAAACCTTCTTACGAGGACCGCCAAAAGCCCCGCCTGGCCGCGTCAATTACGCCCGCGGATGCGCTTCATCGTAGGCGGTCTTGAGCCGCTCGATCGTCACGTGCGTGTAGATCTGCGTGGTCGAGAGGCTGGCGTGACCGAGCAGCGATTGCACGCTACGCAAGTCCGCACCGGCATCGAGCAGGTGGGTGGCAAAGCTGTGCCGCAGTTTGTGCGGACTGATTTTCAACGGGATGCTCGTGTGCGGCAGATAGCGCTTCAACACGAGCCCCACGTTGACCTGCGCGATGCGACGACGAAGTTTGCTGATGAAGAGCGGGCCGCTATAGACATTGGCTGCCTGCCGATATTTCTGGATCGCCTCCAGGGCCGGTGCACCGACCGGTACGACGCGCTCTTTCCGCCCCTTGCCGAGCACGCGCACATTTTCGGAATAGACATCCACGTGGCTCACATCGAGCGCGACGAGTTCCGCCAGACGCAACCCACTGCTGTAAAAGAGCTCGAGGATCGCCACATCGCGGGCGGGCATCCACACGGGGGCGCGGGCGGACTTCTCGACGCGCAAAGGTGCGGAAAGTAGCTCGTCCATCTGCTTCGTCGTGAGCACGATGGGCAGCTTCTTTTCCAGCTTGGGAAGCTGCACTTCCTTGAGCGGATTCTCTTTCAGCCCATGGCGCTCGGTCAGGAATTTGAAGAAAGTGCGCAGCGCCGCGAAGTGCAATCGGATGGTCGGCCGCGCGATGCCGCGCTTGCTGCAATCGAAGAGGTAGCGCCGAAAATGGTCGGCGGTCAGTTCCTTCCAACCGGGCAGGTTGGGGATCTTGCGGAACTCCGCAAGCGCGTGACGGTAGTTGATGAGCGTGCGGGGCGAGGCGTTACGCTCCACCTCCAGAAAGGTGAAGAATTCGTCGGCGAAGCGATCGCGGTTGGGGCGTTTCAAGACGCCGCGATATTATGCGAAGTGAGATGCGAGGAATAGGACGAATAGGTCCTATCTCTTTTGTCCCTACTTCTTCCCGATGAGCGGCCTCAACTCAGCCGGCTGCGCCGTGGAGCCCACATCGCCCGTGCGAGAGGTGCCGCGCACAAACGACAGCGTGGCCGAGCGCTTCTCCACCTTGTCGGGCGATTGCGCGACGATTGGGATGGCGAAGTCGCCGTCCGGCAGCGTGAAGTGGTAGCGGAAGGTGCCATCGGCCGCGAGTTTGATCTCCTGCCCGTCGATCCACACCGTGGCGTCGGGATGCGTGCCCCCGTAGAAAATGACTTCCGCGTTCACGTGCATGAAGAAGCCGCGCTCGCGCTTCACGCTGAAGGGCTGGGCACTCCAACTGGCGCCGATGCCGCTGAAGAGGCTGGTCGTGGTCGGCCCGAGCGTCTCGAGCAATCCACCGGAGAGGCCGCTGGCCGCTTCGCTATGCAGCTTCTGCTGGAGCTGCTTGCGCAGGAGTTGGTCGATCTCTTCGGAGCCGAGCCCGAGGCGATCGATGAGCGTATCGCCGAGCAGCGCAGCCAACAGGCGCTTCTGCTCGTCCGTCCAGTTGGGCGCCTGGCCGGCGCGGAATTGCAGGCGACCTTCGCCGGCGATGCGAGCCAGCGCTTCAATGAGGCTTTCGCCTTCCAGCATCTTCTCTTTCACCATCTCGAGCAACCGCTCGAAGGTGATGTGCGCGGGCACCGTGGCAAAATCCGCCGTGCTCACTTCGGCGACGGAATCGGCCGGCGTGACGGCCACTCCGGACTGCACCACGACCTGCCATTGCCCGGTCTTGTCGAAATAACCGATCTCCGCGAAATAAGCCGTGTCCGGGCTCGGCACCGCCACATACCAGTTGCGCGCCTCGGGGTTGATCTCCACCTGCACCGCATCCGCGCCCGCAGTGGTCGTGACCTTGAGGAAAAATTGTTTCACGCCGCCCCGGAAACTGGCCGGTGCATACTTCGCCCAATTGAAATCCCAATAGCTGAAGAGCCAGCGCGGATCGCGCGCCACGAGGAACAGCGTGTCCTCGAAATACGACTCGGGCAGTTCGCCGAGGTTCTCATACACCGGCGTCGCCGGGCTCGGCGTCTCCGTGGTCGAGCCGATATCAAACTTATGCGCCTCGACTTCCACCTCCACGTTCTCAATCACCGGCTCCTTCGCAATTTGAAACGCGCCGTTCTTTTTCACCGCCGTCGTTACACTGCTTTTCGTTGGATCGGGATTGGTTTCGGGCATAGTGATATTCCTTTCGTTGCGGTAGCCTGGTTGGACGTCTTGCGCCGTTTATCGGTTCAATCTTCGCAGGTCAACAAATTTATACCCTTTTCCACAGAATCTTTACAATTCCCCGCCAATATACGGGATTAACCTGACAGATTTTTGCATTATTCGATCTCATGCTGACAAAACGTGTTATTCCCTGCCTTGATGTCCACGATGGAAAAGTGACTCGGGGTGTGCAATTCGGCCGGGCCGAGGACGGTGGACTGCGCAACGTCGGCGATCCGGTCGAACTGGCCATCCGTTACAATGACCAGGGCGCCGACGAAATGGTCTTCTTCGACATCACTGCGAGCGCCCATGGCCGCGCCACGATGGTCGACGTCATCCAGCGCACCGCCGCGCACTGCTTCATGCCACTCACGGTCGGTGGTGGCATCCGCACCCCCGATGACATGCACGCCCTGCTCCATGCCGGTGCGGACAAAGTCAGCATCAACTCCAGCGCCATTGCCACCCCGGATCTCATCAGCGCCGGGGCGGAGAAATTTGGCAGCCAGTGCATCGTGGTCAGCATCGATGCGAAGAAGACCGGCCCGGATCGATGGGAAGTCTTCGTGCAAGGCGGCCGCAAACCCACCGGTCTCGACGCTGTGGCTTGGGCCACGGAAGCCGTCCAACGCGGCGCCGGCGAGATCGTGCTCAATTCCATCGACGCCGACGGCACGAAGGCGGGCTACGACCTCGTGATCACGCGGCGCATCAGCGAAGCGGTCGGCGTTCCGGTGGTCGCCAGCGGTGGCGCGGGCACGCTGCATCACATGGTGGAAGTGCTCGACGCCGGCAAGGCCGACGCGGTGCTCGCCGCGAGCATCTTCCACTTTGGCACCTACACCGTGGGCGACGTGAAGCGGTACCTCGCCGAACACCAGGTGCCGGTGCGGCTGCCGGAGACGGTGGGAGGATAGTCGGAGCGGATCCACGGGACGATGCGCATCGAGTACGAGACCAAGCTGGCGGACTTGAAAGCCTGGCATCATTTTTCGATGGGCCAGCCGAAGGTGCGCAACTACGTCATCGAGCAGCGTTGCTGGAAAGCCGCCTTCGTCGGGTTCGCCGTTTTCATCGTGCTGTTCCTTGGGATGGGTGACGTAAAAAAGGCCATGGGCATGGCCGCCGGCACGTTCGTGGCCCTGGTGCTGGGCATGTGGCTGGTCGACACGCGCCAGTTCAAGAGGGGTCTGGAATGGCAGGTCACTCGCTACCCGGCCCTCGTCGGGCTGGGCCGGCGCTCGCTGGAAATCGGTGATGACCGGCTCACCGAATCCAGTGAACAGCACAGCATCACGCTGCAATGGCCGCTCATCGATCAAATCGTCTACCAGCCGCCCTATCTCTACTTCATCCTGCTCAACCAGAGCGCCGTCCTCGTGCCGCTGGAGGCCATCCAGCCTGCGATCGACCGGCAGCGTTTCCTCGATTTTCTGCGCCGCTGCGCCCCTCCGGAATTGCGCAAGGTCATCCCCGAGCCGTCTCCGGGCCTCGCGCCTCCCACTCCCTCCACCACGCCAGGTTGCGCCGGCTAAGGCTACGTGACGGTCACTTCCTAGCCTGACGCGGCATTGTCTTCGGCGACGCTGGATCGCCCCTCTACCGATAGACGTAGGTCGTCGCGTAATCGTGCTGGATCGTCTCCAGCTTGAGCTTGCGGCCGGATTGGCTCTGCGGCGGCTGATTCGCGCACCCGGCAACCAACACCAACACCGCAGCGAGCAGGAGCAAACGGCTTTTCATCGGGCACCAACTTAGCCCTTTCCTGTCACCGCGGCAATCGTCCGAACCGCCTGCGCCGCCGCGCGCACATTGTGCACCCGGAAGATGTGCGCCCCACGCAGCATGCCCTGCACGATACACGCCACCGTCCCGGCGTCGCGCTCCGCCGCATTCGGCAGCCCGAGCACATCGCCGATCACCGTCTTGCGCGACACCGGCAGCAGGATCGGGCGCTCGAATTTTTGCAACCGCTCCAGCTCGCGATAGATGCGCAGGTTATCCGCACACTGCTTGGCGAAGTCGATCCCGGGGTCGAGCACGATCGCCTCGCGCGCCACGCCGGCTCGCTCCGCCAGCGCGATTTTCTCCGCGAAGAACTCCTCGAGTCGCACCATGATGTCGTCGTAGCCCACATGGGTGTGCGGCACCTTCGGCTGCCCGACGGTATGCATGATGAGCAGCGCCGCGCCAGTCTCCGCACAGATGCGCGCATTTTCATCCGTCGGCAGGCCACCGATGTCATTGAGCAGATCGCCGCCTTGCGGAAGCACTGCGCGGATCACGCCCGGACGCCATGCATTGATCGAGAGCAGCGGCCAGGACGTGCCTGCCGGCCGGTTCGCTCGCAACTCCGGCCAGCGCTCGATGAACCGCCTTAATTGCGCCGCCTCTTCCGCCTCGGGAATGGGCCCGCGATTCGTCCGCGCGCTCTCCGCTCCGATGTCGATGATCTCCGCCCCGTCCGCGATTTGCTGCCGGGCACGGGCCAATGCGGCGTCGATGTCCGTCACCCCATCGCCGCTGAAGGAATCGGCCACGAGATTGACGATGCCCATGACGAGCGGGCGCGCGGGAAACTCCCACGAGACATCGCGCAGCAGCAGCTTCACGGCAGTGGCACGAAAGAAATCTTCCGCTCCTTGAAGCGCGCAGTCTGCGTGTAGCCCGCCTCCCGGGCCAGCTTCACCGCGTCGGCAAAACCGGCACCGAGTTCATCCACCGCATGCGAGTCGGAATTGATGAGCAGCGGCACGCCGGCCTTGTGCGCCAGCTCCAGGAATTCCCGCGCCGGATACTGCTCGCGGCAATCCTTGCGCCAGCCGGCGGTGTTGATCTCAAAGGGCGTCTTCGTCTCTGCCAGCGCTGCGATGGCCGGCTCGTAAAAGCGCCGCAGGTCGCCCTCGGGACGAAAGCCGAATTTCTTCGGCAAATCCGGATGCGCCACGAAATCGAAGAGCCCGCTGCGAATACACGCCTCGTACTCGCCCCAGTAGCTGGTCCAAACATCCTCCGCGTGACCCTCGTGGCGGCCGACGTATTTCGGGTGATCCACCTCCCAGCCTCCCGGCAGGTAATGCACGCTACCGATGAGGAAGTCCCACTCCGCCACCTTGGCCAGATCCTCAATCACGCCTTGTTGCCCCTCGATAAAGTCACATTCCAGTCCGATGCGGATGGGCAGTTGCGGGAATTCCGCCCGCGCCTTTTCCACTTCCTCCAGGTAGCGGGGCAACTCCTCCCGAGCCATGCGCCAGTCGTCAAAATGCTCCGGCATCGGGTTGTGATCGGCAAATCCCAGCTCGCTCAGGCCCAGTTCCACCGCCCGGCGGGCAAATTCCACCGGCCAGCCGGTGGCGTGATGACAGAGCGGCGTGTGGACGTGGTAGTCGGAAAGCGCGGAATACATCGGTCTGTTCACTCTGGCGGAACATCGTCTTTGAAGCACGCGCGAACTCTCCGCTTGCCGCGAATCCCTCTGCCGGACAACCTTGCACCCGCATGAGATTCATCGAGACCGTCTTCCAGAAACTGAAGCGGCATCCCAAACGCATTGTCTTTCCCGAAGGCACCGAGCCACGCGTGCTCCGCGCCGCAGCACGCTTTGTAAAACTGCAACTGGGTGCCCCTGTGGTGCTGGGACGCAAGGAGGAGATCGAAAAGATCGCCCTGGCCGAGGACATCAGCCTCGACCACATCGGCGTCATCGATCCCACCACGTCGTCTGAGCTGCCCACGTTTGTCGCGCGGCTGGAGAAGCTCAAGCGCTACCGTGACCTCGGCACGAAGCAGGCGACGGAGATTCTCGCCAATCCCAATTACTTCGGCGCGATGATGGTCCAGTACAACCAGGTCGACGGCCTCGTGACCGGCGCCCGTGAAACCGCCAGCAGCGCCTTGCGCCCGCTTATCCAGCTCATAGCGCCGCTGCCCACCACGACCAGCATCTCGAGCTGCATGATGCTCGACCTTTCCAACAAGCGCTACGGCGAGCGCGGCGTGATGTTCTTTGCCGATTGCGCAGTCATTCCCGAGCCGAATGTGGAGCAGCTCTCCGACATCGCCGTCCAAACTGGCGCGATTTGTCGCCAGATGACGGGCAACAAGCCCCGCATCGCCCTGCTCAGCTTCTCCACCAAGGGCAGCGCCAACCTGCCTTCACCACAGAAAGTCGCCGCTGCCACCGCCCTCGCCCGCCGCAAGGCGGAGGATCAGGGTCTGGAAATGGAGATCGACGGCGAGATGCAGGCCGACACCGCACTACTCTCCGATCTCGCTTCGCGCAAGGCGCCAACCAGCCTCGTGGCCGGCAAGGCCAATGTGATGATCTTCCCCGACCTGAACAGCGGCAACATCGGCGCCAAGCTCGTGCAATACCTCGCCGGCGCAGAGACCTACGGCCAGATCCTGCTCGGCCTTTCCCGCCCCTGCGCCGATCTCTCCCGTGGTGCCACGGAGGATGACATCCTCGGCGTGGCCGCCATCCTCGGCCTCCAGGCCATCGAGTATCGCAAGCTTTACCCCCCAAACCCCAGCGACGCGTGATGATGATGAACACTCCCATCTGCGCCTCGCATGAATAACGTCACCCCTCGCATCTTCGTCGCCGCGACTGAGCAAAACGCCGGCAAGACGACCACCTCACTCGGCCTCTTTAACGCCCTTCGGAAGAGCAAGGGCCGGATCGGCTTCATCAAGCCGGTAGGCCAGCGTTTCGTGGAAGTGGACGGCATCCGCATCGACGAAGACTCGGTGCTCATCGACCAGACTTATTCCGTCCGCACGCCTCTGGAGGCGATGAGCCCCATCGCGGTGGAGCCGGACTTCACCCGCCGCTACATCGAGAATTCGAACAACGAATTCCTCGTCCGGCGCATCCAGAATTCCTTCGACCGCGCGGCGTGGGAAAAGGACTTCGTCATCATCGAGGGCACGGGACACGCCGGCGTCGGCTCGGTCTTCGATCTTTCCAATGCGCGCGTGGCCAAGCTGCTCGGCAGCAAGGTGCTGCTCGTGGCCGGCGGCGGCATCGGCAAACCGATCGATGAAGTCGCCCTGAACAAGGCGCTCTTCGACAAGGAAGGCGTGGAATTGGTCGGCGTGATCCTGAACAAGATCATCCCTTCGAAGTTCGAGTATGTCTGCGACTTCGCCCGGCGCGGTCTGGAGCGGCTCGGCATCGATCTCGTGGGTGCGATTCCCGAGGAGCCCATCCTTTCCAACGCCACCCTCGGCCAGATTTGCAAGACGACCCGCGGCCACTTCATCAACGGCAAGACCAAGTCCCGCCGGCGCGTGCAAAAGATCGTCATCGGCGCGATGAACTCCGGCCATGCCATGGAGCATTTCAAACCCGGCACGCTCATCATCACCCCGGGCGACCGCGAAGACGTGATCCTCGCCGCACTCTCGTCCAGCACGCTCAGCGAAAACGACGGCCACTCCATTGCCGGTCTCGTGCTCTCCGGCGATCTCATCCCGAACTCGCCGATCATGGAGTTGCTGAAAAATTCGGACGTTCCCACGATTGCCTCGCCGCACGACAGCTACACCGTGGCGAGCAGCATCTACTCGATGACGGTGAAGACCCTGCCCGGCGACGTGGAGAAGATCGACAAGATCCAGTCCATGGTCGAACGCTACGTCGAAGTCGACCGCCTGATCGGCAAGCTGTAAGGCGCCGGAAGCAGGACATATACGACCCATAGGGCCTGTTCGCCCTATGCGTCCCGTCTCACCTCTTTAATCCCGAGGCGTCTCCTGCCGCGGCTCCACCGGCTCCGCCTTGCGCACTTCCATCTCTTCTTCGTCGGGTTTATCCGCCTTCTTTTTCTTTTTCTTGTCCTTGGCCTCGTCCTTGAAAACCTCTCGTAGCACCTTGCCGATGAGCGGTGCGGCGACGGTGCCGCCGTGCACCTCGGCATTGCTGGCGTCGCTCTCGAAAAGCGCGGCAAAGGCGTACTTCGGCTTGTCCGCCGGGGCGAAGCCCGAGAACCACGCGGCCGTGCGCTCTTTGCTCTTCGGGCCCCATTGTGCGGTGCCGGTCTTGCCCGCGACTTTCACATTCGGCACGGAAGCCTTGCCCGCGGTGCCGTTTGCATCGGACACCACCTGCACCATGCCGCGCTTCACTTCCTTCAAAATCTTCGGCTCGAAATCGATCTGCGACCGCGCGCGCACTCCGTAGGCCGTGACGATCTTGCCATCGATGCTCTGCACCTGCTTCACGAGGCGCGTCTGGTAAAAGGTACCGCCGTTGCCGACGATCGCCATGGACTGCGCGAGCTGCAGGGGCGTGACGAGCACGTCGCCCTGGCCGATGGAAAAGTTCGCGAGGTCACCATCCAGCATCTTGCGCCCGTGGACCTTTTTCATGAACTCGTCGGTCGGGATGCGGCCTTCATTTTCCGCGGCAAGCGGGATGCCGGTGCGCGCCCCGAAGCCCATCTTCACCGACCAATCGCCCATCTTGCGGCTGCCGGTCTTGATGCCGACCTGATAGAACCACGTGTCGCAGGACTGCGTCAGCGCATCGGCAAAATTCAGCATCCCTGAGCCGGTTTTCTTCCAGTTGCGGAAGGTCATATGGCCGATCTCCATGGACGGCGGGCAGCTGAACTCGCTGTCCGTCTCGATGACGTGCTCCTGCATAGCGGCGATGCCGACCGGGATCTTGAACGTAGATCCGGGCGGATAGGACGAGCGATACGCGCGCGGCAACAGTGGGATCTGCGGATCATCCTGCAGCGCCTTGAACGCATCGGAGGAGATATTCGGGATGAACCAATTCGGATCGATCGTGGGCCACGAAGCCATGGCGAGAATGTCACCGTTATTCGGGTCGACGATGACGAGCGCGCCGCGCTTCACGCCTTTCTCCAGGGTCTGCTCGCACAGGCGCTGCAGCTCGGCGTCGATGGTGGTGACGACGTTGTAGCCCGGCTGCGGCGGGATTACCACCTGCTCGCTGGCCTTCCGGCCGCTCGTGTCGAAGGTGATGTTGTACTGACCTTCCTTGCCCTGGAGTTGATCGTCGAATGTTTGCTCGAGTCCCTCGCGGCCCTCGGCGCCCGGCCAGAGCACTTCGTTGTTCTGGATCGGCCCGTCGGGCATGCGACCGGTGCGGCCGGCGTAGCCGATGATGTGTCCGGCGAGGCCGCCATTCGGGTAATAGCGCTGGTAGGTGGGCAGCAGGGTGAGCGTGGTGGGCTTGCGCGCGTTGAAGCGCTCGATCTCGTCCTGCTTCAAGTCCTGCGCGATAACCAGGGGCAGCACACCACGGTTTTTGTAATGCTTCAGCAACAGGTCCTGCGTGACGGAAATCGGCCGGCCGGTGATGGATCTTGCGAGCAGGATCTGCGGCTCGGCGTAACGCATGACCTCGGCATCGCTGAAGGACAGCGGCGTGGGGAAACTGATGGCCAGATTGTAGCTCACCCGGGTCTGGGCCAGCGGCAGGCCGTTGCGATCGACGATCTGCCCGCGCGGCGCCGGGATATTGAGCACGTACGTGCGTGCGCCCTTTTGCGTGTCCCATGTGGGCGTGAAGCCATTGGGCCTCGGCGGCGTCTTGTTATCCACAGAGGCCAGGGCGGCCCCTCCCACGGGTGCCGGGGCGGTGACACGCGACTCCTGCGCCTGCGTCACAGCAGCAGCAAAGGCGAACGGGGAGAGGAACAAGAAAAACGACCGGCGTCTCATGGAGTCGACAAGTTAGGCTGAACCGGGCATTTGCTCAACCCCTCTGATTGAGGTGGGCTTTTCAGGTGCACAAAGAGACTCGCGCCAAGGTCGCCAAGCACGCCAAGGGATTGCACAAATCCACGAACCTTGGCGCTCTTTGCGTCCTTGGCGCGAGAAATCCTGCCGCCTTGGCATGGCGGGGCGTGCTCCGGAAGGAGCACCACGGAGAATCCACCCCTTCCGTCTTCCTCTGCGGCCCTCAGCGTTCTCTGCGCCTCTGCGTTTAGAGAGTCTGCCAAAAGAAGTTTCCGAATCCGGCGGGGTAGAATTTTGAATCAGGAAATCATGAACACAGGAACGAAAAACAAATCCTTCCTGCTTTCCTGCGCTCCTAATTCACCTCGTTTATCCGGAAGTTACTTTCGGCAGATGCTCTAAATCATGGCAGACGGCCCCAGCACGATGCTTGAGCACGAAGGATCACGCCTTCACCGCACATCAAACCGCGGATTCTGCCCGAGGAAGCGGATCGGATTCTGGTAGACCAGCTTGTCGATCGTCTCCTCGGAATGACCGCGGCGGCGCATCTCGATGGCGGTCTTCGGCACGGCCAGCGGGTCGCTGCGGCCCCAGTCGCAAGCGCTGTTCAGCCACACGCGCTGGCCGCCGTAAACCTCGAACATATCGACCGCACGCGGCGGGGTGCTCTTCGATTCCGGATACAGCGTGATCCCAGCCCAGAAGCCCTCGTCCAGAACCATCTGGATGGTGTGCTCCTCGACGTGATCGATGATGACGCGCTCGGGCTTGATCCTCGAATCGGCCAGGAGCGCATCAAGAATGAGCCGCGTGCCCTTGAATTTGTCCTCAAGGTGCGGGGTGTGGACGAGGATGAGTTGATCGTGCCGGGCGGCCAGGTCGATGTGCTGCTCGAGCACCTGAAGCTCGTTGCGCGTGTTCTTGTTCAGCCCGATCTCGCCGATACCGAGCACATTCGGCCGATCGAGGAATTGCGGGATCAACGCGATCACATCCTCCGCCAGCTTCACGTCCTCGGATTCCTTGGGGTTGATGCACAACCATGTAAAATGCGGCAGCTGGAATTTCGCGGCGCGCTTCGGCTCGTAATCCGTGAGCTGGCAGAAGTAGTCGTAGAAGCCTTGCGGTCCGCTGCGATCGTAGCCCGCCCAAAACGCCGGCTCGCAGACCGCGCGGCAGCCGGCAGTGATCATCGCCTCGTAGTCATCCGTCGTCCGGCTGACCATGTGCCCGTGGGGTTCGATGTAGCGCATGATAAAGGAAAGGTCAGTGGGTTTCCGATCCCGACCAGGCGCCGATGGCGCCCTTGCCCGGGGCCTTGGGGATCGGCTCGGTGGTGGGATCGCTCAGCGACATGAGCACGCTTTTCGCCCGCACCGGCTCGCCACGCTGCAATTCCTCCAGCGCCTTGCGAAATGCCGCGAGACGGAAATCGGGTTCACCTTCGCCACGATCCACCCGGTCGAGAAACGCCGCGATGTCGATGAGTTTCGACCGGGCGTCCATGAAGTAGAGATCGAGAATGCTCTGGCGGGTCATGGGATAAGTTAGGTTCGGTGGGGCTCCGCGCAAATGAGTTTCGAGTGCGGTTGGGCAATCCAGAGGGATTGCTTGTCCTTAATCATGATCCATGCCCCTCCAATCTTAGCTACCTCTTCCACCATACCTCCCGGATCCCGATCACGACGCCGGCGCTCTCGCGCGGCCCCTAGAGACGGCACAACCCCGGAGTTTTCCTCCGGGGCTGTGCGTCAGACAAAAATTACTTTCGTTTCGAGAGCCGCTTACTTGTCGTCGGGATTGAAGTCCTTGTGACCCTTTTCCTTTTGGTCCGCGAGCTTCTCAAGGATCTTCTTGGCATCGTCGCTCTTGCCGTCCTTCACGGCGGCTTCGAGATCGTCGAAGGCCTTGGCGACGTCCTTCATCTCCGCCTTGTATTTGTCGAGATAGGCGGCCTTTTCGCCGGCGGGCACGTCTTTCGTCTTGGCGGGTTCCAGCTTCATGGAAGCTTCGACGCTCTTCTTGGCCGTGGCAATGAGGGCGAGATTCTCGTCCTTCTTGGAAGCGTCTTCGAGCTGGCGCTTGAGCGTGCGGATGCTCTTGTTGGTCGTCTTCATTTCCTTGGCCAGCGGCGTATCGTCGTCAGCGGCGATGGCGACATTGAAGCCAACGGCCAGAACGGCCGCGAGGGTCAGGAGGGATTTCAGTTTCATAGTTTTTGGATGAGGTGAGTGAGGTGCTTCAAATTGCGATTTCCAGTGGCAATTGCCAACTCTTTTGCGCAATTCGGAGCAAGTGGTTGACGGAATGACCGCCGATTTTAGTCAATCTTAGATACGGCTCTTACTCCGTCGTGGATGGGTTGAACGCTGCTATTCGGCGCGCAATGCCTCTACTCCGCTGTCGCGCAACGCCAGTCGCGTGGCCAGCCACGTCCAGAAGACGCAACCCAAAGCCAGCACCGCGAGCAGGATAGCCATTTCGCGGATGGGGAAGCCGCCCGCTTTTTGCGCGAGATTTGGCCACACGCCGACCAGCGCGCTGATGGTGCCGATGACCAGCGCAGCCACGATGAGCCAGCGATGCTCGACGAAGACGAGCCGGCGCAATTGCCGCGGGCGGAAGCCGACTGCTGCCAGCAGGCCGAATTCGCGACGCCGCTCGAGGACATTGCGCGCCACGACCACGGCCAACCCCGCGCTGCCGAGCAGGAGGCCAAGGCCGCCGAGCGCCTGGAAGATGGCGAGGTAGGTATTCTCCACCGCTTGGAATTCACCGAGACGGCGGGCCGTGGTGGTGAGTTCAAGGCCGCGATCGGTAAGCGCCCGCGAAAGCTCGGCGCGCACGGTATCGACCTTGGCCGCAGGGCAATCGATGAGGAAATAGCGGTAGCCACCGCTGCCGGGGAAGTGCTTCACAAAATCGTCTTCGGCGATGATGACGTTGCCCTGGAGGATGGAGCCGACCAAAGCACCGACGATGCGCACTTTCAGCGCGCTCCCCTGCTCATCCTGATACTCGACCATGCCGCCCACGCTCTTCTTCATCGAGTATTCGAGCGTATTGGCATCGGCGATACCGGAAATTTCCTCCGGCGGAATGTGCCCCTTGAGCAGCGACCACTGCCCCTTGCCCGCAAAACGGAAGGTCGAACCGGAGAGATCCTCCGGCTTTACCCCGAGCACGCGTGGCTGCGTGGCGAGATTGAGATTGAGGCAGCTTGCTTCATCACCATCGCGCACGCGCAGCGGCACCACCTTGACATCGCGCATCGTTTCTTCACTGAGGCCGTAAGCATCGCGGCCCTTGGCGGAATTGAGGTCCTCGTAGATGGGCATCGCAGATTCTCCGACCAGCGCGAAGCCGCCGGTGCCAGGATCACTCGTGTCCCCATCGCGCGGCGCTGGGTGGCGGAAGGAATCGACAGCCACGACCATGAAGACGCCGCTGGCCAGCACGGCGACGGTGGCAATGCTGCGACCGCGCCGGCGCGTAGTATTGCGCGTGCCGAGTTCGCCGATGCTGCGCAGCCCGCTCGTGGCCATGCCCGCGAGATGGCGCAGCCAACCGAGCCCGAACAACAGCCCCGCGATAAGCAGCAATCCACCCGCGCTAAAGAAGGCCTCGGCGCCTTTCATCGTGGCGAGCATGCCTACCGCCGCGAGCAACGAAACGATCGCGAGCGTGAAGATCACCACCGGCCGGCCCTGCTGTTTCACCGGATCGGCGGCTTCGCCATTTAACAGCTCTCGTGCGCTGTGGCGCAACTGCCGACGGCTGGCCAGCCACATGGCAATGAGCGCGACGAACACGCCGGAGAAAACACCGGTCACCATCGTCTCCGGCGGCAGGACAAACTGAAACTGCACGGAGCCGACCGCGCCCTTCCAAACCGTGGCCAATGCGTGCAGGACGACCTTCGTATAAACGATGCCGGCGAACGCCCCGAGCATGCTGCCGATGAAGGCGAGGATTGTGCCCTCGGCGAGGAAGATGCGGCGCACCTGTTTCTGCCGAAGGCCCAACGCGAGCAGCAGGCCGGCCTCGGCATTGCGCTGCTCGAGCGAGAAGACGAAGAGCATGCCGGTAAGCACCGCCGCGGCGATGATGAGGAAGAAGGAAAACGAAACGAAGAGCTCGCCGAAATCGACCGGGGCATTTGTCGCGGCGAGAGCCTGCTGGCGCAACGGGAGAAATTGGAAACCGAGCTTCTCCGGCGTGAGGTTCAAGAGTAGATCTTTTTCGATGTCCGCCTTGTGCACGTCCGCTGGCCAGCGGATCGCAGTCAAGTTACCCCAGCGATTGCTCCACATTTCCTGTCCGGCCTTGAGGGTTACGAAGGCCTTGGGCGTGCCGCGATATTTTTCCCAGTAGCCCTGGTCCTTCTCGCGCATGCGCGTGGAATCGAAATCGAAGCCGGGCTTCCAGTCGCGGCAATTTTGCTTGTCCGCCAAGCCGGGAAATTCCGGCATCCACGAGCTGTCGAGCCCCGGCGTCTGCATCGGCAGGACAGCGCGCACCTTGAACTGCCGGGACTGCTCGAGGAGCTGCCGCCGCTCGCCCATGACGAAGTATTTGATCGTGATCTGCGCGCCTTCCGCAACGCCGAGATCCTCCGCTTCCCATTGCGTGATCACCGCCTCGTCGTCCTTCAAATCCGCGGGGAGGAAACCGGCCGTCTCCGGCGTGACGGCGGTCGCCATGGAGTAAGGCGTCGACTTGTCACCCGCGCTGAGTCCATTGACGAAATAGGTGAGCACTTCCGTGCACTTTGCGCTGGTCGGCGCGGCATCGACGATGGGCGACTCAAGAAAAACGCGCGGAGAGCGGAGTTCGCTGCCACCGGACTTGAGATCGCGCAATTCAAGGGAGGCGTCTTCCAGCGTGAAAGCCCGCGCCACTACAGCGGCGCTCAAGGGTGGCTCCACAGCAGTCTGAGGTCCCAGATTTGCATGCAGGAGAAGGTTCGCCTTGCCGCCCAGCCCAATCTTTTGCCCCAGCACACCAAGCGACATGAACGCGGAGTAGGGCGGGATCTGGCTGGCGGTGAGGGAGAAGTTGCCGTAGTCCGCCGCGGCAATCACCTGAGCCACTTTGGTGCGAATCGCGACCACGTCGCTTTCATCACCCGAGAGCGGAGCGTCGCGGGAAAAGACGCCCGGCTTTTCCACCCGCAGGATGATGGTGTCGCCGACCTTGGCCTGAAGTTGCTGTGCGAGACGGTCGTTGAGAATCACGCCATCCTGCGGCGTCGTCACCGGCTTGCCGCTGGGAGACAAATGCCAGAAGCCTTTGTGCACGCCCATCAGCTGGATGGTATTCACCCGAGCCGCGCCATCCGCCCGAGCGATCGAGGCGCGCAGCAGCATGAGCGACGCCGCATTGGGTCCGACAGATTCAGCGAGTTGCGTGCGGAAAAAACGATCGCCCGAGGTCATCGCGGTTTCCGCCCGTCCGACACGCGCGAGGGCCTGGCTGCGCAACGTCGCCTTCACCGAATCGCCCACCAGCAATGCCCCCGTGAGCACCAGCGCGCCGAGTGCCGCGCCGATCAAAACACCCAGGTGTGTACGCCAGTAATACCGCGCGCCACTTAGGATCAGCGACCACGCGCTCATGACTTGGCGATGAGTTTGCCGTCCACGAGCTCCAGCACCCGGCCCATCCGTTGCGCGAGGTCGGGCGCGTGGGTGACCATGATGACAGTCACACCGCGCGTGCGATTGAGCTCGGCGAGCAGGTCGACGAGTTTCGCCGCGTTCACGCGATCGAGCGCGCCGGTCGGCTCATCCGCGAGCAACAGCTTGGGCTCGTTAATCAGCGCACGGGCCACGGCCACGCGCTGGCGCTCGCCGCCGGAAAGCTCGCCAGGGCGATGATTAAGCCGGTGACCCAGCCCCACGGCATCGAGCAGTTCCTTCGCACGGTCGAGAGCCGCTTCGCGTTTTGCCTTCGACACGGCAAGCGTGGGCACGAGGACATTTTCCAAAATGGTGCACTGCGGCAGCAAATGATGCAGCTGAAAGATAAATCCGACCATCGTGCTGCGATACGCGGACAGGTCGTCCCTGCTGAGCTTCTCCACATTCTGCCCATTGACGATCACCTCGCCTGAGTCGGCCTTGTCCAGTGCGCCGACGATATTGAGCACGGTGCTCTTGCCCGAGCCGGAGGGGCCGGTGACGGACAGCGTCTCGCCCGCCTGCATTTTCAGGTCCACGCCCCGCAGGACGTTTACCGCGTCGCCCCCATCCGGAGCGCCGTAGGTCTTCGTGAGGTTGCGAATATCGAGGAGCATGGTGGTTGGTAATTTAGTCACGCGACACCCAACGTCGCGCTTTCATTTCGAAACGAGGCAGGGTGTGGGCCGTGACGCGGGTGACGGGGATGCGGAGTGAGAAAGTGGAGGTGAGGGCGCGCTCGAGTTTCTTCGTCGCGCCGTCGTCGTGGCTTTCGATCTGCACCTCGACCTCGGTCATGGCGCCACGCCGGCTGATTTCCACGCGGTATTCCTCGACCTCGGGGACGAGCCGCACCGCGGCATCGAAGGCGGCGGGATAGAGGTTTACGCCTCGGACCACGATCATGTCATCGGCGCGGCCGATGATGCCACCCGCGAGCGCGTAGCCGGGCACATCCGTGGCGCGCTTCACCAGATCGCCGGTGCGATAGCGCAATAGCGGACACGCGGTGCGACCGAGCGTGGTGAGCACCAGCTCGCCCACCTCACCATCCGCCACCGGCTCGCCCGTTTCGGGCCGGACGATTTCGGCAAAATAGGAATCCTCGATGATGTGGAGCAGATCCGCCCTTGCCGGAATCTGGTAGGCGACCGGGCCGACCTCGGTCATGCCATAATGATCGAGCACCAGCGCGCCATGCCATGCTTCGCTGATGCGCTGCCGCACCTCGGGAACGCTGCCGCCGGTCTCACCGGCAACAATGATTTTCTTCACCGAGGCTTCACGCAGGTCGACGCCTTCCTTCGCAGCGGCTTGTGCCAGATGCAACGCATAGGTGGGCGTGCAGCAGAGCACATTGGCGCGATGCTGGATCATGGCCCGCACTCGCGCCGCACTGCCGAGGCCGCCACCGGGAATGCCGAGATATCCGCACTTTGCCGCCGCGTCGAAAGCCGTCCAGAAACCGAGAAATGGGCCGAACGAAAACGCGAAGTAAATGCGATCGCCCCGTACGAGTTCACCCGCCGTGTAAATCGCCGCCCAATTGCCGAGCATCCACTCCCAGCTCTCCGGCGTGTCGAGGATGACGAGCGGTCGCGCGGTGGTGCCGCTCGTCTGGCAAAAGCGCGTGTAGCGCTCGGGCGGATAGGTGTGATTCGTGCCGTAGGGCGGATGGGCTGCCTGATCGACAACGAGATCCTGCTTATGCGTGAAGCTCACGCGCTGGGAAAATTCCTCCAGCGACGCGATGCCTTTCGCATCCACACCTTCCACCGCGAGACGCTTCGAGTAGAAGCGATTGCCCGGGGTCAGTTCCGCGAGCAACGCGCGCAGACGCTCGATCTGGCTCATGCAGGATTGCGTCTTCTTTCCGCGAGGAAATTTGTGGCCTTAGGCCTTGTGCTCGGCAGGCGCGGCGGCAGCGGGAGCCGCAGGAGTAGCTGGCGCAGCGGGTGCGACCACCTTCGGCGCAGGAGAGGGGCCGGGCTTGAACTTCGTCACCAGTGCACCACCGCAGACGGCGAGAAGCATGCCGATCCAGAACGGAAACGGAATGCTGGAAAGGCCACCAGCCGGCGGCTTCACGATCAGAGCAATAATAGCATTCACCACCGGCGCACCAGCAAAGATGATGGTCATGACCACCGCCGGGTTGCCCTTGGCCCCGAAGGCGAGCAGTGCTCCGAGCGCACCGATGGCGCCGACGATGCCGGCGATGAGCGACAGCGCCATGCCCTTCACGGGATAGTCCCAATTCGCCCCGCTCAAAACCAGGATGAGCAACGGTGCGAGCACGGCCGCCAGAAAGTAGGCGATGCCGACAAAAAGGAAGGCTTTCATGCGCCCGTTAGCAGCGTCGTGCATGCTTTCGGAGCCCGTGGCGAGGAAGATGCCGTAGGTGCCCCAGCAAAACACGGTCAGCATAGCGAACGAGAGCCAGGTGGCGGAGGATTGAGTGGTAGGTGGCATGGGATGTGGGTAGGTAGATGGTAAAAATCAGGCAGCAGCGGGTGTTCTTAGGAGTTCCGGTGGGGCGGCGGTAATCTTCGCGCGAATGCGGTCGGGAATAATCACGGGCACGAGCTTTCCGGCGATTTTATCCACCGTGGCACAGACGGCGGCGACATTGCCGCGCGCGACCTCGGTGCCGTCCCCGACCTTGCGGAAAATGAACTGGTAGCGGATGGAGCGGCTGCGCACCTCGGCTACCACGAGATGGATCTCCACTTCCTCCTCGAAGCGCAGCGGTGCACGGTAATCGCACGACGCACTGACGCGCGGCCAGCCGATGACGGCGTCCTCCTCGATCTCATGAATGGTAAAGCCTAGCGAGCGGAAGAAGGCGTGCTCGGCGGACTCCATCATGCGGAAGAAATTCGAAAAGTGCACGATGCCTGCCATGTCGGTCTCGGCAAATTCCACGCGGCGGATGTGCTTGAATTCGTAGGGCATTGCCGCGGAATTTAGTGGACGGGTTGCGGCGCGTCGATCATTTCGCGCGTGATGGCAACCAACCGCTCGGCGAGGCGTCCGATGGTGTATTCCCGCTGCACGGCGGCCCGCCCGCTCTCGCCCAAGGCACGCGCCTTTTCGGGGTCGGTGAGCAGAGATTCCAAGGTATCCGTAAGGCGCTCGGCATTGATGTCTTCCGAAGCGGCTAGTTCGAAAAGCCGGCCGCCGCCCGTGGCCTCAACCAGTTCAGGGAAAGCAGCGCTGTTCGGCAGGATGACCGGCACGCCCGCGGCAAGCGCTTCGATGACGTACATGCCGAAGGCTTCACCATACGTAGCGGGTACGGAGAAGAGCGTGAGCCCTTCCAGGAAGGCGATCTTTTCCTCGCGACTCACATTGGGGTGCCACTCCACATCCGCCTCACAGCCGGCGGTGCGCAGGCGCGCCTTCAGGGTTTCGACGTACTTCGCGTCGCCCTCCGTCATCGAGCCCGCGCAACGCAACTTCGCCTGCGGGAAACGACCGCGCTTCTTCAAAGTGATGAAGGCTTCGATGAGCAGGCCGAGGCCCTTGCCTGGGATGAAGCGTGCGAGATAGCCGATGGTCTGTGGCGCGCGGGACGCCGCAATGCCGTAACCGTCGAGCGAGAGACCATTGGGCACCACCTGCAGTCCGCGTTCGCAGTCCGCGGCATTCCAGGCGATACGATTCGCCATGAGACTGGCGAAATACTGGCTAGGGGCAATCCAGCGATCGGCATCGCGCATGCGTTCGCCGAGGAGCTTCCAGACCTGCTCGCTCCATGGCAGGCCGAGGCCATCGATAAAGGCGTCCTCTCCCTGAAGGAAGCCAATCACCGGAACTCCGAGCTCGGCCTTAATGCGTTTCGCAAGGCCTGCTTGCAATGCAGTGGAAAGCCACACTACGTCGGGCTTTCCGTGTTCGCGCAGCCAGGTGATGAGTTCCTCGATCTCCGCGGCTTGGTTGCCGTGCTCGCCGCGCAGCATAGAGAGCGTGAGATTGGCTACGTCGGGACCACCCGTGCGCGCGGCGGCCTTGCCCGCGACGAGCCGGAGCAGGGCGTGATTGGAAAGCAACCGATCCATCCAGCGCGGCATGTGGCGCAACCAGGGAATCTTTTCCCGCAGATACGTGCTCACGCCGCCGAAGAAAATCGGCATGTCCGGGCTGGCCGCATCTTCATCGAGCGTGAGCGGCAGATACATCGGCAGCATGAGCGCATCGTGGCCCTGGCGGTGCAATTCCTTGGCCAGCGCGTTGTCGCGCATGCAGACGCCGCAATGGTAGCTGCCGGTTCCCGGGGTGAGCAGGATGATCTTCATCGGTGCACTACTGTCCCTTGAGATCGTAGCAGATCAACCGCGGCGCAGAACCACGACCGCCCGCGGCATTCTGGCAGATGAAAAGCCGGCCCTCGCTGAGTGCCGGCGCAGTCCACGTTTCCGGAGCGTGGAAAAGCTTCGCCTCGGCGGTGACCTTGGCGCCTTTGCGGCTGAGATCGAGCCACGCGAGGTCGCCATTTTCTCCTAGGCAGAGAAATCCGCCATCGACCCGCAGCAGGGAACCGCGCTGATATTTTCCACCGAGATCGTCGCGCCATAGCTCCTTGCCAGTCGCCACGTCATAACACGTGAGTTCCGCGTTTTGTTGATGCTGACCAGCGAAGCCGAAGTAGCAGCCATCGTAAGGTACGGCCGACATGAGATACGTGTCGAACTTCCGTGCGCGCCACACCACTTTCGCCGTGAAATCCGGCGCGATCTCCACACACGCGCCGCCCTCGGTGTAAGCCTCGGCGACGAGCACGCGATTTCCCGACACCACCGGCGCCGAGATGCTCACGCTGGCAAACATGCGTGCGCGATGCGGCGTGGCGCTGAGCACTTCGCCCTTGGCCGCATCGATGACCAGCAGGCCGCCGGTGGGCGGATCGTCCATGCCGCCCTGAAGAGCGAGCACGCACTCGCGTCCGTAAAATGTCGCGGGCACCGGCGAAGAATAGCTCGAGCCCCAGGCATACTTGGCGGCCCACACTTCCTTGCCGGTCTCCTTGTCGAGCGCGACGACCGATTTCTGGTCCTCCGTCCCGAGTGGCACGATGAGCTTGTCGCCAAGCACGAGCGGCGTGCCGCCCTGGCCGAAAAAGGTCTGCAGCAGCCGATACTCCTGCGCGAGTTCACGCTTCCACTTCACCTTGCCAGTGGCGAGATCCACCGCCTGCAGCGTGCCCTTGATGCCGAGCGTGTAGACCACGCCGCCATCGATCACCGGACTGGTGCGCGGGCCGGGACCAGCGCCAAACTGCGGTTGGTAATCCGCCGCGTAACTCACGCGCCACTGGCGCTCGCCCGTGGCGGCGTCGAGGCAGTCGATCACCTCATTGCCATCGAGCGCGTGAAAGAGCACGACGCGCCCTCCCGCAATGGCCGGACCGGTGTGTCCCTCGCCCTTCGGATATTCCCAAAGCTTGCGCGGGCCTTCCTTCGGCCACGTGTGCGCGAGCTTCGTCTCGGGTGATGAGCTATCGTTATTCGGCCCGAGAAAACGCGGCCAGTCCGCGGCGTGCACGGTGGCAGCCAGCAGAAAAGTGAAAATGATTCGCGCCGCAAACATCACGCAGCTGCGCCCACAGGCGCACGACCGTGCGGTAGTTCCGCGGGCAGTTGAACAAACTCCTGCATGGAAGCGTAGAGCTCAGTGAAGTCCGGATCGAATAGATGGCCGATGAGCGAATCGGTCAGCAGCCCGCGATGCTGCGGGTAGGCCTTCAGCATGCGGCCGAAGGAGAAGTTCGGATCGTAAAAAGCGTAGACCAGCTTGCGCATGTTTTCGATGCCGCGGCAGAGGATCTCGCCGTATTCGGCAAAGCGGGCGCCACTGGTATCGCCGGCGGTGAGTGCGGCGTCCACGGCATCCGCCGCCAGCTCGCCACTCTTCAGCGCGAGATAGACGCCGCTGGAGAAGACAGGATCGAGAAAGGCGAAGGCATCGCCCGCCAGCAGGAGACCATCGGCTGCGCAGTATTTCGATCGATAGGAAAACTCACTGGTCACCCAATACTCACCGAATTGCTCACCCATGCTGAGGTGATCCTTGATCCACACGTTGCGCTGGATTTCGCGGCGCATGATCTCGGCTGGATCTTTCGAATCGGAAAACAGGTAATCCTTTTCCGCCACGATGCCGACGCTGACGATATCATTCTTCAGCGGAATGTACCAGAACCAGCCGCGTCCCTCGACGTAGGCCACGGTGGTGCTGCCTTCATCGATGCCAGGGTCACGCTTGGCGCTGCGGAAGTAAGTCCAGATGGCAAGTTTGTTCAGCTTCGCGTCTTTCACACGCCAGCCGTCGCGGGCAATGGAAACCTGCTCGCGGCCGGAGCAATCGATGGTGATCGGCGCGAAGAATTCCAGCTTCTCCCCGTCGGGACCTGTGGCTTCCACGCCGATGACGCACCCGCTGTCATCCTTGAGCAGACGCTGCACGGGGGTAAGCTCTCGCACCTCGGCGCCTTTGTTGCGCGCGTTGTTCAGCATCATCTGGTCGAAATCCGCGCGCTCCACCTGCCAGGTCGTGGAGCTTGGGTGATCGTAATGCTGGAAGAAATAGAAGGGCGCGGATTGCCGGCCATCCTGCGTGACAAACTGCACGCTGTATTTCTTCACGTACGCAATGCGGTTCATCTCCTCGACGAGACCGAGACGGTTCAGCGTGAACCAGCAGTAGGGCATGAGCGATTCGCCGACGTGATAGCGGGGAAATTTCTCCTTCTCCAGCACGAGCACGCGCCGGCCTTTCTCCGCGAGGAGCGCGGCCGTGGTGGCGCCCGCGGGGCCGCCACCGATGATGATGACTTCGTATTGATTGGAGGCACTCATGGTTTGTTTTTACGCTTGGCTGGACTCCACCGGACGCAGGACTTCGACGATTCGTGCCAGCACGCGGTCACCCTCGCCGAGCAACACGTTGCACCGGCCGTAGAATTCCTGCGCTCCCGGCACGCGGAAGACGCGTTGCATCACCGAATCCGCGCCGAGCTTGATGAAACCCTTCGGCTCGCTGCGATAGCGAATGCCGAAGCGATTGAGCAACCCGCCGAGCGGCAGGTGATGCTCGAGAATGAGTTGCCGCAACTCGCCATCGAACGCACTGAGGTCGATCTCGATCGCGCCGTATTCCACGGGCAGGTCGGCGGATTCGATGTGCAGTACCACTTCCCGGCGGTAGGCGTCCGGCGTGTGCGCGCAGTGCAAGAGCTCGAGGACGATCTTGCCGTCCCAGAATTTTTCCAGGCGTGAAGTCATGTCACCATTGTGCACGAGCAGCTGGCGATGGGGCTCGGGCATGAGCGCGCCCTCGATGACTTCGTAGGTCGGTAGTGCGTGGCCGCCCTCCTGCCAGAAGAGCGTGAGCGGATAGAGCAGTTCGGTGTCGTGCGCGGTGATCATACGTAACGCGGGCCGCGATGTTGCGGGAGGAAGAAGGCGTGAAGCAGCGTGTCCACCTTGAGCAGCGCCTCGCGGGTGAGCACGAGCCAATCGCCCTGCGGGGTGAGCAGCCCGCGGGCCTCCAAGTCGGCGAATTGCTCACGGAAACGCTCGCCGACATTCACGGCGAATTTTTCTTGGAAGTACTGCTGGCTCACCCGCCCGAGTTTCATCTGCAGGATGAACTCGCGGATCATGAGTTCCTCCTCGGTGGTCTTCATGGCCCGCGAGATGGGCAGGTCGCCGCGCTGGATGGCCTCGAGGTATTGCGAGAATTCGGTGATGTTCTGGAAGTGCGTGCCGGCGATGTGCGAGAAGGAGGCCACGCCGAGACCGACGAGATCCGCGCCGCTCCAGAGCGCATCACGATAAATGAACTTGGTCTTCTGCGGATCGCGCACCGCGGTGTAGCCGCTGGTCACAGTGTAGCCGGCTTTCTCCATCTCACTGAAGGCGTAGTCCACCCAGCCGCGCTTGGTGTGCCAGTTCGCGACGGGCGCTGTGAGTTTGCCCTCCGCCTTCATCTCCTTGTAGATACCCGTGTTGTAGGGCACCTCCATCTGGTAGATCGTGACGCTGTCGGGCATGAGCTCGATGGTCTTGCGCACGTTCTCTTTCCAGTTTTCGTCGGTCTCCTCGACCATGCCGGAGATGAGGTCGATATTGATCTGCGGGAAGCCGATGGAGCGGGCGAAATTGTAAGCGCGATAGATTTCGTCCGTGCGATGAGCGCGGCCATTGATCTCCAGGATGTGGCTGTCGAAATTCTCCACACCGAGCGAAAGGCGCGTGACGCCGATCTCGCGAATGGCGCTGAGCTTGGCTTCGTTCAGCGTGCCGGGCTCGGCTTCAAAGGCGACTTCCTCCGCTTCGTCCCACGGCAGGAGTTCCTTCATGCGGTCGGTCAGTGATTTCAACTGCGACACGGAGAGATAGCTTGGTGTGCCACCGCCAAAGTAGACGAACTTCGGCTTGCGTCCGCGGATGAGCGGTGAGCGGGCATAGATCTCCAGCTCCGCAATGCCGGCGTCGAGGTAGCGCTTGATCTCATCGGCGTTTTTGTCGGTGTAGACGCGGAAGTAGCAGAAGTGGCAGCGCTTCCGGCAGAAGGGCACGTGGAAGTACACGCCGAGCGGCACGCCGGGCTTTTGCGGCGAATCGAGCAGGCCGCGCACGGTCTGCGCAGTCTCCGTGTCCCAATAGGAAAACGGCGGATAGTTTGCGACGAAGTAGTTACCGGCCTCCGTTTCGTCGTGTTTCTTTTCTTTTTCGAGGATTTCGATGACGTCGTGGCTCATGGTTTTAAAGGGTTCGTTGCAGGTTTACCGAAAGCGTAAAGATTGCCGTCCTCCGCACCGACGATGACCAGGCCATCTGCCGCCGCGGGCGAAGCCGTGACCGCCGCGCCGACTTCGTAAGCCCAGCGCTCCTTGCCATCGGCGAGGTTCACGCAATACAGGCGGCCATCTTCGCTGCCGACGATGATCGCATCGCCGCAAATAACCGGCGAGCTATCCACCTGGCCGCGTGCCTGGAAGGTCCACACACCCTTGCCCGTGGTGCGCTCGATGCAGTGGAGCCGCTTGTCGCGACCGCCGATGACCACGCGGTCTGCAGTGAGTGCGGCGGAGGAGAAATAAGGAAAATTCCGATCGCGATATTTCCACTTCACCTCGCTGCCCTTCTCGCCATTCGGGTCGAAGGAGATGACGAGGTTGCCATAATTGCCGACGTAGCCGAAGCCATCCATGATGGCGACCGACGAGGCAATATAAGCTTCCGAATCGATCTGCCGCAGCTCCTTGCCATCGCTGAGCTGGAGCACGTGGATGAAGCTGTCACAGCCGCCGAAGACGATTTCGCCGGTGGAAAAAAGTGCGGGCGAGCCGTTGATGTAATTGTCCGTGGCGTGCATCCACACGACCTTGCCGGTCTCAGCGTCGATGCAGTGGAGATTCGTGTCGTAGCTGCCCACGAGCAGCCATTCGCCTTCGCCATTCGGGTTCTTCGCATGGTTCGCGCCGCCCATCACCTTGTCACCCGTCTCGTATTTCCACTTCAGTTTTCCCGTGGCGGCTTCGAGCGCGTAGACATTGCCGTCGCCGGAGCCGAGGTAGACCACATCCTTCAGCACGAGTGGCGTGGCCTCGATGCTCGCCTCGGTCTTGAATTTCCAGATCTCTTTGCCCGTGGCGAATTCGACGGCATGGATGACGCCGTCGTCATCGCCGACAAACACGCGGCCACCGGCAATCGCCGCGCCACCCTTGATCGGCTTGCCCGCAGAGAAGGTCCACGCGAGGTCGGGCTTCACCGGTGCAGCCATCTCGGCGCGACCTTGCAATTGCGGACCTCCGCGGTGCATCGGCCAATCGGCGCCATGGGCGGCGATGGTCAGGGCAAGCAGGGCAACGAGTGATTTCATCCGAAGACCTCCTCGTAGAGACGTTCAAAGTCTTCCGCGGCGATCGCGCGCGGATTAAAGCTGGCCGTCCACTGCTGCGCCGCTTCCTTGGCCAGCGACGGGAATTGCTTCGGATCGATACCGTATTTGGAAAGGCCCTCGCGCATCTTCGCAACATCGAGCAGCACTTCCAGTTCCGCCACGAATTCCTCAATCGGCCCAAGGTCCACCGCTTCGCTCAACTCCATGTAACGCTCGTGGGCCAAAGGATCACGCGCATTGAACGCAATCACCGCCGGCAGCATGAGTCCGACCGCCTGGCCGTGCACCACGCCGAAGCGGGCGGTCAGCGGATTCGCCGCCGAGTGAGCTGCGCCGAGCATGCTATTCTCGATCGCCGTGCCGGCAAAGGCCGCGCTGAGCTGCATCATGCCCCGCGCTTCGAGATCCTGCGGATTGGTCAGGACGCGCTCGAGGCCGCCAAGGCAGAGCTTGAAAGCTTCGCGCGAATAGATCGCCGAAAGCGGCGTGCGCTTTTTCGTCACCGCGGTCTCGACCGCATGGACAAGCGTGTCGATACCGGTGCAAGCCGTGACGCGCGGCGGCTGGGAGACGGTGAGCAGCGGATCGAGGATGGCAATCTTCGCGGCGGCCTTGGAGTCGCCGCAGGCCATCTTGAGGTGCGTCTGCTCGTCGGAAATCAACGCGAAGGACTGGCACTCGCTGCCCGTGCCCGCCGTGGTCGGGATGGCGATCATCGGCAGCATCGGCTTGGTGGCCTTGCCGACCCCCCAGTAGTCCTTCATGTGTCCGCCGTTGGTCAGGATGAAATTGGCGCCCTTCGCCGTGTCCATGCTGCTGCCTCCGCCTATTCCGACGATCAGGTCGATACCGGCAGTGCGCGCGACTTCGACACAACGATCGACATCCACTGTGGTGGGATTCTCCCGCACTTCATCAAAAATGGTGACATGCAGTCCCGCGGCCTCGATGTAGCCCACGGCCCGGGTGGGATGCCCTGCGGCGGCGATGCCCTTGTCGGTAACCAGCAGGACATGCTTCCCGCCCAATTCCCGCGCGAGTACGCCCACCTGTTCAAGAGTCTCCGGCCCGAAGATCAAACGCGTCCGCGGCTGAAAGTCGAAGCTCTGCAGGCTGATACCGAGTGGGTGCGTGGGGGCGTGCATGATCAAGAAAGGGGAATCGAGCGCGTCATGATGAAGTCGTCCATGACGAATCCACCGCCGATGTCAAATACCGCGGAACGCTCGACGCCATAGCCGGCGCGTTCGTAAGCGCGAATGGCGCGCGCATTGGTTTTATTCACCTGCAACCACACCTGGCGGGCACCGCGCTGCGCGGCAAGGGCGTGCACTCGCTCGAGCAACTGTTGACCGAGGCCGGAGCCCTGCAATTCGGGAAGGAGATAGAGTTTGTTCAGCTTCAGCCGTTGTTCCGCCGCCTCCAGCGTGCAGGAGTGAAACCCGACTATTTCGCCATCCAGCAAGGCGGTTTCCCAAACGACACCCTCGGCCATTTCGCGCGCTATCGTCTCGGGCGCATACATCCAAACGAGCATGTAATCGATCTGCGCCGACGTGAGCATCTCCGCGTAGGAGGTACGCCAGATGCGCTCCGCCAGCACCCGCAACGTCGGAATTTCCGCCTCACTCGCGGAACGAATCGCGAGGGAAGCTGCCGGGCGTGCGAGCGAAGGCATGAGAAACGCGAGGGTTACCAGCCGCGCTCGATGGAGCGACGGCGATAGAGGAATTCAAACATGTTGCCCTCGTGGGGCTGATCCCAGGAAATCTTCATCGTGGAAACCGGGCCGATATTGAGGCGCTCGATCTCGGGGAAGGCCTGGATTTGCTCGATGAACTTCTCGTCCTTCGTGATCGCGGAGACGGAGAGCGAATAGCCGATCTGGCTCAGGATCTCGGATTGCGGACAGGTCACCACGCTGGCGTAGGGGCAAAGGAATTCCTTGTTCGCCAGCGGATGCGCGAAGCTGTCGCACTGCACGATGGTCGGGCGCAGATACACACCTCCTTCAAACTCCACCTTGCGCGCGCCGTTGCGATACTTCGCCGTGGCCTCGCCGGCGCCTGGTGTCTTGAGACCGTCCTCGATCTGGGCGTCGATGAACTCGGCCATCTTGATATTAGCGAAGCCGCTCAGGCGGGCTTCGGGATCGTCGTTCTTCGTCGGGGTGATCGGGCCGAGCTTCTGCGCGAGCGCGTCGGCGATTTCCGCGCCGTATTTTGGCACCACGATGGCGCTGGCATTGATGCACGAGCGGCCGCCGTTGTCCGAGATGCTCGACGCCATCACATCGAGGTAGTCGCGCCAGTTTTCGATCTGGTCTTCGCCGATGATGATCTTGCTCCAGCCCGGGCCATGCAGCTGGATGGCGGGGTTGTTCGCATACTGCGCCATCGTCGACTTGTCACCGAAGATGAGCGCGCGACCGCAGCTCTTCAGGATCTCGGCGGCGCCCTCGTGATCGGTGGGATAAAAGCCAAAGGCTTCAGCAGGCACGCCCGCGGCGATGAAGGCCTGGATGAGGCGGAAGGGCGTCCACGGTTCCTCCCGACCCGGCTTGATGATGACCGGTGTCTTCAGCGCAATGGCCGGCAGCCAGAGCGAATTCACCGCGGGCGAATTGCTCGGCATGACGAGACCGAGCGCCTGGCAGGTGGGGAAGAACGAAAGCTTGGTGCCAAACTGCTCGCCGAAGCCCGAGTCGAGGATCTTCATGTCCAGGCCGCGGGAGAGGCCATTGAGAATCTCGCCGAGATGAGTCAGGGCGTAATGAATCTTCGTCATGTTGCGACGGACCATGACGTGCGGCAGGCCGCTGGTGGCGCTGAGCGTCTCGACGTATTGATCAGCCGATTGCGTGTGGCCTTTGTCGCCGAGCGGCAGCGTGCCATTGAGGAAGAGCTCGCCCGCTTTGGCGGAAAGCTCGATGAGCTCGGCCACGGTGAACTTGCTCAAGGCCGCGCGGGCTTCGCCGAGCTTGCGGAAATCCTTGCGCAGGATGCCCGCGTTGATCGTCGAGACGACCGCCCTCACCTCTCCGGTGCGGTGGTCCTTGATTTCAAGCTTATCGAGGCTTTCGTAGCTGCGACCGAGACGTAAAACAGGGAGGTGCGGGGCTTGCATGGTCGAGAGGGTAAAATTCAGGAACGGGGGAGCGGGCTTTTATACGTCTGCGTATTAAATCCTGCAATGGGTTTTTCCTTGGCTTAATTTGGGCCAAATCGAGGCGCCTACAGAGTAGTTACAGTGGGAATCCAGTGAAATCATGGGGCGGTCAATTCGAGGGTTCCCCACAATTTCGGGCTCAACTGGGCCTCGCTAGGCACATCCGCGACGATGGCGGTGGCTTTGTTTGTCCAGTAAACGCGTTGCAGGGTCTGGCCGGCGCTGCCGCGTAACACGCCGAGGTCGCCGCGCAGGCGGGAGCCGGACTGGGCTTTCTCGAAGGCGGTGCCGAGCGTCTTGAGCGGGATGCTGAATTCGAAATGGCCGGCCCCGTTATCGGCGAGTTGGACGTCCGCCGATACATCCTCCACCCGGTCGAGCGTGATGGTCCGCCATGGGCTGCTGAATTTCACCGGCTCCTTCGTTCCCGGAACCACGGCGCGATAAAGCAGCGCACGTGTTTTGCCCGCAACTCGCGTGACCAGCAGGCGGAGGTCGCCCTCCACCGGTGCGTCGCCTTTGCGCTCACCGCCACTACCGAGCATGAGGTCGAGCGCGCCGCCGGTCTTGAACAGGCCGTTGCCGGCATCACCCGCGTTTTGCAGCAGATCCTTTTCGTTGCTGCGGAAGGCGGCGTAGAGGCGTCCGTTGCTGATCGTCAGCGCGCCACTGACATCGTAGGGGAGGCTGTTGCTGTTGAAATTGGCCTTGGTCCCGCGCTGGTCGATCACGGCCCACTGTGCGCCGGTCCAGTCGTCCAGCTTGCCGTCGACCACGGGTGCTTTGCTGGAGACAGCGACGCGCAAGGTTTCCGTGCCGCGTTCGCGCTGGCGGGCGATTTCGCGTTCCGCATCCCAAGCGGCGGCCTTGGTGAGTTCAGGAGCGCCGAGATCGAGCGGCGTGTCGGGCAAACGACGGACGCCGTCGAGGCCATCCACCCGCACGAGCGAAGTGCGGCCGCCATCGACGAGGTGCACTTTGCCGTCGGGCGTCTGCGCGATGCTCGGCCAGAAATTTTCGTCGTGTAGCGTGAGGTCGGTCACATCCATCTCGCGCTCGGCGTGCGGCATCTGCCAGAGGGAACCCTGGCGCACATCCTTGAAGAGCTCGCCGACAAAAAGGCCATCGACGGTGAAGAGATACATGTTGCCCATGTTGCCATTCACACACCACATCGGGCCGGCGTTGCTGCCCGCAGGATTGATGAAGCCGCCGAGCAGGCGCGTGGTGCCGATGAGCATGCCGCGGCGATCCGGCACGGTCGCTTCGTGCGAGGCGTGCAGGCCCGGCCAGAGGCTGGGATAGCTCCAGCGCGGCTGTCCTTGGAAAATACCGGCCACGCTGTCGGCCGGGAAAGGTGCGGGGGCCACGGTGGAGATCGTCCAGCCGCTCGCGTCGGCGAGCACTTGATCGCCGCCGCTCGACATCGGCTTTTGTGCGCCGCGGAAGAGCGTTTCGCCCTTCGTGAGATCGTAGACCGGAACGCCTTTGTCCGTGAAGCGCAACGGCGTGTAGCGCATCGCCGCATCGTCCACTCGGGAGGCGACGACCGCGAGGCCATCCTGGACGACGATGCCGCCGTTCGTTGCCTTGGTCATCTGCACTTCCTCGGGCTGCGGCAACCCGTCGCCATTGAGATCGCTCCACACGCAGAAGGTGGCGTTCTTGGAAGGATCGCCCGCGAGATCGACTCCCGCCGGCCAGCGCGACTTGAATTCCGCTCGCATCAGGATCGGCCAATCAGTCGCCCGGCCAAAGGCGGCGACGCGATGCGCGATCCCCTTCTCTTCCTGCCAGAGCATGACGAAGGGCGTGCCGACGGTGGGATTGGAATTGAAGCAGTTGGTGAAATACCGCCGGCCATTCAGATAGAGCGGATACTCGGGAAGTCCGTCGGTGTGCGACTCCGTGGAGCCATCGGCATCGTCGCCCTGCGGACGCCAAAAGACGGTGGTGAGCTTGTCGGTGCCGTGCTCGCGATCCAGCGTGAATTCCATGCCGCGATAGAAGAAACGGTTGGCATCCTGCGTATCGAGCTGACCTCCGCCGCCGTATTCGCTCGGGCCGTAGAAGGCGCGGGCCAGTTTGCCCTCCGGCGTCCACACGCTCACGCGCTTCGGCTGATAGTCGGCTTCCGCCACCCACACGCGCCCGCGTTCATCGATGCAGAGACCGTTGGGGTTGTTGATGTGGAGATCATCGTAAGCGCCGGGCCGCGGTGCGCCGGCTTTGCCGAGCGTGGTGACGGGAGCACCCTTGGCGTTGAAAACCTTGACCTGATGCGAAGCGCCGCGGTCGGCGATGTAGAGGCGGCCCTGCGTATCGAGAGTCACGTGACGCGGATCTTCGAGGCCCTTGGCGATCACCGGCTGACCGGCGCTAAACACCAGCGAGCCCGGCACGCTCTTCACCGTCGAGCGCAACAGCTTCGTGTCGCTCAAAACGAGCAACTGTCCTGCGTTGTCGAAAGCCATTCCGCGGGGGTTTTCGACGCTGCCTTCGCCCAGCGCACTCCCGGAGCGCGCGTCGAAGAAGAGAATCTTGTTTTGCCGCGGCAGCGAAACGGCGATCAAGCCATCGCGCACGGCAATGCCGGCGAGAACGCAGGTCTTGTCGCCGCCATCGAAGCCAGCCAGCGGCTCGGGTTTGGTGCCGACCACTTTGCCTTTATCCCGCCGCCAATCTTCGCCGAGCTGCACCTTGAGGATCGGCTTGTCCTCGTCCTTCATTGTCTTCGCGGTGATTCTCAGTTCGCCATCGCGCACGGCCCCGACGTAGCAGATGAGATTCTTGTCGGCATTCGGCCCGAGATCGCAGGCCAGCGTCGCGGCGCTGCTCCAGATGCCATTGCCGACCCAGCCCTGGCCGCCGAGCTTTTTGCCATCGGTGGTCAGCCATTGCAGACCGTGACCGCCTTCCGAAACGACGGCGCCGAGGTAGATGCGTGGCTGCCCCTCCGGCGTGCGGTCGCCGGGCACGAAGAGCGCGGAAGTCGGCGGCGTGTGATTGGTCATCCAGCATCCGGTTTTGTCCGCGGTCTCCCAGGCCGGTTGACCCGCGCTGTAGACGCTCATTTCGTAGCGCAACTTCAGCTGCGGATGCACGAGTCCGCGCACGGTGTAGCGCCCCGGAGCAACGAATTGCGTGGGGACGTGGTAAAGGCCGTGGCGCGCGGCATCGCGGTCGCGACCGAGATCGTTCGAACCATCCCACCACGCGACGTTGTCGCCTGCGGGGAAGGGTTCCTCGCTAACGAGGTTACGCACGCGCTGGCCGTTGGCGTCGTCGATGACCAGCGTGACAAAACCCGGCTCGCGCAGCGTGAAGCGCACGGGGATCGGCGGATGCTCATCGCGCTTTTCCACGGGCAGCAACGCGATTTTCGCGTCGTCTTTCCCTAGCGGCATGAGCGCCATCACCTCGCCCAGCCACACCGCGCGGCCGTCACGCGTGTTGCCCTTCAAATGCGGATGCACTTCCACTGCGGAACGCGTGAGGCGCAGCCGCACGGCACGCGTGGTGACTGTCTGGCCGAAATCGAGAAAGTTGGGCGCAAGCGTTTGCGGATAGCCAGCTTGCCACCCCGTGGCGGCGGCGACTTGCTGCCAGTCTTTTTCCGTGGCTTCGCGCGGATGACGATCCGCCGGGCCGGTGAAAATTTCTGCGTCCACATCGGCGACACCCACACCGAGACAGGCCAGGCCGCGCAGCGTAACCGGACGCGGCCAGACTAGCGTCACCCATTGCGGATGTTCCGTGCTGACCGTCGGCGCCGTCTTGACGGCTTCGTCATCACCCCGCGCGGGAAGGTTGCTCCAACCCTGCCACGTATTGTTGCTCGACTCATCATTAAGTCGGTCGGTTGCTTTCGGGTTAGCACTCGCCGCGGCCACTGCTTGCGGGGCGATATTGGCCATGCGCTCCGGCAGCACCCAAGCGCCGCCGAGCCAGCCGGCGTATTCCTTGTCGGTCGTCTTCGGCGTGTGCGAAAAGCGCAGCGCGCGCGTCTTCGTCCCCGGTGGGAGAATCCACACGGCAAACTCTTCCGCACCGAGTTCATCGTGGCCAATGGTGCCATGGGAGACCCGTGTCGACGGCAGCCACTGCGATTCGTCATCGAGCTTGGCTGGGGTGACGGCGCCATCGCGCAAGACACTCAGCACTCCCCCGCCCCGCACCAATACTGCACCACAGATCACCGGCGTCTTGAAGCCGATGCTCAGATGCCGCGCTCCAGCATTGGTCGAGACGCCAAACTTCAATCCCGAATGCCCGAGATGCTCCTTCTGTAGTCCGAGAATCCAACGGGGACCTTCCTTTTGCTCGACCGGACGCGACGCACCATCGACCCACTCGGTGAACGCAGCGGTGTCGAGTTGCGAGGCATCGAGCGGCGTATTGAACGCGCCCGGTTGCTGCGCGTAGAGCGCGGCGGGAGCGAACAAAAGGGGGAGGAACAAATGTTTCATAGCAAGCGCCCGATACGAAAAACCGGTCGCCGCAGAAGCGACGACCGGTGAATTCGAACCGAGCTAGTAAACGCCTTCGACGATGGTCTTTTCCATCGCGCCGAACGGGCGGACTTCCGCGACGCCGTCCCACGCGTAGGGAGCGCGCGGCTTGCGGCGGAGCGCTTCGTCACGCTCGAGGAAGCGCGGCATGAAAAATTCCTTCGTCAGCGTGGTCAGCTCCACGCGGCCCCACGTGTCGTAATCGACCGTCGTGGCGGTGTCCTTCGGATCGACCACGCGCAATACCGCACGCGGCTGCGGCGCATAGTAGGTGATCGAGTAATTGTCCTCCGGGCGCAGCGGCACGCTGGCCGCGAGGCCCATGAGCGTATTGCCGTAGGTCGGATAAAAGCCGATGCGATTTTCGAGCACTTCCTCCACGATGAAGCGCACGTACTGCGGGAGCATGGTCGTGCCGCCGCAGAAGACGCCGCGAATGCCCGCCTCGTAGATGTCGACCTTCTCAGCGAGCGCCTCGAGCAGCTTGGGCGTGGTGAAAAGACCGGCGATCTTGCGGTGCTTCAGGATCATCGCGGCCTGGTCGACCACGTGCTCCATGTAGGCCTTGGCCTCGTCGAATTTCTTGTTCGAGATGAGCTTCTTCACCCAGCGGGGATCGAGATCGATGAAGTAGCAGGAGCTGCCGCGCACGTTGGCGAGATGCTCGATGGCGAGACGCAGGCGGCGTGGGCCGGTCGGTCCCATCATGAGCCAGGCCACGCCCTTCGGAAAATGCGTGTCGTTGATCTTCTCCGAGAACTCGGTGTAATCGACACGGAAATCATTCCAGCCGATGCGTTGCTTCGGCATGCCGGTGGTGCCGCCGGTCTCGAAGATATTGAAGGGCTTGCCCTGGAATTCCTTCGGCACCCAGACCTCGGGCTGCAGATCGCGCAGCCATTCGTCCTGGAAGTGCGGGAACTTCTTCACGTCCTCGATCGTGTTGATCTCCTTGCGCGGATCAAAATTCTTCGACGCCCAATCGAGCCAGAAGGGGCAGCCGGTCTCCGGCGAGAAATGCCACGCGATGATCTCGCGTAGATGCGTGTCGAGTTGCTGTTGAGCTTGTTCAGGAGTGAGCTGGGTCATGGCTTAGTCGAGGGTTTCAGTCGGGGGTTCCGGCAGGAAGAAGCTGGCGATGAGCGCGATCACGAGGACTGCGGTGCCAACGATGGCGGCGGCGAGCGCCACCTTGTCGAAGGTGTTCGCGCCGGACAGTTGCGGGGCAATGATATTGGTCGTGAGGAACGCAGCGGAGGTGCCGATCATGCGGCCGCCGACATTCGTGGCGAAGCTGCCACCGGTTCCGCGCAGATGAAGCGGGAAGACCTTGGGCAGATATTCGCCGAAGTAGCTGAACTGGCCGACGATGAGCATGCCTGCGAAGAAGATGGACCAATCGAAGGTGTTTCCGCCGGTGTGATAGAGATTGAAGTAAGCGAGCGGCAGCACCACCAGGCCGGGGATGATGAAGAGCTGCAACAAGGCGCGCCGCGAGATGGCGGTGACAACGAGGATGGCGAGGAGGATCCGGCCCACAAGGCCGCCCATCTCCTGCTTGAGCTGCACGGTGTTGCCGCGCTCCTTCACCTGTTTGTCGAGCGGCTCGACCTTTTCACGGTTGTCGCCGAGCGCCTTGAGGATCTTTTCCCGTTCGACGACGGCCTTCTTTGCTTCGGGATTCGAGGCAGTGAGCGTGTCGAGTTTGGCGCCGAGCTCTTTGAATTCAGCAGCGAGTGCCGCGACTTTTTCCTTGGCCTGCGCCTTGTTCGCCGCGCGGAAGGCTTTGCGGTTCTTGGCGCGCAGGGCGGCTACTTCCTCAAGACCGGTCACCTGATGGATGGCCAGTTCGAAGGCAGGACGCACTTGGAGCAATTGCTGGTTGAGCGCTGTGGCTTCATCGGCCAGCGGCTTGAGCTGCTTGCGTTGCTCGGAGAGTTCCGGCACACCGGGTGCAATGCGCAGCGGGGTGAGCTGCAATGCACCGAAGGCTGCGGCGTAAGCACAAGCAGAGAGGATCGCGGTAACGATCGTGACGCGGCAGAGCGCAGGCGAGAAGAGCTCGCCGAAGCTGGGACGCTTGAGCGTGCCGGCGGCGCGTTTCTCGCGCCACACTTGCGATTCCGGCACGAAAGGCAGCATGAGCGCGATTGGGATCGCGGGCAGCAAGCCGGTCATGAGCGCATAGCGCCAGGTGGCGTGCGCATCGAAGATTTCCGGCAAATGCAGCGCGGGGAGCGTTGCGGAATTGGCTACGATCCAGGCATTGATCGCGGTAACGAGGATGCCGCCCAGCGATGCGAACGCCTGCGTCGAGCCGAGCACGAGTTCCTTCTGCTTCCGATCCGGGAACAACTCGGCGAGCCAGGTGATGGCCGCGACGAATTCCACGCACACGCCGATGAAGGTCATGCAGCGGAAAAACATGAACGCCCCTAGCGTTGTGGAATACGCCGCCGCGAACGGCGAGAAGGCGTAGAGGAAGATGCTCGCCGCCATGATGCGCTTGCGCCCAAAGCGGTCGATGAGCCAGCCACCCAGCAGACCGAAGACACCACCGCACGCCGCGGACATCCACTGCAGCTTGCCAATCCATTCGGTGACGACCGGATTGTTCGGCGGCAGGTTGAGAAGCTCGGCAATCGCCGGCACGCCCACCAGCGGCGTCATCAGCAGTTCGTAGGTATCGAAGAGGAAGCCGATGCTGGCGATGATGATGATCAGCCAGTGCCGGAGCGTGAGCGCGGGTCGTGTCGAGTCGGTCATGGGAGGGCGGGCAAGCCTTTAGGTGGGTGCGGCGCGCGCGCCCGGGAGGGCGAACTTCAGCCGCGCGGAATTACTTCTTGGCTCCAGCTTCCACAGGCTTCGCGCCCTCGCCGATGGCGAAGAGGTGCGTCTGGGTGCCGAGGTAGAGCGTGCCGTTGGCGACGATCGGCGTGGAAAGCACGGGCGCGCCCATGTTCACTTCGCTGAGCATCTTGAAGTTTTTGTCCGAGGCAAAGACGCGGAAGTCGCCGTCTTCATCACCGACATACACCTTGCCGTCGGCCACCAGGGTCGAGCCCCACATGTGCGACTTCATGTCGTACTCCCAGTACTTCTTACCGGTCTCGGCATCGAGGCAGAAGACGAAGCCACTGAAGTCCGCGATGAAGAGGAGGCCCTTCTCCGGGTCGATGCTCACGGTCGAGATCGAGCGGTGAATTTCTTTGAAGTCCCAGATGAGGCCGGTCTTGGTGATGTCACCCGTCTTGGTCGCGTCGACGCAGACGATGCGGCCCACGCCTTCACCGTGTTCCGGATCCTGACCGATGGCGACATACACGCGGTTCTTGTAGAAGACGGGCGTCGCGTTGATTTCGCTCGGGCCTTCAGCCGCCGGGTACTTGATCGGCTTGCCGTTCTTGTCGTGCTTGTACTCTTCCGGCACGGCGTCGAACCACCAAACCTTCTTCATGTAGGTCGAGTCGCCTTCCTTTACCGGATCGGTGCTGAAGGCATAGAGGAGGCCGTCGCCGCCACCGAAGTAGACCTGATCCTTGCCATTGACCTTGCCCAGCGAGGGTGAGGTCCACTGGCCGTGCTTGATGTTCGTGCCGATCTTCGCGTCGTCTTCCGCGATGAACGTGCCGGTGTTCTTGTCGAGCACGATGAAGGACGGCGAGAGCGGGGACGGGATATTGACGTGCGTCCAGTCCTGACCGTTCGAGGTGCAGGTGAAAAGCTTGTCGCCAAGGGTGATGACGGAGCTGTTCGAGGCGTTGTGCGGGAAGACGCCGAGCTCATCCATCATGTCGTAGCGCCAGAGGATGTCGGCGTCGGTCGGGCCGGGCTCGATGGGAGGCTTGCCGGGACCGCCGAGATATTTTGCTTCGTCCTTGAACGGGCCTTGGTTGCCATTGCTCATGCCTTCCGCATCGAGGCACACCACTTCGCAACGGCTGGTGACGAGATACACCTTGCCACCTTCCACGCAGGGCGAGGCGAGGATGCCGAGGTATTCCCAGTCATTCACCTTGCCCGCGGCAAGCTTTGGCACCGCAAGCTGCCAGAGGAAAGAGCCATCGTATTCGTTGAAGGTGTAGAGGCAGGACCGGTCTTCCTTGTATTTCGGATCGCGCGGCGAGGCGTTGTTCGTGCCGATGAAGATCTTGCCATTGGCGACGACGGCGTTGCCGTAGGTCTGGGAGCCGAGCTTCGCCACCCACTTCACATTCTTCGTCGTGGAGAGATCCACTTCTTCCGTGCCAGCCTTGAACTTGCCGGGGTCGAAGGTGCTCGGCAGGCCCTTGGCCGGGGAGTACATGTTGCGGCCGGGGTCGTTGCCACCCCAGCGCGGCCAGTCTTCAGCGTGAAGAACGATCGAGGTCGCCGCGAGCAAAACACTCGCGAGAGTGGAAGTGAGGATCGGGGAGTTCTTAATCTTAATCATAATCTTAATCTTACTCTTCTACGACTTGCCGCCCGTAAGCGGGCGGTTCTTCAAATGCTCTGTTGGAATTGCTTTTGATTAAGCCAACGAGCATCGAAACTATTTCCAGCAACATTGCTTTGCCATCTCCGACGCATTGCGCATCGATGCGGCGCTTTGCAACCAACCCGTCGAGACACGCAGCACATTCGAGGGCAGAGCCTCGCGCAATATCGAAAAACTTGCAGCGGTCCGTACTCGTAAACTTACCGTTCCCTTCAGCAATATTGAGCGGTATCGAGGTAGACGCGCGGTCGAGCTGGTCTCGCGCAGACAGATTCTTTGCCTGCGCTTCAACGACCGACTCCGCCCAACCGACAAACGCGATCGCCCGTTGATAGACGGCGAGCTTCTCGTGATCGAAAACGTTGGGCATGAACCTTAAGAGTAAGATTAGGATTACGATTAAGATTAAGAGTCAGAAGCTCGCTTTGCTCGCCTCTTACTTATTCGGGGTGACGGTGATGTTATCGATCCAGGCGCGCTGCTCTTGAGGCGAGAAGCCGAAGAGACCGGGCGAACCTTCGAGGTTGGCGTTCTTGTGCGGGACTTCGATGGTCCAGGCTTCGGGCTCTGCTTCGCCCTTCTTC
>JBGGMZ010000432.1:0-4028 GCA_041287745.1 Chthoniobacter sp. | reverse complement strand
TCGCGTGGCGACCCGAAAACGGTGACCTGCACCGCCCCGTCAGACCGCGGCGAGGCCCAAGTCCAAGAGTGATCGTTGGCCTCAAGGTAGGGAATCTCCGGTGGCCCGGCGAGCGGACGCCAGATGCTCGAAATCCCGAGCAGCGAAGCCGCCAAACGGACGGGTTGCCCGCGGCTGGAGCGTCGGCCGGTGGCGTCGACCAAGTATCTTGCACCAAAGTCCGCCGCGGTCACTCCAGACACGGCGGCATGCATCGGAATCCCACATCCGGCGAGCGTCTCCCGCAACGCCGACTCAAACGTTCGACGTTCAAAGTGCCACAGGCGGTGCGGCTGAGAACGCGGAGTAAGGCTCCCCCACAAGAGCTGCACCGACTCGGTCTGCCGCGGAGCCAGCGAATGAACCATGCGTGGAAATCCCGCTGCGCTGAGAGTCTCCAAGAACTGTGGGGCGACCGAAATCTCAGGCTTGCGCAACGCCGCGATCGGCTGCTGTTCGTAGACGGCCACCTCAAAGCCGAAATCATGGAGCCGTCTCGCTATGACAGCACCGGCGACTCCACTTCCGAGAACAGCCACGTCAGGCATAACTCTAATTAGAGTTGATCGATCAACTCTGGCCTAGTTGCGCCTAATCGCTCGTACTCGTACAGGCAGAACATGAGCCAACCGCGGATGTAGTCACAGGAAACGCGCCCACGGCGCAAGACTTCATAGTGGCATCCGCCGCCGCACAGGAAACGGGCCCAGCAACTGTTGCACGGTTCTTGATACTGTACATTGCGTGCAGCAATCCATTCGCGCTGTCTCGTGCGGTCCACCCCCGTGGTGACATCGCCAAAGGGCACTGACTTATCGCCGACAAAGCGATGGCAGGGGGAGTATTCTCCCGTGGCTCCCACCCCCAGATATGCCACCCCGGCACCACAGGGAAAGAAGCGCCGTGCCCCACGACGGATCTCCTGCAAAGCCGAACGCATATTCGAAAATGGGAAAGGCGAGCCGCCAGAGAGGCTGGCGAGATACCTTCGGCCGCAACGCTTCATATGTTCGAGCAAAGTGTCGAGCGAGCCCTCATCCATTTCCCCCTTGCCTGTGGGAGCACTGAGCAGTGGGGAAAAGCCGACATCCGTGAAGCCCAAGTCGCGCAACGCTTCCACGCCCGCTTCGAGATCGAGGTTGAGCGGGGTCACCGTCACGCGGGCCGATACTTGCATTTGCGAGGCCGCCGAGAGCAGCAACTTTGCTCCGCGACTTACCTCGGCAAAACTGCCGCTGCCGCGCTTGTGGGGACGTTGCGCATTATGCTGCTGCTCCGTACCATCGATGCTAACGGTGACGGCAAACCCGTGCTCCTCGAGGAAGCGCGCGTCGTCTTCGTCAAGGAGCGTCGCATTGGTGGTTGTGGCGAAGGAAACCTTCACGCCTTTCTCCCGGCTCCGGGTGAGGGCGTGGTCGACACCGAGGCGGATGCCGCGGCGATTCTGAAAAGGCTCCCCGCCCATGAAGGTAATGCTCACGCTCTCGCCGGGAAGCGTGTCTTCGAACAGACGATCGATGGAGGCGCAAATCGTGGCATCACTCATGAGCGACGGCTTCGCGCCGAACGAACCCTGCTCGGCATAACAGTAGGTGCAGCCCAGATTGCAAGACTGGGAAACAGCCAAGGATATCGTGCGAATGGCGAACGCTCCGACTTTGGCAAATTCCTCTTCGCGGTGCTTGGCCGCGCGACGGCCTTCTGTCAACAGTGAGTCGAATTTGCCGAGCCCGATTTCCGAATTCAGATCCGCCAGCGACAGCGGCGAACTGAAGACGCCGGAGGAATCGGCGAGAAGGATTGAGGAGCCGCGCTCGGTGGCGAATGCGACATAGTCACGATTGGCCAGGTAGGAGCCTGTCGCCGCGCCTTCCGATTGCTCGACCGAGGGTTCCTGCGAGGCTCTCATGGGATATCTGCGGTGCGCTCTTTTTCGACGCGTTTATTGTTCTGTTTGCGAATGATCCCCAGTTCGAACACGTGATCCACCAAAGTAGGGATGGTATCGATTTCTAGGCCTGACGGAGGAGGGGTCCCATCTTCTGCGGCTGTTTTGCGCAACCACTCGACTTCGTTGCCGGTGTCGCTCTCTCGGAATGCCGTGTCGGGCCGTTGGTTAACCCAGAACGAACACGTGCAAAGGAGGAAGTCGAACTGCCACGGACTGCACAACGACATCGACAGCTCACCTGGATCGACTCCTTGGCCGGCGACATTTGTTTTCGGACGGAGACGAATCTCCGCGGGGTCGCCGACCAAAGTGGGATCCTGAAAATAGACTGACTCTGGGCGATAAATTTCGATCCCGGGATTGAAATCCGCAGTTCCTTGGAACAAAGCGGTTTTCGTCAGGTCGTGTGCCGTTTGGTTGAGAGGACTGAGCGGCGGTGTACCGACCGCAAGATGGTCAATATTGTCGACCAAATAGTTGTAGAGATTCCTTCCCGAAACGTCATCCCAATCGGGTGCAAAATCCGGGGGAGTTACGACCACCCAGGCAGTCAGGAGTGGGATATTAATCGGCACTCCGGAGGCGGCATCGGAAAGCGCGACGGATATCTCGCCGTCGCAGGTATTGTCGGCGACTGTACCGGAACGCAGCCCGGCGGTATTGGGCAGCGGGACGTTCGCGTCCTCGCGAAAGATGCCGGCCTTGGGAGGAAGAAAGAGCCCATCGGGCCCGATTTCACCGAGGGGAATGTTTTGGCCTTCGGCGAAATTTGCACAACGCCCCGTGAGTTTGCCGCCGTTGTTATCGGAACTCGCCAGAGCCTCGATCACATAGCTTGGGCTAAATTGAGGTCCGCGATTGCGGGCAATCTTGCGATTTGCCACGCGAGCCTCCCAGACAGCTTTGATTCCCAGTTGTTGCAGCCGGCCCGGGGTAAGCTCCTCGACCGCGACCCTGTTCTGATCGAAGGCGAATATCCGGTACTGGACTGCCTGGCGCTTTATGACTCCGTTGCTCTTGAGCGTGGCGGGATTGCTGCCATGGACGTAGTGCGCATCGCTGGTGGAGAGCCGCGCAAAACCGACCGCAGGATAGATACGAATGGAACGGATATTTGCTGGAAGTGACATGGATGGTGGAGTTAAGGATGGGGTGGTGGTTCGACCGGGGTGGGATTTGCCCCCGCCTGGCTCGGATCTGTCTTGAAGGAAATGATCTGATCTACGCTGGCCTTGAAGTGAGTGTCCCACTCCTGCTGGCTCATGGTTTGCGAGGCATTCAGGGGCATCGAATGAGAATTCGGATAGGTTTTTGCGCTGGCTGAGATGCGCAGGCCAGGAAAGCCAGGGACTGGCCGGCCCGTGGCAACGAGGTAAAGGTGGGTGTCGCGCCACTCCGTGCCCACGCGGTGACAACTGATGCACTCGTTATTAGCCGGCTTTAGATGCTTCATCGGATTAGGCCAAGAGGTGAAGAACTGGCTGCCAATGAAAGAATAGGGATGCGGCTTAGGTGGTTCTTCCGCCGCCCCGAGCGGTCCGGGCGGAACCATGAATTGAACACCCCCGCCAAATGACACTTGGTCGATGAATGAAGTGTGAATCCACACATCCGCGTCGTGACACTGGAAACAATTGATGCTGGCGGTGCTCTGCGGCGACAGCCAGAAGTCCTTTGCCTTGATCTTGCCGGCAGGAGTCTCGGCCGCCGGTTCCATGGGCGAAGGCACCCGGGTGGCGTCTGTTCCATCTGAGAGGTGTTGAAAAAAGGCTGTGCGTCCGGTGACGCGATTATGGCCGATGATCGCCACATCCTCGAAGAGCGGATCCATTTCGGTGCGGATCTTATAGCGGCGCGCGATGAATACCCACATCACATTGGGTGTGGTGGTAGGTATTCTCCCCAAACGCGTATAAGGCACCGTCTGACCTGCTTCGGCGCTGCTCCCCAAGGGAAGCAACGGAGGTTTGTCGCACACCGAACCGAGATGCTGCCCATCTGGGATCACGACCCCGTCCTTGGTCATCGGAACGACCTT
>JBGGMZ010000431.1:0-7482 GCA_041287745.1 Chthoniobacter sp. | reverse complement strand
GCGCGGAGCACCTCGGCGTAGAAGATCTTGCGGCGCTCGAAGTCGGCGACTTCGTTTTTCTTCGGGCGGACACCACTGAGAAAGAAGCGGCCGTAGTCGGTTTCCGAGATGGCCACGTGCGTCACCCCCATCTTGCGCAGTTCCTCGATGCTGCCTACGTCGGCAGCGAACTTCTTGGCGTAGATCTTCTGCGGCATGGGCTCGAAGCGCGTGACGTCGCGCGAGCTATTCGGGTCGGGCAGCAGGATGCGGCTATCCTTGACGATGACCGCAGTGGCGGGCAGGTGCGATTCGATCCACTCGATGAGCTCGCGATTATCGTCGTGTTGAAAGGCGATCTCGTAGCGCCACCAGCTCGGGATCTGGGCTGCGACGAGCGTGACGATCACACCCAGTGTCGCCCACCGCAGTGACATCCAGCGGCTGAGCAAGCGGGCGGTATCGAGCGCGCCGAAGGCGGCGAAGAGCGTGAAGAGGGCGGTGGCCGGCAGGAAGTAGCGGTCGTTCGACTTCGGCGAGAAAGACAGGGCCACGGTGTAGACGAAGGGAAAGGCGATGAGCAGCCACTCCACGCGCTGCAGGGCGCGACGCTCCCGCCAGCGCTCGACGAGGAAGACGAGGAGCAGCACCCACATGACCGGTGTCGTGTTGTCCCGGAAGATGTTGAGATACAATGAGTGCGGCACTCGGCGCGTGGTGCCCTGCTGGCCGTGCACGACGAGCTGCATCTCGCGATCGAAGCTGTGCGCAAAGCCCGACGGATTCATGACCAGCGGGAGATTGATCACGATTAGCGCGACGACGAGCGTGATGCCAAAGGTGATCAACCGCGAGTTGCGGCTTTCCCGTGGGGCGCGCCATAAGACCGGCCCCACCACCGCGAGCACGGACAGGCCGATGTACTTTCCCGAGATCGCGCAGGCCACCGCCGCGCCGAGCAACGCTGCGCGCAATGGCGTGGGCCGTTGCGCGAAGAGGTAGGCCATGAGGAAGGAGAAGGCCACGCCGAAGACCAGCGCGGTGTCCTCTTTCAAATAGTGGGCGAGCTCAAAGAACTGGTGGTGCAAGAGCAGGGTCAGTCCGGTGGCGACGGCCGCGGCCCAGCCACGCCACGCATACGCCAGAAGGGACAGCAGCACGGCCGCCAGCGCAGTGAACGTAGCCGAGACCCAGCGCCCCGTTTCCACGGTGCGCTGCTCCGACATCGACGCACCGGTCATGTCCACGGCCACCTTCGTGGTCGTGAGCAGGAGCATGGGATGATGGTAGTTCCAGTTGCCCGTGCGCAATTGCTCGACCTTCACCGGTTCGTCGGGGTGATAGAAATACGGGAATTGATTATGCCGCGTATCGAACAGCAGCACGGCGATGAACAGCGCCAGCGACCAGAGGCCCAGCGCGAGGAATGGCCACCTCTCCCGCCCATCGTCCCCGCCCTCAAACACGACCTCACTCATGTCGCAAACGAATCAAAGAGGCGGGAGATGGGAAGGGCATCGGTGCATCTTGCGAAACCCGACGCAGCTTTGTCACGCCCGGCGCGCGCGATGGGCGGTAGCTGGGTTCATTGAACCCGGTATGGGAACGACGGACTCGCAGACGACCGGGCTCACTGAGCCCGGCTACAGCGCCGCTCATTCCTTCACCAGCGTGAAGACGCCGTAGCGCATCGCCCCGGTGCGGAAAGCGAGCCAGAGCCGCACAATGGTGAGACCGAAGATCGCGTTCTTCGATTTCGGATCGAGGATGAAGCGGATGTAAGACGGCTTGCGCAGGAGATTCCAGAGAAAGACGCGCACGATCATCGGCCAGGTGCGGGCGATCTGTTGCGTCACGTCCTGAAACTTCTCCAAGCGAAAACCGGCATTCGCGGCGAGTTGGCGGTAATCGGTCTCCGTCCCGAGATGCGGCATGCGCCCCTCGCGGCAGATGGGTTCGATGAGCCAGCGCTCCTGATTGCGCGTCGGCGATTCGCAGGAAAGCCAGGCATTCACCACGAGACGTCCGCCGGGACGCAGGACGCGCCGCGCTTGAGCAAAGAAGGCCGCTTTGTCCATGTGCTCGGAACTCTCGATGGCGATGGCGGCGTCGAACGAATCCGCCGGCAGCGTATTCGTGAGCCAGTCGCCGAAGATGAAAGTAGGATTCCCCTTCCCGCCAGTGCGCTCCTTCGCGATGGCATACTGCGCCTCGGAAATCGTGAAGCCCGTGACCTCCGCGCCCAATTCATCGACCAGCAATTGCGCAGTCGCGCCATAGCCGCAGCCGATGTCCACCACACGCGAACCCTTTGCCACCGCCGCTTCGCGGCCTACCAACTCCGCGAGCTGCCGTACAGCCACATCCCGCGTTTCATCGCCGCGCAACCACAGGCCGTGGTGCACATGCTCACCCCAGATTTCGCGATAGAAGCGGTCCAGCTCGTCGTAATGCGATGCGACGTCTTCCCCGCGAATTTCCTTCCGGGAGGAGATCACTTCCCGTGCGTCTTGATCACGATCTCCACCCGGCGATTGGGCGCCTGCTCGTCGATGCTCTTGTCCGCACCGAGAGTGGGGAACGCATCGTCATCGGCGCGACCGACAGTGCGAATGCGCATGGGATCGATGTTCAAGTTGACGACCAGCCAGTCACGCACGGAATCCGCGCGCTGCTGGCTGAGGACGAGATTGCCCTCGTGCGTCCCGGTGTGATCGGTGTGACCGCTGATGACGAAGATTGCCTTGGGGTTGCGCTTGATGATCTCCCCGAGCTTTTCCAGGCTTTGGATCGCCTGCGGCAGCAATTCGGCCCGGCCCCACTCAAAGAGTGCGCCGCCTTGCATGGCGATCGCGCGATTCCCAATGGGCCCTTGGACCTTGTTCAATGCGTCATCCACCGTCAGGCGCCCCGGAATGCCGCCGTCCGTGCCGGTCCCGCCATTTCCACCCTTGGGTCCGTTCGACACCGTGATCTTGGGCTGGTTGGGTGAAATCCGCGTGCTCCTTTCGAGCTCACTACCTAATTTGCCGCGCAACTGTTGTTCCAGCGCGGCCATCGAAGTTCCCGACTTATCCATGTTCGCGTCAAAGCCGGTCAAGTCCACCTTGGGCTTTTCCTGCACGATCGGTGCGGTATCGGGCAGGTTCGGCTTGATTTGGATTTCATCCACCATCGGCTTGGTCTCCTCGATCGGGATGGGCGCGATGGTTTTTTTGGTAGGTTCGGGAATGGTCTCCGCCTCCGTGGTATCGGCAATCGTCACCTGCCGCATCCTGATCGGGGTCGGCGCGAGCTGGACCGCCTCCGTGTAGCCAAAGTTTTCGAGATGCTTGAAATTGAAAAAGAACAGCAGTCCCCCGTGGATGAGCAGCGAGATCAACAGAGCCCGCAACAGCCACTTCCGCATGATGGGGATTTCCGCGGCGTTGGATTGGTAGGTCGAATACTGGGCCATGGCGAAGCTGCCGGAAAGATACACAGGAGACGCACCGAAGCGATGGAATATTAGAAGGTGACCAGCGAAGGCGGAATGGCCGCAAAGAGGCACAAAGGGCGCAAAAAAATCTTACTGGCCCTCCTCTTTTGCGCCTCTTGTGCCTCTTTGTGGCTGTCAATGGATGCTCCGCCATCGCGACTTTCGACTTGAGACTTACCCGACCCCCACGCACTTTCGCCGTCCCTTATGAGCCAGCCCAAAGAAATCCCACAGATGGAAAAGATCGTTTCGCTCGCGAAACGGCGCGGTTTCATTTTCCAAAGCTCGGAAATCTACGGCGGCATCAATGGGTTTTGGGATTACGGTCCTCTCGGCGCCGAACTGAAGCGCAACCTGCGCGAAACGTGGTGGCGCGCCATGACCCGCGACCGCGAAGACGTCGTGGGTCTCGACGCCACGATCATCATGCACCCCGCCATCTGGAAGGCCTCGGGCCACGTGGATACTTTCAGCGACCCGATGGCGGACTGTCGCCTGACGCAGAAGCGTTTCCGCGCGGACCACGTGGATCCGCAGTCGGGCGTCGTCTACAAGTGGACCGGCGCGACGGACGAGACTGGCAAGACGAGCAACGATGCTTTCTCCGCCTTGCTTGCCGCCGGCAAGCCAGCCGAAAGCGCCCGGAAGATCGGCATCCAATTCTATACACAGCGCGGGCTCACCAATCCGCAACTGCTCGGCGAGACGACCGAGAAGGTGGAGAACTCACGCGGGTTCAACCCCGAGAATGGCGCCCAGCTTACCGATGCGGTGCCGTTCAACCTGATGTTCAAGACCTACATCGGCGCCACCGCCACGGAGGACGACAAGGCGTATCTGCGTCCCGAAACCGCGCAGGCGATCTTCGCGCAGTTCAAGAATGTGGTCGATTCCTCGCGGCAGAAGGTGCCGTTCGGCATTTGCCAGATCGGAAAGGCTTTCCGCAACGAAGTCACGCCGCGCAATTTCACCTTCCGCTCGCGCGAATTCGAGCAGATGGAGCTCGAGTTTTTCATCAAGCCCGATGAAGCGATCGAAGCCGTGTGCGGCAACGTCGCGACGTGGAATGAAGGCGTGGATCTTTTTGTGCCGCAGGACAATTGGGGCTGGGAGCTCTGGCATCGCTACTGGGTGCAGGAGCGCACCGCCTATTACGCCAGCATCGGCCTCGGTGCGGACTTGCTCGATTACCACTGGCAGACGAAGGAAGAGCTGGCCCACTACGCCCGTGCTTGCGTCGATATCCTGTTCAAGTTCCCCTTCGGGACCGAGGAACTCGAGGGCATCGCCGCCCGCGGCGACTTCGACCTCACGGCGCACCAAAACGGCAGCAAAAAGCCGCAAGATGTCTTCGACGAGGAGGTGAAGAACGCCTTCGCCAAATGGACAGACGAGCAGCGTGCCGCGCTGGTCGAACGCAAGAAGGCCGAGCAGCGCGCCAAGGGAAAGAGCGGCCTGACCGACGCGCAGGTCGACGAATGGTGCGAGAAGCTCTTCAAAGGCTTTTACGTGCCGCACGTTATCGAGCCGTCGGCCGGTCTCGATCGCCTCGCGCTGGCAGTTCTTTCCAGTGCCTACACCGAGGTGGAGAAAACCGACCCCAAGGGCAAGACGGAGACGCTATATGTCATGTGCTTCCATCCGCGCATCGCGCCGGTGAAGGTCGGCGTCTTCCCGCTGCTGAAGAACAAGCCCGAGCTGGTGGCCAAGGCGCGCGAAGTCTTCGAATTGCTGCGCAAGCACGTTGCTGCGTTCTACGACGAGGGCGGCAGCATCGGCAAACGCTACGCCCGCCAGGACGAAGCCGGCACACCGTTCTGCCTGACCATCGATTTCGACACGCTGGGTGAAAAGGGTGACGAGTTGAAAGACACCGTCACACTGCGTCACCGCGACGACGGCTCGCAGGAGCGCGTGAAGATCAGCGATTTGCTCGGACGGTTATTGCCGCTGGTTTCGTAGGCTGAATCATTTGTAGCGGCGCTGTCCTCAGCGTCGCCGTCTAATTGAGAGAAGTGCGACGCTGGGACAGCGCCGCTACAGCCGCATCGCTACCCGCGCAGCGCGTCCGCCACAGTCCGCAAACAGAGCTTGTCGATGACCATGAACGGGTGCGCCAGCACGGGCATGCGGATGTTCGTCGCTTGCGGCATCTCGGAGCTGCGTTGCGGGATGATCACCAGGTCCATCAGCGTGTAGAGCGAGGTGAATTTCAACTGCTGCAGCTTGTCGGCATCCTGCGCGAGATCGCGAAGGAAAGGGCTGTTGGGCCGCATTTCGCGGCAGCCGCGATTCGGCACGAGATTGGCCATGACGGTCCCATTGTGCGGCGCGGAAAGGGTCACAAGATGATCCACCCGGTCGAGCCCGCCGAGCCGCTGCACGTAGTAGCGGCTCACCAGCCCACCCATGCTGAAGCCCACGAGATCGAAGCGACGCTCCCCAAATTGTTCGCGCGCGTAGGCATCGACCTGCGCGGCGAGCGGCTCGATTCCTTTCTGCGCCCAATTTGGCTTCAGGCTCAGCGTGTGCACTTCCCAGCCCTGGCATTGCAGATAACGTGCGAGCCAGGACATGTTGCGCGCCGAGTCGGCGATGCCGTGCACGATCAGCACCGGGTTGCGATCCGGCACTGGATGCAGCGGCATTTTCGGAGATCCGTCGAAGAAGGACAACGTCGCGCCCAGCCATGCAGTGAGGAACATGGCTCCTCTATATCAGCGCGGCGGCGACCCACCAAATTGGTAATATCGATGGCGCTATCGATTGCATCGATGGCGCTCGCTGTAGTCCTCCCCTACGCGAGATCCTTCCGCTCGTCGCTGGAAACCAGCTTCGCTTAAAACGGCCAGTACCAATGCTTCGTCTTCGGCGGGGGCGTATAGGTCGCACCGCGCGGGACGTTGGCATCGGAGGTCTGCCACTCGATTTTGCCTGTCGAAGGATTGTAGACGCCCGTGGCTTGGGAAGGCCGCGGCGGTGGCGGTGGCGGCGGGGCGGCCTGAGCGGTCGTCGTGGCGGGAGTTGGCTCGCTGGGAGGTGGGGTTGGCTTTGGCCGGGAGGTCGAGGGCGAGCGGGATTGCTCGCCTTCCACCCACTGGTTACGGGCCGAGTCCCAATAGCGCGTGTCATTGAAACCATGCGGCGCCGGCGTGGCCGCCATTGCAGAAGCAACGGCAGCAGACTTTTTCTCCGAGGGATGGCGCTTGTCCGGTGGCCATTCCCACTGTCCCGTCTGCGGATTGTAGACACGCTCGTCGCGGCCAGCGCCGTGGAAAAGATTGGAGATCGGGTTATCGAGCGAATTGCAGCCGACGAGCAGCAGGGTTGCTGCGGCGGGAATGAGGATGGACGAAAGCTTCATGAATCAGGATTTGCGGCGTTGCCGACGGTGGACACATGCGATACCAAACTGCGCGTCCGCAACCTTCAATCTATTTCCATCAAACACCCCGATATGTTTTCCCACGTAGTCATTTTCTGGACGAAGCCCGAGATCCCTGATGCCGCAGACGCCCTCGTCGCCGGCGCCGAGCAGTATCTGCGTCCCATCCCCGGCCTCCTCAGCTTTCATGTCGGCAAGATGGTGAAAAGCCACCGCGACGTCGTGGACCAGAGCTACCAGGTGGCGTTGAACCTGCAGTTTGAGAACAAGCAGCAGCAGGACGACTACCAGGTGCACCCGCTGCACCTCGAGTTCGTCGAGAAGGCCTTCAAGCCAAACTGCGCTCGCGCCGTCATCTACGACTTCGAGTAGCAGGCCGCTCAGGCGCCGGGTGCGACCGGCTCCACCATTACCGCCGTGCCATAGCACAGCACCTCGGTCACGCCCTGCATGACCTCGGTGGCGTCGTAGCGTACGCCGATGATTGCATTCGCCCCGCGCTCCTGCGCATGCGCGAGCATTTGCAGGAAAGCATCCGACCGCGCCTTTTCGCAAAGCTCGGTATAGATGGAGATATTACCACCGACCAGCGTCTGGAGCGCCGCGCCGATATTCCCGATGATCGAGCGGGAACGGACGA
>JBGGMZ010000430.1:0-24998 GCA_041287745.1 Chthoniobacter sp. | reverse complement strand
CGTTGAATTGAAAGATAATGCGGAGGTGTGTGGGTCCGTGTGTATGCAGCAAGCTTATGATGTCCATCGATGACGAAGTCACTCCATCCTTCCTCCACCGAAACCGTCAGGAGTATTGGCCGTTCGCCTTTCTGGATTCTTTGTTCGTAGAAGGAAATGCGCTCGCCTGACAACGAGGAAGTCGGCTGCGTGGTAACGAAACTGGCACAACCAGGGTAGTATCCGACTGCATCTTTTGTAACATCCCATCTGTTATCGAACTCAACGATATCATAGGCCTGTGGGGCCTCGTAGTAGTTAAGGGCGTATTCAGATGGCGCAAGGGCAGGTAGAACTGGCGCCAGATAGAGAGCCAGCGAAGCGTCACCGATGGCAGCGGACCCGAACGAGGCGCGGAATGAGAGCACCGTCTGAGCCGCGTCTGGAGTCATGGAGTAGACGAGATACTGGGCGACACTACCCATGCAGTCGGACCAATGGTAAAGAAGGGGCCGTCCATCGATAAGCAACACTGCATCAAAATTACTGCCCCGCACATCGAGCAGGGAACGACCGTCTCTCACTGTAATTTTTTCGCTGCGAATCAGGTTCACGGGAAAGGGCCTAACAAGAAGCAAGCGCCAAGGCGTCGCAGAAAAAGGCGACGGGCTGTCGCGCAATCCGAACGACCGCAGGGAAACTGCCCAAGTCAAGCGACACCATGGGTGGATATCCGAACCGCATTCCGTCCTGCGGGCAAGGGAAAAGCGGCGCTTCTGACAACGGAAATGCTTTCAGCGCCCCACGGTGAAGATTCACCGCAGAGGCGCAGAGGACGCAGAGGCAGGAAGAGAGTCGAGAATGGGCACCCGTTTCGTGAGCGATCCAAGCTCCCCCCATTCTCCATCTCTTCTCTGCGGCCCTCTGCGTTCTCTGCGCCTCTGCGGTGAAATTCACCTTCGCGGGGGGGCAACACCTTGCATGATCTCTTCGGGGTGGAACCGGAGGTCGCACATGAATTGCCCGATGAGGTGTTCGGCCAAAACGCGCGGTCCTTCGATCGCGCCACAAACCCCACCAAAGATTCCGCCCCTTCAGAGGTAATCCAGAGGGCCGGGGTTTAGATCCGTCTCGCTCTTGGCCGTCCAAATCCGCTAGATCACTCTTATGAGCAACATCCTCTCCCAGAAATGGCTCCTCAACCGCCGGCACTTCCTCCGCGGGTTGGGCGCCACGGTGGCTCTTCCGTTGCTCGATGCCATGCTCCCCTTCCGCGCCAGTGCGGCGGCGGCGCTGGATAAGCCCCGGCGCAGTGTTTTCGTCTATATCCCGAATGGGGTGAATGGCATGAACTGGCAGGTCACGAAATCTGGGCGCGACTATGAACTTTCCCAATCGCTTCAGCCGCTGGCCAAGCATCGCGAGGACCTGACGATTTTCAGCGGGCTGCATCACCCGAACGGCATCGGCCAGGCGCATGTCTGCGCGGATACCTGGCTGACCGGCGCGAAGATCGATGCCCAGAGCGCGCGCAAGTACGAGAACACCATTTCCGTCGACCAGGTGATGGCCGAGGTCACGGAAAAGCACACCCGCTTTTCCTCGCTCGAGCTGTCCATCTCCTCGGGCACGGGGCGTCCGCTCAACACCAACACCCTCGCCTTTTCCCGCGATGGCGTGCCGCTGCCGGCGGAGGAAAATCCGCGCCTCGTTTTCGATCGGCTCTTCGGTGAGGAGCAAGGCGGCCTCGCGGCACAGCGCGCCCGTCTCGGCAAGCGCCGCAGCGTGCTGGATGCCGTGCTCGACGATGCCGCTTCGCTCCGCCGCGAGCTGGGCAGCGACGACCGCTCGAAGCTCGACGAATATCTTCACTCCGTGCGCGACGTGGAGCAGCGCACCGAGCGTCTCGATGCCTGGCTCGATGTGCCGAAGCCCACGGTGGACAAGAATGTCGCCGCGCCCTTCCAGCGCGACGTGCCCAAGGCCAAGGCCGGCGAATACTGGCGCACGATGTTTGACCTGATCGTCCTCGCCCTGCGCACGGACATGACCCGCGTGGTGACTTACATGAACGGCAGCGAAGGCAACGGCCTGGCCATTCCTGAGATCGGCATCACGCAGGCGCGCCACGGCCTGTCGCATCACAATGGCGACCCGGTGGTACTCGATCGCCTGGCCAAGAGCGATGCGTTCATCATGGAGCAGTTTGCCCATTTCCTCGACGAATTGGCCGCGGTGAAGGATGGCGGCGTGCCGCTGCTCGACAGCACGATGGTCCTCTTCGGCAGCGGCATGAGCTACGGCCACAGCCATTGCAACGCGAACCTCCCGATCCTCCTCGCCGGCGGCCGCGGGCTGGGCCTGAAGCACGGCCAGCACATCGATTACAACAAGCCCTTCCTCAAGGACGGCAACTACACGCTGAGCTACGACGAGTGGCGCGATATCTCCGGCAAGCCAAAGGACGGCAAGGCCCGCCTGAGCAACGTAATGCTGACGATGCTGCAGAAGATGGACGTGCACACGGAGAAGTTCGTGGACAGTCTCGGGCCGGTTTCGGAGATCGTCTAAGGAGGCGGCGGCTCTACTATCGGTCGCATTCGTCCTATGGGACCTATATGACGGATAGGGCCAATAGGCTCACTTCTCCGAGAGCGCGTGGATGGTATTCACCACCTCGCTGCGGATCTCTCCGCCATCGGATGACTTGATGCCGAACTTGATCGCCATCTGCATCACGGGCTTGATCTCGGGGATCTCGAGGAAGACCGATTTCTTGTCCGCAGAGACGGTGGCGCTCTTCACCGTGAGCGGGTCGTGTTTCTTCACGGACATCTGCTCCTTGGTGTACTGCATCTCGCCGTCCTTGCCGGCTTCGCCGGGCTTGGCCGTGGCTTCGACGGTGGAGATTTCCGGTGAGCCGTAGGCACCGGACCAGATGTAGTTCCACACTTCCACGCCCCAGTTCTGCACATCGCCCGCGCTGGCGGCGTCGAGCTCGCAGGCAAAGTCCAGCCGCACTCCGCGCTTCGAGGCGTGCAGGCCGATCGGCATGCGCACGGGCGCGGCGGCTTGATAGCGCACGCGCTGGAAGCAGCCATTCTTCACCGCGGTGGTCTGCCAGCCGCGCAGGCCGGCGACGTAGAGCTGGCCGTCCTTTGGGTTGAATCGCGCGCGCATGATGCCGCTCTGGAAATTCACCGGGAAACGCGTGACGCCGCCTTGCATGACTGTGGCCGGGCGCGGGGTGATCGCCGAGGGGACATTGGCGCCCGAGACCTCTTCCTTGAGCACACCGAGGAGCGAACACGTGCCGTAGCTGAGGTGCAGAAGCTGCCCGCGCCATGGGCCCCAGCGGGTGTCATCCGGCACCCACACCTGGTCGCCGCTGGAGTTATCCACGCGCTTCGGCATCCAGCAGAGCGGGCGGTCGTAATCCGTGGGCAGCGGGTCGCGATGAGCCAGCGGCACCACGCCGTAGAAGCCGCCGGGTTTGATCCAGTTGATCTTGCATACGGGAGTCCACGTGCCTTCGTTGTCCCCGCTGGTCAGCTCGCCGTGCGGGCCGCAGCCGATACCATTCGGCGCGCGAAAGCCCGTGGCGACGACATCGAGTTTCTTCCCATCCGGCGAGACGCGCAGCATCGAGCCGTGGTGGGCCATGATCTCATCGAAGCCGCGCCCGCCATTCTTCACCGGGCCGGCCTTGGCGAAATAGAAATTCCCCTGCGGATCGGTCTGCAGATCGAAGACGAATTCGTGGAAACTCTTGGTCACCTTCACGTCGAAGTTGAAGGCCTCGTAGGAGTCCGCCTCACCGTCGCCATTGAGATCGCGCAGGCGCCAAAGGCCGTCGCGGCAGGTCACGCAGATGTCGCCCTTCACGATCTTCAGCCCGAGCGCGTGATACAGCCCGCTGGCGAAGCGCTTCCACTTCACCTGCCCGAGCGTGTCGTCGATGCCCGAGACGATGAAGACGTCGCCGTGAAAGGTGCAAACCGCCGCGCGGCCATCGGGGAAAAAGTCGAAGCCGCCGATGAACATCGGCGAGCCCCATGGGTTTGGCTCGGGGACTTTGATCGTGTCGACGACATAGGCCGCGTCTGCTTTCGCCGTCGCCGTTTCGCCCGCGGTGGTCACCGCCTCCGGCCAGTGCGCAGGGCCACCCTTGAGCAGCGCGGGGAAATCGAGCTCCGGCTCCTGAAAAAAGAGCGGGGCCGTGCGGCCATCGGGATCGCTGGCGGGCGCGCCCCAGTAGGCGATTTGGAACGTGGCCGGCTTGGCGTGCGGGGCGACTTCGATGGCGAGCTGGCCATTCACCTTGCGCCACACGGAGCCATCGGGATCGCCCGCGGCCCAGACCATTACCTGGCCATGCTCGCCGTGGATCCAGGGAGTCGATTGCATGGTGCGCGCTTTGTCCTCCAAGCCCTCCACCTTGCCCGGCGATTTGCGATGGGTGTCGACGTCGAATGGATTCTCCGCCTCCGGATTGCCGGCGACGAGGATCTGCACCGGCTTCTTCGTCGGCGCGACGTAGAAGGTTCGGGTGAAGAAGCCGCCGCCATTGACCACCACATCGTAGCCCGGCATCTCCAGCACTTCCTCGCCGCCGATGTCCCATTTGAGAATCGTCTTTCCGCCATTGACGAAGAAGCCCTTGAAGCGGGCCTGCCCCGGCGGCAGTGGGCCGAAGGGTTCCGGGCGCGTGTCCTTCCAGGTCTGCTCGCCCTTTTTGCCGGCGGGCAGGAGACCGGCTGCTTCGCCGGTGGTGAAGAGCACGTCGCCCATCGCCGTGGGATATTCGCCGCGCGACATCAGGTTCATCGGCGTGGTGAATTTGCCCGTCCACGCTCCGACCACCCGGCACAGGTCGAGATCGTAGGCCATCGCCGCTTCGCCGTGGTCACCCACCTTGATCGCGATGCCCTTCAGTGCAGTGGTCTTCGGGGTCTTCGGGTCCGCCCCTTTGCCCACGCCGACCGTTCCGAGGATCCACGGTCCGGGCGCCTCACCGGCGGGGGTGGCCATTTTCTGGGCAAAAGCGGGGAGAGACGTCAGCGCGGCCAAAGCGACCGCGAGGGGAAGCATTTTCATCGCCCGCACTGAATCAGCCCGGGGACTGGCGCGCAATCGGTGAATCTCCTTTTGAAAACGCAGAGGCGCGGAGACGCAGAGGGCGCGGAGAAAAGAAGATCGAGGAAGGAAACCACGCCGGCCAAAGCTCTGCGTTCTCTGCGTCTCTGCGTTTTCCATCTCCACCGTGGAATGGGGAGGATGCGCTCCAGAAAGAGAAACCGCGAATGGACGCGAATAGAAGAAAGGATCGCATCTCTCCCCTCCCAAATGAAAACCACCCCGGCGGATGCTTGAAGGGATTGAGATTGACTTCACGCCCGAAATAGTGTTCATATAGCCATATCTGCGAGCCTGTGGAACGTTCGGGCCGCTTGGTTCTTTGACATTCCATACCTCATCTCCCCGTGACCAAAAGTTATGGCACGGTCGATAAAATCGCGGTGCTACTCCAGAGTAGTCGTAGTGAATCGTGCCCAATCGTGGTTAATCGAAGGGAGAAACTCCTGACGATCCATGGATCATTGATCAAAAATGTTCCACAAGGACCCGGTAAATCGCAGCGAGTTTTGAGCGAAGTGCCGCATCGGTGGTCTCTGTGTCCCGTGTTTATACGTCCTTTGCCAACCCGGTCGGAATTTCCTCTCGCCATTCGTCCCGCTTTTCCAAAGTCTCTCGCACGGTTTGCCATGAAAAGTCCCGGTCTCCTTTTCGCGTTAGTATTTACGGCGTTGCTCAGCATCGCTTCCCCGGCCAAGGCACTCACCGTAGTGGTGGATGCCGGCCACGGCGGGCAGGATCGCGGCGGAGCTCCCGGCCAGCGCGTGCCCGAAAAGCCGTATACCCTCGATGTGGCCCTGCGCCTCGCGGCCACGCTCCGGGCCAACGGCGTCCGCGTTGTCCTCACTCGTGAGGGCGATTATTTCGTCGGCCTGCGGCAACGTTGCGACATCGCCAATGGGCAGCGCAATGCGGTCTTCGTGAGCGTGCACTTCAATGGCGCCCCGCGCACCGCGGCTGATGGCGTGGAGACGTATTACTACACCAGCCAGAGTGCCGCCCTCGCTGCTGCGGTGCATCGCCGCCTCCTCGCCGCTACCGGCCTCGAGGACCGGCACGTCCGCCGCCGTGGCTTCTTCGTCATTCGCCGCACGACCATCCCCTCCATCCTCGTGGAGCCCGGTTTTCTCAGCAATCCGCAGAGCGCCGATCGCGTGAGCGGTTCGCCGGCCTACCGGCAGCGGATCGCCGACGCCATCGCGCGCGGGATCATGGATCGGAACCAGTAAGAAGAGCGGGCACCGCGGAGGCGAGATACGATATATAAAAGGAGCCGACGCTCCTGCAGCGACGAAGTATTTTCCCCCTTCTCTTCCCATGATTCTTTCCGCCCGCGAAATGAAAGCCCTGGAGGAGCGCGCCTTTGCCGATGGCATCACAGCCGAGGCTCTTATGGAGGAAGCCGGGCTGAAGATGGCTCAGGCGATCCAGCAGTTCTGCCGGTTCCCGGGAAAGTGTGTCGTCTTCTTTGGCAAAGGCCACAATGGCGGTGACGCGCTCGTGGCGGCACGGCATCTGGCCGAGGCTGGCTGGACACTGGAGTGGAAGCCCGCCTTTCCGGAAGATGCCTGGGCGCCGCTCACGCGGAAAAACTGGGACCGCGTCTGCGATATCGCCACGGGCCTGGATGCGCACTGCTTCCTCCCACCTGGCCCGGGCGCGCCACCGCTCATCGTCCTCGATGGCCTGCTGGGCATCGGCGCCGGCGGAGCCCTGCGCGAACCCATCCTTGGTTTCACTCGGGAGATCAATCGCCTCCGCGCCACCAGCCACGCCCAGGTCTTCGCGCTCGACCTGCCCACCGGCCTGGACGGCGACACCGGCGCCCCCGACCCAGATACCGTGGTCGCCGATTACACCCTGACCGTCGGCTTTCCCAAGCTCGGCCTGCTCGCCGATGCCGCCTCGCGTTACGTCGGCCGGCTCGCTGTGTTGCCGCTGGAAGAGCTGAGCAGACGCGCCGTCGGTGAGAAAGCCGATCTCGTCGCCACCCCGGAGAATCTCCACCTCGCGCTCACGCGCCGCAATTTCGACACGCACAAGGGCCAGTGCGGACGGGTGGGCATCATCGCCGGGTCGCGTGGATTTATCGGCGCGGCCATCATGGCGGCCGAGGCTTGTGTCCGCGCGGGTGCCGGGCTCATTACGCTTTTCGCCACCGAAGACATCTACCCCATCGTGGTCTCGGCCATTTCACCGGAAGTCATGGTCAAGCCCGTCGCTTCCTACCTTGAAGCGCTGGAGATGAAGCTCGACGTGCTCGCCATCGGCCCCGGCCTCGGCAAGGGCCACGCCAGCGAAGTGCGCCAGATCATTGAGCAGGCCACACAGCCGATGGTCGTGGACGCCGATGCCCTCAACATCCTCGCGGAAAATATCCACAGCCTCGACCATTGCGCTGGCCCGCGCCTGCTCACACCGCACCCGGGCGAAATGGCGAGAGTGGATCCGAAGTCGAAAGACCGCAGCCGGCGGGAGACGGTGGAAGCCTTCACCACCCGCTGGCCACACACCCTGCTGCTAAAGGGATCCCGCACCCTCATCGGCCAGCAAGGCCAGCCGCTCTCCTACAATTCCACCGGCTCTCCCGGCATGGCGACCGGCGGCATGGGCGATATCCTCACTGGTGTCTGCGCCGCCCTCGCCGGCCAGGGCCTCGATCTCTATCACGCCGCCCGTGTGGGCGCGTGGCTTTGCGGCCGCGCCGCCGAGATCGCCGTGATCGACACGGGAGAATCCGAGGAATCGCTGACGCCGATGCATTTATTAGGGCACTTCGGCCGGGCCTTCGGAGACCTGCGTAGTGGCGCGTGGTAAAAAGGCAGGACATCCGACACCCCCATTGGCCACCCAGGTAGCCACCTGCCTCATTGGATGTTGGACGTTCGATGTTGAATATTGGATGTTCCGGCCCCTCCCCGTCCCACTTCCCCACTTGTCTAAATCCTGCCCATCCGTCACCCTTTCTCCATAAATGACGCAGAAAACTTCCGGCTGTTTTTGGATGCTCGCGGGCTTCGGCCTTTGCCTCGGCTTCCTCTTCGTTCTCGCCATCGTCTTTGTGGTCAGCAGCGGCAACAGCATGCGCACAGTCGTCAAGCCGAGCGCGCCGAGATTTGAAGAAGCTGTCGTCGTCGACAGCAAACCGGGCAAGGATCAAAAGGACACCGACGCCAAGATCGCGCTCATCTACCTGCGCGGCGTCATCAGCGCAGCGGAACCGGGCACGATCGGCGAAACGATGGTCGACGATCTCAAGATCCAGCTCGAGCAGGCCGCCACGGACGACAAGGTGAAGGCTGTCGTCCTCTACGTCGACTCACCCGGCGGCGAGGTCACCGCCTCCGATTCCATTTACAATGCCGTGCGCAAGCTGCGTGACGGCGGCTTTGGCAAAAAGAAACCCGTCGTCGTTTACATGGGCTCGCTCGCAGCCTCGGGCGGCTATTACGTCTCTTGCGCGGGCAACTGGATCATGGCCAATGAAACCACGCTCACCGGTTCCATCGGCGTGATCATGCAATCGCTCAACTATCGGCAGCTCTTCGGCAAGGTCGGCCTCGAGACCATCACCTTCAAGAGCGGCCAGTTCAAAGACATGCTCAGCGGCTCCCGCGAGCTCACCCAGGATGAGCGCGACTACATCCAGAAGATGGTCATGGACTCGTATTCCAAGTTCGTCGGCATCGTGGCGCGCGAGCGCAAGCTGAACGAAGACGAGCTCCGCCACGGCCTCGCCGACGGCCGCGTCATCTCCGGTAAGGACGCCAAGGCCGCGAATCTCATCAACGCCACCGGCGAAGTGGAAGACGCCTATGCCAAGGCCATGGAACTAGGCGGCACGAAGAGCGCGACGGTCATTCGCTACGAGTCGCCCTTCAAATTTGGCAAACTCTTCCGCCTGCTCGGCCAGAGCGAGAAGACGAGCGTCGAGGTGAATGTGGCGAAGGCGCTCGTGCCCAAGCTCGAGGCCGGGCGTCTCTACTTCCTGCCCAGCTTCTACGCGCCGTAAACGCGTGCCGGCTCCCGCTTCCCCAACGGCCGCGGACTGGGTTTCATCCGCGCTCTTCGTCTTCATCGCACTGTGGATCTATGCTCTGCAGGTACGCCGGATCCGCCGTGACGGCGGCAAGGTGCTGGTCGAGCAATTCGACCTGCCTGAGCTGTTGATGAGCTTCGTCTTCGCGGGTTTCTTCCTCTTCATCACCATCTCCAGCGTGCAGTACCACGGCGGCGACAAAGCCATGCCGATCAAGATCGAGTCTGTGCTGCCCAACTCGATGATCTTCATCATCTTCGTCGTTGGCATCGCTGGCTTCATGCGACTCCGTGGGGTGCAGCTGCTGCGTGCTTTCGGATTCGATCGCGTGTCCCCCTTCGCAGTGCTCGGCTGGGCCTGCGGGCTCATCCTCGCCGCCTTCCCTCTCGCCAACGCCGGGCAAGTTCTCACCCAACTCCTCTTTCCCCGCGAAATCGAGCCGCAGCCGCTCGTGGATCTCTTTAGCAAGATGGCCCGCGAGCACGACTACTCGGCCATGGCCAAAATCCTCGTCTCAGCCGTGATCATCGCACCGACTTGCGAGGAGTTTCTTTTCCGCGGCTTTTTCTACGGCGTCTGGAAGCGCTACATCGGCCCCATCGCCGCGGGCCTCATCGCCTGCCTGCTCTTCGCCGGATTTCACGCCAGCCTCTCGGCCTTCGCCGGCCTGTTCCTCCTGGCGATCTGCCTCAATATCGCCTACGAGCGCACCGGCTCACTGTTCGTACCCATCTGCATGCACGCGCTTTTCAATCTCACCAGCCTGCTCGTGCTTTACGGGCAGGCGCAGATCACGACCGGGAAGTGAAAGCGTCATCATCTCGTAAACCACAAGCACCGCTGCCAACCCTCGCCGACTGGGGCGAGGATCGCGTCGTCGCGGCGCTCACGCGCGACCTCACGCACGGGGCCGATGTCATCGTGGGTGCGGGCGACGACTGTGCCGTGATCGGTCGCTCGCGCGATGTGCGCTGGCAGCTTTTGAAAACAGACGCGGTGGTCGAGGGCGTGCACTTCCTCGCGGAGGAAGACGCGAAACGCGTCGGCTGGAAAGCGCTCTGCCGCGCGATCAGCGACATCGCCGCGATGGGCGGCATGCCCGCGCACGCGCTCATTACACTCGCAGTCCCGTCCACCACGGCGGTGGCCCGGGTGCAGGCGCTCTACGCCGGCTTGCGCAAAGCGGCGCGCAAATACGGAGTCGCCATCGTCGGCGGTGAAACCTCCCATTCACCCGGCCCGCTTTTCCTCAGTATCACGCTCACCGGATGGGTCGAGCGCACGCATTGCGTCCTGCGTTCCGGCGGCAAACCCGGCGACCTGCTTTACGTCACCGGCCGCCTCGGCGGTTCGCTCGCTGGCAAGCATCTCGACTTCCGCCCGCGCATCGAGGAAGCCCGCTGGCTCGCGCAACATTTCCGGCCTCACGCCATGATGGACTTGAGCGACGGCCTCGGCGCCGATCTCCCGCGCCTCGCCACCGCGAGTCGCTGCGGCTACGTGGTCGATGAAGCCCGGCTCCCGCTCACCCGCGGTTGTACCGCTACGCAAGCCATGAGCGACGGCGAAGACTTCGAACTCCTCTTCGCCCTCCCGCCCCGTACCGCGCTTGCTTTGGAATCCGCTTGGACAAAACGCTTCCCACGCACACCACTCACGCAGATCGGCCAGCTCCTTTCGCATTCCGCCCTTCGCCCTTCGCCTTCCCATCATGGCTACGACCATTTCGCATAGCGCCGAGGAAACCATGGCCCACGGCCGGGCTCTCGGCGCCACGCTCCGGCGCGGCGACGTGCTCGGGCTCTGCGGCGACCTCGGCGCGGGCAAGACCCATTTCGTCAAGGGTCTCGCCGCGGCGCTCGGTGCCAATGCCGACGTGACCAGCCCCACCTTCACTCTCATCCACGAATACATCGGCGGACGTTTCCCGCTCTATCACTTCGATTTCTACCGCCTCGACGATGAAGACGACGCGCTCAAGATCGGCCTCGACGAATATCTCGATGGCGACGGCGTATGTGTGATCGAGTGGGCGGACAAATTTCCCGGGCTGCTCCCCGGGCACACGCAATGGCTGCGCTTCACCCATCGCGAGGATGGCGCCCGCGTCATCGAGCACACTGCAGCACAATGATCACGCTCGCCATCGATACCTCCACCCCGCACGGCAGCATCGCACTGCTGGCCGACGAGACGCTGCTCATCGAGGAGCATTTTGTCGGCGATCGCAGCCACAGCGCCTCGCTTTTCGTCGCGCTGGAGAAAGCGCGCGCCCTTACCGACCGTGTCGACGCCATCGCCGTCGGCCTCGGCCCGGGCTCGTATGCCGGCGTGCGCATTGCCATCGCCGCGGCAATGGGCCTGCGCCTCGCCTTCGGAGCCAGGCTCGTCGGCATTCCCTCCGTCGCCGCGCTCGATACGGCGGTCGCGACGAGCGACGGAGCGACGTGGCCCACGCAGTATATCGCCATCGGCGATGCACGCCGCGAATCCTTCTATTTCTCGCGGATTGAAAACGGCTCCTGCGTTGAAGGTCCGCTACTCGCCACCGAGGCGGAATTACGCGACCGCCTCAACGCCGTCTCACTCCCCATCTACGCAACCGAGCCAGTAGCGCAATTCCCGCAGGCCCAAATTGCCCTCCCCTCCGCAGTGAAGCTGGCCCTCCTCGCCAGCACCACCACCGGCATCATCGCCACCGACAACCTCGAACCCATCTACCTGCGCGAGCCCCACATCACGCAGCCGAAGGCCCGACCAAGTTTCCTCCCGCCCGCCCAACTGTAAGGCGTTCCAAATAGACCTGAGGTCGCACCAAGGCGCTGTAGTCACGGCGCTCTGCCGCCGTGTGGAGGACGGTATGTGAATGCAAACCAACGTAGAAGCCGGCTGCTTGCGCCCACGCCCCGGCAGAGCGGGGCGACTACAGTTGCCAGAGTGTCACCGTAGGTTGGTTTTTAAACGCAGAGGCGCAGAGACGCAGAGAGGAAGAATGACAAAGCACCATTGGGCACCCAACTAATCCGACCCTTCAAACACCGAAGCTCTTCCACTTCTTCTCTCCGCGCCCTCTGCGTCTCCGCGTCTCTGCGTTTAAATCCACCCCGCCCAAAGCCCCCCGTCTCAAGTCACCCGCCGCCCTTGCCGGCGCAGAAACCAATACACCGGCAACCCCAACCCGATCAGCACCAACCCCACCACCGACTCCAGCCGCGCCGCCAGCAGCGTGCTCCCGACCAGCGCCAGCGCGACCACCAGGAAAACCACCGGGAGATACGGGTAACCAATCGTCCGATACGGCCGCGGCGCATCCGGCAGCTTGCGCCGGAGGACAAACACCGCGGAAGTCGTCAGCGCGTAAAACAGCCACCCCGCAAAGACCACACAATCGGTCAACTGATCGAACGTGCCGGACACCGCCAACACGCTGGCCCACACCGCCTGGCCGGCGATCGCCGCCACCGGCACCGAGGTGCGCTCATCGAGCACTGCAAAGCGCCGGAAAAATAATCCATCCCGGGCCATCGCGTAAGGGATGCGCGCATTGGTCAGGATCGAGCCATTCAGCACACCCACCGCGGAAAGCAGAAAAGCCAGCGAGACGAATTTCGGCCCGCTCTCGCCAAGGAATGATTTGGCTGCCAGAGCCGCGACGGGTAGCGCATCGCGATGTGCCGTGGAGTTCGCCGTGAGGATTTCCGAAAACGGCAGCGCGTAGAAATAGGCGAGATTGGCCAGCCCATAAGTCACAAGGACGATCGCCATGCCGGCGATCAAGGCCTTGGGAATGTTCCGGCCGGGATCGCGTACTTCCCCCGCCACCATCGGCATGTTGTTCCATCCGTCGAAGGCCCAGAGCGCCGCCAGCACCGCCGCACCAAACGCCGACCACCCCTTCCACTGCCCACCACCCACTGGCGCCGTAAAATGCTCCCAAGTAGTCCCCTTGCCGAGGAAGAAGACGCCCGCAATCACGCCCGCGACGGCCAGCAGCTTGAGCAGCGTCATCGCCGATTGGATGCGCCCGCCCATGACGACCCGCAGACAGTTCACCGCCGAGCACACCACGATGACTCCCACCGCCACCACCTGCCGGCTGCCGAATTGCCATTCGATCGGCTGTCCCAGCGCGTGAAAGCTCCGCTGCACCCAGACCGTATCGAGCGGCACCAACGCGGAAAGAAACGTCGCAAAAGCCACCCCGAAAATGGCAATCGCCCCGCTGGCCCCCACCGTGATGCGCATCCAGCCAAAGAGAAAAGCCGGCAGATCCCCATAAGCCGCGCGCAGATAGACATACTCCCCGCCCGCCGCCGGCAACATCGCCCCGAGTTCCGCATAAGCCAGCGCCCCCGCCAGCGACATCGCCCCCGCCACCACCCATGCCAGCAACACCCACAGCGGCGACCCCACCGCCTGCGCCATCGCCGTCGTCTTCAGAAAAACGCCCGTCCCAATAATCGTCCCCACCACCAGCGCGGTAGTGTCGCGCCGCGTAAGGCCCCGGATGAGTTCAGGCTTTGGCATCAGTCATTAGTGTCACGTCAAAACGATGGGCGGAAGCCCCCCCTGCCGAATAGGACCGGTAGGATGATCGAAGCGCCGTGCTCGCGGCTAGTACACGAGGTTTGCGCCGAAATTGGGCGGACGGTTTTCCTCCGCGGCCTTTTTCCACTGGTTGAGCCGGCCGCCTTCCATGGTCCAAAACTTACGGCACAATTCGAGATACGCGAGGAAGGTCGCTTTTTCTCCGGCGGCCAGAAGTTCCTGCGCCAGGGTCATGTTGGGCCCGAAGGAATTCATCTGCGGACTGCCGGGGGATTGGCCGGCGGCGAGGAGGCGCTGGCAGGCCGTGGCGGGATCGCCAGCCTTGAGGGCGAGTCGGCCGAGGACGATGTTGGCGTCCTGGATGGCGTTGCCGTAATTCCAGTTTCCCTTGAATTTGGGAGTAAGGAGTTCGAGTTCCTCGGCGAAGGCTTTGGCTTCGGCGGCGTTGCCTTGCTCCAAGCTCAGCTTGGCGGCGTTGCCGAGGACGTAAAAGCGATCCTTCTCACCAGTCGCGGAACGCACCGCGGTCATCGCGTCGGCATATTGCTTCTGGCGGAAGGCCATCTCCGCTACGGAGGGCGGGGCCGGTGCGGGCGCTTGCGCGTGAATGATGCGCGGAGCGATCGTGAGCAAGGCGAGCAGGAAGATCCAGCGCGGGACGGAAGGCATAGGGGGGGTGTTAGTTCGATTTACAGGATTGTCACCGTGAATATTTTGCGAGGCAGTCGCGGTAGAGCATTAGCGGAGAACCTCTGGTCTCTACCTGATCTCACGCCTACGCCGCCGGGTAGTCCACCTCCCCAGTGAGTCGCAGATTATCGCCGAGTTGCAGGTAGACCGGTTCACGAATGATCGCTGCCTCCGCGCTCGATCCCACTCCGCGGCCGGAGACGACCACGGCCGGGCCGCCGCAGAGCAAGGGGGCGAGATAGAAGTGCGCGCGTTGCACGAGACGGCGGTCGAAGGCCTCGCCCAGCACACCACCGCCGCCCTCGATCATGACACTGGTGATCTGCCTTTTGCCGAGGTCGCGCAGGACGGCGCGCAGGGATTTACCACGGTAGACCAGCGTCCGCTCGCGGTGCACGTCGGTGAAAAGATGCGCGTCCTTCGGCAAGTTTCCGCTACGGGTGATGACGATCCGCCACGGCTGTTTCGCTCCACGGATGCCGCGGACGGTGAGGCGCGGATTGTCCCGGCGGACAGTCTCGGCGCCGACGAGGATGGCATCGACTTGGGCGCGAAGCTGGTGCGCGTCCTTCCGGGCGGCGGCATTGGTGAGCCACTGGCCTTCGCCGGGTGGACGGCTGAGGCGGCCATCGAGCGACATCCCGGCCTTGGCGATGACGAGCGGGAGCTTGGTGACGATCCAGTGGTTGAACGCGGCATTGAGTGCGCAGCATTCTTTTCCCAGGACGCCGGTGGTGACTGTGACCCCGGCCGCACGCAGCAGCTCCACCCCGCGACCCGCATGGGCGGGATTGGGATCGATGGCGCCGATGACCACGCGGCGCAATCCCGCGGCGATGATGGCGTTCACACACGGCGGCGTGCGCCCGTCGGTCGAACATGGCTCGAGAGTCACGTAGATGGTGGCGCCTTTGGCCAGCGCTGGTTTCGGCAGGGCGCGCAGCGCTTCGATCTCCGCATGCGGCAGACCAGCCCGGTGATGATATCCCCGGGCAACGATCTTCCCACCGCGCACGATCACGGCGCCGACCGCGGGATTCGGGCTGGTGTGTCCCAGGCCGCGGCGCGCTTCGGCCAGGGCGGCCCGCATGAATTCGTCGTCGTGCATTTCCATGGTAATAAACCTTGCGCCGCCACCTTTGAACCCGGAACTTCGCGCCGTGTCACTGACCCTCCGGCAGAAGCAGAGTCTCTACCACAGCCTGGCGCAACTGGTTCGCACCGGCATCCCTCTGCCCATCGCCTTTGACCGGCTGGTGCCCTCTTTGCGCGGCGATGCCCGACGGCTGGTGGAGTCAGCCCGGAAATCCATCGCGGCCAGGCACACGGCCGGAGAGGCGTTTGCCAGGCAATCGTCCCTGGTCTCGCCGCTGGAGGTGGCGATCGTCTCTGCGGTGGAGAAGAGCGGGCAACTCGACCGGGGCTTCAGCGAGCTTTCAGAATACTTTGGCGCACTGAACCTGGCGCGGATCAAGGTGCGCGACCAGTGCCTCTATCCGCTCTTCCTGCTGCACTTCGGCATCCTCGTGCTGAATCTGCCGACGATGGTGCTGAAAACTTCGGAGCAATACTGGCGCGATGTGGGGACGGCGTTTTTCTTTTTCTACGGAGCCATCATCATTATCGCGTTGGCGATCCCGCTGTTCCGCGAATTGGGCGTGGGGACGCCGGCGGTGGATCGGGTGCTCAATTTCATCCCGCTGCTCGGCGGCATCCGGCGCTCGTTTGCGCTATCGCGCTTTTGCACGGTCTACGGGCTGCAACTGGATGCCGGGATCAATGTGATCGACTCGGTGATTTCGGCAGGGCGGTCGAGCCTGAGTGGATGGGTGCGATCGGCGGTGGATGACGCCGTGCCGCAGATCCGGCTGGGGTCGCAAGTGGGTCCGCTACTGGCGGCAAGCGATGCTTTTCCGAGCGACCTGACGCAGGCGGTGATCCTGGGCGAGGAGACGGGTTCGCTGGATGACGAACTGCGGCGGATGGGGCGGGAGTATCGGGAGCAGGCGATGCGGGCGCTGGAGCGGTTCGCCAATCTGGCGCCGAAAATCATCTACATGGCGATCGTGAGCTATCTGCTCTGGAAGATCATGGGATTGATCCAAGGGATCATCGCTCCTTACTACAAGTTGGGCCTCGGCGAGTAGCGCCAATCGGACACATACCAGCAAGGAAATTGGCGGCGCGCAATGAGACATTATGGCGCTTATTTGCTGACTTACCAGCAAGCATCAATACATCTTAAGTACCTTATAATGAATGCATTATTTCGACAATGAGCCCCAGCTTCCACCGTTGGCATTTTCCAAGCTCATAGGAGAACGCGTAGAAACCAAAACCAAATCGAACCCATTCAAAATCTTAGACAACCTATGAGCATCATTCGTTACCAACTCCCGCGTGTTTCCAACTGGTCGTCTTCCGACCGCTTCTCCTCGCTCCGCGATGAAGAGAACCGCCTGTTCGACGTCTCCTGGCCGACCCGTGAGAGCGGCTTCTCCAGTGGCTGGACTCCGGCCCTCGACGTCTTCGACGACAAGGACAACCTGGTCGTGAAGGTCGAGTTGCCCGGCCTGAAAAAGGAGGAGATCAATATCTCGCTCCACGAGGGCGTCCTGACCGTCTCCGGCGAGCGCAAGCGCGAGACCGGGAAGAAGGAAGGCGAGTCCTTCCGCAGCGAACGCTACTTCGGCAAGTTCCAGCGCAGCGTCACTCTGCCGGCCACGGTGGACTCCAGCAAGGTCAGCGCGGCCTACAAGGACGGCGTCCTGACCGTGGAACTCCCGAAAGCCGAGGAAGCCAAGCCGAAGCAGATCGCAGTGAGCGTTTCCTGACCACGGACCAATTCCAAATTCCGGCGGGTTCGCCATGGCCCGCCGGAACAAGTCTCTCAACAAAACCAAACCAGAACCTTTTCAAAAAACTATGAACTGCACTCTTGAAAATCCCGCCACCACCTCCAACGGCACGAACCGCACGAGCTATCTCACTCCGCTGGCCAACGTCCTCGAAACGAAGGACGGCTACGTCCTGGAAGCCGAATTGCCGGGCGTAAATAAGGACGGCCTCGAGCTCACCGTCGAGGACGGCAGACTCACCGTGGTCGGCCGCCGGGCCGCAGTCGAAACTCGCGGCCGCCAGTTGTATCGCGAATCGCGCGCCACCGATTTCCGCCGCTCCTTCGAGCTCGATCCGTCGATCGACACCACGAAGATCAGCGCGAAGCTCGATCAAGGTGTCCTAACGCTCCACTTGCCGAAGGCGGAAGCCGTCAAACCGCGCAAGATCGCCGTCGCGTAACGCAGCCCTCGCCCCGCGCCACCGGGCTCGTGCAGCCCGGAGCCGTTGCGAAAGAACATTTGGTTTCGGTAACCCACGACCTCATGGAGCAGTCCATGGGGTCGTGCTTGTTGCGGTTACTTCGCCGGCGCCGGCGCAGCCGCGGTGATCGTCTGCTTGTTCTTCTCCCAATCGGGATTCGGCAACGCTTCCCACACACGGAAGTTGCGGAAGCTCGCCTCAGTGGCGACCCCGAGCATTACGCTGTGCTTGTCCACACCGAGGAGCGGACTGTTCACGGTAACGCTTTTGCCGTCGACGGTAGCCACGAGCTCCTCGCCCCTGATCTCCAGCACCGCGGTGTGCCACTCGCCCAGCTTCACCGGCACCGCCGCGCGCACCGGCGGGAATTTTTCGCGTTGCTTCGATTTCGGGTCGCTGCGCGAGTCGTCGTAGGCCAGCGCATTGAAGCTACCCGCTGTGGCGAAGAGTGCGCAGACATAATCCTTCGCGTCCGTCGCCTTCACAAAGACCGAGCGATACTGGCGGCCATTCGCCGGCACATCATCGAGCCTGAAGTCGCACTGGATGATCGCGTCCTTGAACTCGATCCCAAACGACGCCGTCGCCGGATGATGCGCCTCCGGATTCTCGCTACCCTTGAAAACCCCATCGACCTGCTCCCAGCTTCCACCCTTTCCCGGCGTCGCCCCGCTATAGTAACGCCAGCCGGTGAAACCACTGGCAAAGCCCACCGGCTTGCCGGTGAAGGGCGCAAGCGGCTTCTCGAAATTTTCACTCGCAAGCAGCTTGCCGCGAGTGGTCATCAAAGTAGGAGGCTGGTCTTCTGCCACGAGCGTTGCGGTGGAGAGGGCGAAGAGGATCGAGAGTTTTGCAAATGCGTTCATGAGGGGAGAGAGATGTCTGCGCGCGTTTCACCGCGTGTACTCCGCGAGGGGAGCACGGAGTGTATCACCACAACCTTCCGCGAGTCCGAATCTTTGAATCCGGACGCGCGGTTGCAGTTAATCATCTCCGCTCTTCTTGCCCTTCTCGCCCGGCAAGTGCCGCCCGGTCGCCTTCGCCCAGCGCCCATACGCTTCGCTCATTTCTTTCACCAGCTCCGGCTTTTCCGCGGCGAGATTGTGCAACTCCGTGCGATCGGCTTCGATGTCGTAGAGCTCCCATTGCACCGGGCGGCTCAAGGTATCCCAGACCAGCTTCCACTGGCCGTGGCGGATCGCGCAATTGCCACTCCACTCCCAGCACAGTTCCTCCGGCGGTGGACGCGTGCCTCCGCGCAGGACGGGCACGAGGCTGTGTCCCTCGAGCGGCTTCGTCTTTTCGCCATTGATCTCCGCGAGCGGTTGCGCGCCCGCCAGCTCGAGGCACGTGGGCAATACATCGAGAATATGCCCCAGCTGTCCGGTCATCGTCCCCGCCTTCACCTGCCCCGGCCAGCGCGCGATGAAAGGCGTGCTGATCCCGCCCTCGTTCACCCAGCTCTTGTAACGCCGGAAAGGAGCATTCTGCGCCCAGCCCCAGCCTGGACCCACCGCGGTATAGGTGCTCACGAGCCCCGGCTGCTGGGTAGCATCCCGTCCGCCTGGTTCCTCAGTGCAGCCGCCATTGTCGGAAAGAAAGAGCACCAGCGTGTTCTTCGCGATGCCGAGTTCATCCAGCTTCCGCAGCACGCGGCCAATGTTCTGATCCATGCGATCGACCATCGCGGCATAGGTCGCCATGCGTAGGTCTTCCCAATCCTGGTTCGCCGTCGCCCAGTCGTAGGATTTCGAGTCGGTCGGCGAGAGTGCATACTTGGAGTCCACCACGCCCATCGCGATCTGCCGCGCGTAACGCTGCCGCCGCAATTCCTCCCAGCCCATCTTGTATTTGCCGCGATACTTCGCGATGTCCTCCGGCCAGGCATGCAGCGGGTAGTGTGGCGAATTGAAAGCGAGATGAATGAAGAACGGCTTCCCCGTTTTCGTGAAGCGCTCCATCGTCTCGATGGCGTGCGTGGTGAAATAATCCGTGGTGTAAAAGTCCTTCGGAAACTCCGTCACGAGCTGGTCGTTGTGGCCAAACACGCGCACCTTGCCGCCTTTGAACGCCGGATCGGGCAGTGCGGGGTTGAAGTAGTTCACGCAGCCATCCATCAGCCCGTAGAATTCATCGAAGCCACGATCAAAAGGCCGCTGCGGCGCCTTGCTGCCGAGATGCCATTTGCCGCTCAGGTCCGTCTGGTAACCCGCAGCACGCATGGTCTCGCCAATCGTCGGGATGTCGCGCGGGATGGAGTTGCCGTTGCCCCTCGGATACATGCCCGAAAGCAGCGTCGCCCTGGTCGTGGTACACTTCGCATTGTTGTAAAATTGCGTGAAGCGCAGCCCTTCATCCGCAAGCCGTTGCAAATTCGGCGTCTGAATCTCGCCGCCATACGGAGCGATATCCGAAAAGCCCATGTCGTCGGCCATCATGAGGATGATGTTCGGCCGCGGGGGCGCATCGGCGGCGTTCAGACCACTGAGCACGGTAAAAAGAGCGAGGGCAAAGACGACAGATTTCATGGGGAGAAAAAGAGACCGTCGAAAAAACACCGGCTCCTCCCGGTAGTTTCACCGCCGCGCTCGGCGCTTGCCGAAGCGGTGATTTCTACGCCACTTAAGCGCGTGACGTTTCATTGGTCCATCGTCTGGCTCGGCTACCTCCTCACTTGGGGAGTCATTCCGCACGTCCTCACGCGCAACAAGCCGCCCGTCTCCACGCTCGCCTGGATTTGGGCGGTCATCCTCTTTCCCTACATCGGGCCGCTCTTCTATTTTGTTTTCGGCACGGAGCGCATCGAACGCAAGAAACTGCGGGCCCGCCGCGAGATGTCGGCCGCCGGGGCGAGCCGCGAGCGACGGATCTCCGCCTTCACCCGCACGCTTTTCGAGGAGCTGCCCGAGGGCGAGCGCGCGGCGGTGGAGCTGCTTTCGAACATCAACGAGCTCGCCGTGTCCTCCGCGGAATCCACCCGGCTTCTCGTTGGCGGTGCGCAGTTCTTCACCGCGCTCCGCGAGCGTATCGAGCAAGCGTGCCACCACGTGCATGTCGAGTTCTTCATCTGGCGCGATGACCCGCGCGGGCGCGAGATCCGCGACGCTCTCGTCGCCGCTGCGAAGCGCGGCGTGGAAGTGCGGGTGCTCGTCGATCAGATAGGCAGCTTCGGCCTTCGCAAATCCTTCTTCAATCCGCTCTGCGAAGCAGGCGGTAAATTCGCCTGGTTTCGCACCGCTCACCCGCTTCGCAACCGCTGGACCTTCAACTTGCGCAACCATCGCAAGTTGCAGGTCATCGATGGTCACATTGCTTTCGTCGGCGGCATGAACATGGCCCGCGAATACGCCGGGGAAGATCCGGACATCGGACCGTGGCGCGACATCCAGATTGAGATCGTCGGCGGTGCGGCCAAGCGTCTGCAAATGGCCTTTGCCGACGATTGGTTTTTCGTCACCGAGGAAAAACTGCTCGAGAAACACTACTACCCGGCGCCCACCACGCCACAGCGTTACCTCGTGCAATCCATGCCCGACGGGCCCGACTCCCCGGATGACCCCATCCAGATGTCGCTCGTTTATATGCTGAATTCGGCGCGCCATCGTGTGTGGCTCACCGCCGGCTATTTCGTCCCAAAGGAGCCACTGCTCACCGCCCTCGAACTCGCCGCGGCCCGCGGCGTCGATGTGCGCCTGCTCGTCTCGGAAAAGTCGGATCACCCGATGCTCATCAACGTGGGCCGGTCGTACTACGAGGAGTTGCTCCGCTTCGGGGTGAAGATCTTTGAATACGAGTCGGGGATCAATCACGCCAAGGTCACGTTGATCGATGACAAGTGGCTGATGGTCGGCTCGGCGAATTTCGATGTCCGCTCGATGCGGTTGAACTTCGAACTGAACAGCCTCGTGCGCGACCCCGAGCGCGCCGCCGAATTGGCGGCCGTGTTGCAATATGATTTCGAGAAGGAGTCCCGGCAGATCGTGCTGGAGGATTTCATCCAAAGGCCGTGGAGCCAGCGCTTAAAGGAAAGTATGCTGCGGCCGCTGGCGCCCTTGTTGTAGGGCGAGCGGGATCACTCCGCCCGACGCACTGCCCGGACGTGAATCTGCGGAGACACGGTCCCCTGCCATTCATTGCGCTCGATCTGGAAGGCCACGTCCCATGGCAACCGAGGGAGTTCCTGGGCGGCGGAGTTGAACCATACGGCGCGGTATTCGTCGCCCTTCTGGCGCAGGACGAGGGAGAGATGCTTCTCCTTCATCACACGCGGTTCGCTTGCGAGGGTCACACCGCGCGCGGCGAAAACAGGCTGCGGGTTACCCATGCCAAAAGGCTGCAGAGACTCGTGCTGTTCAAGCAACTCGTAGTCGATCTCGCCGAGGGCCAGTTCAGCGTCGAGGCGCAAGCGGGGCTGCAGTTGCTCGTCGGTAAGAGCCTCGCGGGCGCAGGCACAGAAGAGCTCGCGAAACTCGGCGAAGCGCGCCTCCCTCACGGTCAGGCCGGCGGCCATTTCGTGACCGCCGTGCTTTTCCAAGATATCGGCGCAGCGGGTGAGTGCGGCAACGAGTGAGAGCCCCTCGATGCTCCGTCCGCTCCCTTTGCCGGTGCCCGCCTCATCGAAGCCCACTACGAAGGTCGGTCGATGGTGCCGCTTCTGCAGTCGTGAGGCCACGATACCCACCACACCTGGATGCCAACCCGGCGAACCAACGACGATGGCCGCGTGGCGCGCGGAGTCGAACCAGCTTCCGAGCTGCGCCTCCGCCTCCTGGAAGACCGCTTCCTCCACGGTGCGGCGCTCCCGGTTTTGCACATCGAGATTCGCCGCCAGCGTACGAGCGCGACTGGGATCATCCGTGAGCAGCAACTCCAGCGCATCCTGCGCCGTGCCGAGGCGGCCAGCGGCGTTGAGGCGAGGTGCGAGACCAAAGCCGATATTTGACGGGCTGAAAGGAGCACGCAGTGCGCTGACCTCGACGAGGGCGCGGACACCGATCCATTTCGACCGCTCGAGCTGAGCGAGCCCGCGTTGCACGTAGATTCGGTTCTCGTCGCGCAACGGCACGAGGTCGGCCACACTGCCGAGCGCCACAAGGTCGAGGCAATCGCGCAGGTCGAAGCTCGGGACCGGCCGGCGCTTGAGCAGCGCGTGCGCGACCTTGAAGACGATGCCCACGCTGCAGAGATAGTGATAGTCGTCACCCAGCTTTGGGTTCACCAGCGCCACGCAATCAGGCAGCGCTTCCTTGCACTCGTGGTGATCGAGCACGATGACGTCGATCCCCTGCGCCCGCAGCGCGGCGATTTCGGCCACGGAAGAGGTCCCGCAATCGACGGCGATGATGAGTTGCGGGGAATGCTCGCTGACGCAACGGGCAATGCCATCGGGGCTGAGGCCGTAACCTTCATCCGCTCGCAGGGGTAGGAAACATGCGGGTTTCGCGCCCAATGCCCGGAGTATGCGGGTGAGCAGGGTGAGCGAAGTCACGCCGTCCACATCGTAATCACCGTAGAGCACGATGCGCTCGCGACGGTCGACCGCGGCGAGAATGCGCTCCACGGCGAGTTCCATGTTGGGCAGTAGAAAGGGATCCCTCAACGACTTCAGCCGCGGGCTGAGGAAATCCTCCGCATCGTCGACCACACTCATCCCGCGGCGCATAAGCAGCTCGGCTGCGAAACGCGCCACGCCCAGTTCGCCGGCGAAGCGGCGCACATCGGCCGCATCGATCGGCGCAGGAAATATCCAGCGTGTCGCCCCGGTCATTGGTTCGTCGTCGCCTCCTCTTCGTCCCTCGCCACCATGTTCAGGCAGCGCGTGATGAGCGCCGTCCAGCCGGTCTGGTGCGTGGCGCCGAGGCCACGTCCGGTCTCGCCGCAGAAATGCTCATGGAACAGCACCAGGTCTTTCCAATGCGGATCGCCCGCGTAGCGCGGATCGCCGGCGAAGCAGGGCCGGTGGCCATTCGCATCCGGGACAAACAAATGGGTGAGCCGGCGCGCGATCTCGTGGGCGACCTGCTCGAGGTTCATGAGGTTTCCCGAGCCGGTGGGGAACTCCACCTGGAAATCATCGCCATAGTAGTGGTGATAGCGCTCGAGCGCCTCGATGAGCAGATAGTTCATCGGCATCCAGATCGGCCCGCGCCAGTTGGAGTTGCCGCCGAACATTCCGGTGCGAGACTCCGCGGGCTCGTAGTCGATGCAGTAGTCCGAGTCGCCGAGGTGCAGTTGGTACGGCTTGTGATAATACGCGCGAGACAGCGAGCGTATGCCGTAGGGAGAAAGAAATTCATTTTCATCGAGCACGTACTTCAGGACCCGCTCGAGCCGCTCGCGCGTTGGGATGGCCAGCAGCCGGCGCACGCAAGTGCCATCGGCAGTGTGGATTTTCCGGTAGGAAATGTTCTGCGCAAGATCGAAGCGATATTTCACGAACCATTTCAGCCGCCGGGCGAAGCCGGGCAACTGGTCGATGACCTCCTGCTCGAGGATTTCCGCGGCAAAAAGCGGGAGCAGCCCCACCAGGGACCGCACGCGGAGGGGCACGGTATGCTGCCCCTCGATGAGGAGTTGGTCGTAGTAAAAGCCATCCGTCTCGTCCCACAAGCCGCCGTCGCCCACATCGTTCATCGCGTCGATGATTTGCACCATGTGCTCGAGGAATTTCGAGGCGATGTCCTCGTAGGAAGGATTGGTGCGCGCGAGTTCCAGGGCGATCGAGAGCATGGTGCCGCAGTAAAAGGCCATCCACGCCGTGCCATCGGCCTGGGCGAGCGACTGGCCGGACGGCAGCGGTTTCGAGCGATCGAAGAGCCCGATATTATCCAAGCCAAGGAAACCGCCGGAGAAAATGTGGCGACCCTGCACGTCCTTGCGGTTCACCCACCAGGTGAAATTGATGAGCAGCTTCTGAAAAGCGCGCTCGAGGAATTGCGTGTCGCGGTGACCGGGCGCGCCACTCATCTTATAGACACGCCAGCAGGCCCACGCATGCACCGGCGGATTCACGTCTCGGAAATTCCACTCGTAGGCGGGCATGGCGCCGCTGGGGTGCATGTACCACTCGCGCAGGAAGAGCAGGAGCTGCTGCTTGGCGAAGTGCGGATCGATCCGCGCCATGGGGATCATGTGAAACGCCAGGTCCCAGGCCGCATACCACGGGTATTCCCATTTGTCCGGCATCGAGATGACGTCCGCGTTGAAGAGATGGCGCCAGTCGTGATTGCGGCCGCGCGTCCGCTCCTTGGGCGGAGCCGGGAAATTCGGATCGCCGGACAGCCAA
>JBGGMZ010000429.1:0-11594 GCA_041287745.1 Chthoniobacter sp. | reverse complement strand
ACCCCGCCGCCAATAGCGGCCACGGCACTGTAACCGTGAAGCTCGACGAGGAAGCGGTAACGCTAAACCTCACCGAAAAGGCGAACACCGACGGCGTGCAATTCGACAGCTTCGGACTGTTCGCACCGGGTGTCGGCGGATCAAAGGTGAAGATTTTCTTCGACGATCTGGACTACACGGCGAAGTAGCCGGCGCGGGCTTTCAAACGGTTGTCATCCTGGCGGCAGCATTGCGAGGCACGAAGTCGAAGCATCCCGTATGCATCACGAATGATCCTCGACCTCGTGACGCCAGATCTTATAGCGGTTGCCAAAAATAGAGCATCTGCCGAAAGTAACTTCCGGATAAACGGGGTGAATTAGGAACGCAGGAAAGCAGGAAGGATTTGTTTTTCGTTCCTGTGTTCCTGCTTTCCTGATTCTAAATTCTACCCCGCCGGATTCGGAAACTTCTTTTGGCAGACTCTCTAACTTCCGAATCGGAGCTTCCTCGGAAGTCGTTTGCCCTCGGCGCCGACGGAGCGGTGCCCTCCAGCGCAAGCTGCTATCCGGAAACCATTTTTTGGCAGATGCTCTAAACACAGAGGGCCGCAGAAAAAAATGCGATCGCATTCTTCCTCTGCGGCCCTCCGCGTTCTCTGCGCCTCTGCGTTAATATTGGTTTTTACGGGATGAGAGGCGTTCGTGGGACGGAACGCCTCAACATCACTCCTCGCGCAATAACTTCCGCATCCCCTCCATCAGTACCGCTTCCACATTCGGCGCGGTGTGCGAGGCGGGGTGGCTGGTCTCGTAGCCGCCCTGGTCATAGCCAATCGTGGTGCCGATGTAGCCTGGGCCGTAGTCGCCATAGGCGGCCATCGCGACGAAAAGGTCGGGCCGCATCTTCTTCGCCGCGAGCTGATACTCGACGAATAACTCGCCCGGCATGTGCACGATGCGCGCCTTGCCCAAGCGCAGGCAGGTGAGGTCGATCTTGTGTCCCGCTTCGCAGCGTCGCAGCCACACGAGCGTGGCGGCCGTGCCATTGATGGAGTCGGCATTGGGTGAGTGCAGCATCGCCTCGAGCTCGGCTGCGTTAAGAAAGGGCGCGGGAGGAACCGCCACCGGCTCCACCTGCCAGCCGACATCCTTCGCGGTGATGGGGAATTTCTCGGTCGCATCCCACGCGCGCTTCATCCCATCGGCCAGCCGCTGCCCGAGCACCTCTCGCATGGTGTGCGAGCCATCGTTGTATTTGCCCGCGCCGATATTGCCGCCGGCGCCATTGAAATGGATGTGCAGCGCATCCGGTACTTCCAGCATTCGCAGATAACGCGCGATGCCGGGGAAATCGGGATTGGCCACACCCGTGCGATAGTAGCTCTGCGGGTGACAGGCGTAATAGCTCAGCACCGCCACCGGCACGTCGCCGTTCCAAAAGCTGATGAGCGAGACTTCCGGATCAATCGTGCCCTCCGGCTCCGCACGCACCGCCGGATCCTTTGTGGCGGTGTAGCGCGTCACGCGCACTTTGCCATCCGGTCCGAGAATGCGCCGATTCGACGCCACCTCCTTCACCTCGGCGCGGCCGAGGCCGATCTGCGTCACCGGCTTGGCGTCGGCAAAGCTGGCCAGGATCGCCGCCTTGAGCCGATCCAACACCACGCGGGCAAAAGCGCCGTCGTAACGATTCAGCGGCGCGTTGACTTCCTTGAGCAAGCGCTCCGCGGCAAAGTCGCACGCTGGCGCATCGTGCTGATGCAACGTGTGCACCGCCACACGCGACGCCGTCGTGCCCGCCGCCTCGGCGAGCGTCTGGCGAAAGACATCATTGCCCTCATTGCTGATCCCGATCCAATCAATCGCACAAAGCACAATCGGCTCCCCCGCCCCGAGCAACACGATCCCGCGCGCCCGCAACCCAAGCTCGCCCTGCGCCTTCACGGGATCATAGGCCATCATCGAGCCGACCGGCGGCATGGCATCGACATCGAAGACGGCGATCTTCAAGTCATCGGCGCGCAACTGCGCGCAGAGAAACAAGGCGACGAGCACGACGATTCGGCGTAGAGCCGAAAAAGAGAGAGACATAAGACTGGAGGGGCTGCGGAAGGTATCCGCCTCGTCACCGCTTTCTTAGTGCCAGCCTCAGTCCCGGTGGTAAGGCAAACCACCCTTGATCGTGTAGGCACGATAGATTTGCTCGAGAGTAACGACGAGCGCCAGTTCGTGCTGCAGCGTGAGCTTACTCAGCGACCACGTCCAGCCGGCGGCCTTGCGCATCTCTTCGGTGTGGCCATCAGCACCGCCGATGATCACGGCAAAATCGCGCGGGCCGCGTTGCTCCCAAGCGTCGATCTTCTTCGCCAACTCACGGCTGGTGACGTGATCGCCGCGTTCATCGAGCACCACGCGAAACATGCCCTCGCTGCGCTCGAGCAGCACGCGGCTTTCGTCCTCGCGGCTGCCGGCCTTCAAGTATTCCAGCCGCACCGGTGCGAAGGGCTTCAGTCGTCCCGCGTAGTCGTCAATGCCGAGACGGGCGAAATCGAGTTTGGGCTTACCGATGGCAAAAATGTTCCAGCGCACTGCGGATGTTACATACGATCCTCCGCGAGAGGAACGAACAAGATTTCGACCCGACGATTCATCTCCCTGATCTGATCCTTTTTCGCGTTAGGGAAATCGGGCGGCCTTTGCCATTTCTTTCCAAAGGTAAATCCGCACATGCTCTTACCGCTGAAACCGATTTGTCGGAGGATATCCATCACCTTCGTGACCCGACGCTTCCCCAAGTCATAATTGTAGCGATCGCTCCCGACCTGGTCCGTATTCCCCAGCACCAGCAGATATCCAGGTTCCTTGGCAAATTCGTCCCGCTTTTTTTCCAGCGCCAGGCGGTCATCCATGAGCGGAGCGCTAGCCGCGGCATTTTCGGGACGCGCTTGTGGTTCGGCGGAATCGAAGCGCAGGGAGGGAAGCGCCCTTGCCCTCGCTTTGCGTCGCTTGAATTTGACTTCTTTGGGTATCTCTGACGTTACGGCTACCCAATCGAATTCCATGATGTCCCACAGGTGATTGGAGCCTTCACGCGCGATGGCAACATGTTTCAACCCAGCGGGTATCGGTCCAAACGTGACGGTACCAGTAGCGTCAGTCACCCCGCCTTCGCCTACCTGATCGGGCTTTTGGGGATCCGAAATCATTACCAACGCATCGGCAATCGAGTTTCCAGCTTTGTCTATCAAATGGAACGACGGTGAAATCGTGGGATGAAACGTCTTTCTCACGCCCTCCTCCGTAACCAAAGCGGAAACACCCAGGACCATTGGCCAAACGAAAGACGCGCCCGGAAAATGAGCAACCCACAGGTTGTCCAAGGCCCAGGTCGGGTGACATTGACGGATGTAGAGCAGAAGTCCCGTGGGGGCCATGATGGCGACGCCCCCGACGAGGCAAAACATCTGCTCGCTGACCTGCTCGAATCGATGCCGGAAGACCGTCGCAGAGATCGTCAATACCACGTAAAAAATAGCGGCGATCTTCTCTACACGGCCTTTCGCGTTCCGGCGGGAAGCCGGAGTTTGCCGGGAGGATACGAGCAAGGCCGTAGTTTTTTTGGGCTTCTTTTTCCTCACACGTTACGCCCTCCCAATCGCTGGTTCCCCAACTGCAAGCGCGGCAAAGACTGAATTTTCTGCCCCGCCAAAAACGTCTCCCGAATCAGGTTTTCTTTTTTCGCTGTTTCCTCGAGTCCCTCCGCCTTCGCCCATTCGGGGGGAGTTTTGACGAGTGGTTTGCCGCAGAGGCAAAAGACCGCTCCGTTCACCACCGGTGTAAGGCATTTGGAGCACCCAAATGAAAGGACTTCCTGGCATGCCGGGCAGTGATTCGCATCTGGCCCACGCCAGACTCGATACATCACCGGTTGAACATGCAATTTCCCTCGGATGATGACGCGCAGGGCTGCGGGGCATTCGTGATTCCCGCAAAAAGCTGCAACGTCTTCCTCACCCTGTTGCAGATCGATCTCCGCCGTGGGCGCCCCGCTGGGATCGATCCCAAAAAACTCGCACATGCCCTGAACCACTTCCGCTGAGAGTTTGGTGGTCTTTCCCTTTTCGTATTGCGAGATCGAACTCTGCGACTTGCCAAACATCTTCGCCAAGTCCTCCTGCCCCATCTTTCGTTCAAGGCGGGCTTTCTTGATTTGGAGGTGAATTGAGTCGGCCATCGTCAATCGTTATTGATCTGGCCGCCAGGATAGCAGCCAAGTTACGTATCGCCGGATATAGACGAACTTAGCAAGAATATTGCCTCGATATTCAGGCAATATCACCAATCTCAATTAGTTATATGTTCGCGCAAACATATAACTATGGTTTTTATAATGACCCACCTCCTCACCCCCAAGTCTCTCACCTATCAGTCCAGCGTCTGCCGATACCGCTTCACACCGATTGTGAGCAGAACGGCAGCAAAGAGCGCGATCGGCCATAGCTCGCGCGAGACATCCGGCAGGCCGTTGCCCTTGAGCAGGATGCCGCGGACGATGCGCAGGAAGTGGGTGAGCGGAAAGACTTCGCCGATCGTTTGCGCCCAGACGGGCATGCCGCGGAATGGGAACATGAAACCCGAAAGCAGGATGGACGGCAGGAAGACGAAGAAGGTCATCTGCATGGCCTGGAGCTGATTCTTCGCGATGGTGGAGAACGTGATGCCCATCGCGAGATTCGCAGCGATGAAGACCAGCGCGACAATGAGCAGCAGCCCGATGCTGCCGTGCATGGGCACATGAAATAAGAAGTGCGCGGCGACGAGGATGACGCCGACCTGAATGTAACCGATCAGGATGTAGGGCACGATTTTGCCGATGAGCACTTCGCTCGGGCGCGTCGGCATGGAGAGCAGATTCTCCATCGTGCCGCGCTCGCGCTCGCGCGTGATGGCGAGGCCTGTGATCATGATCATCGTCATGGTCAGGATCACCCCCATGAGGCCGGGGACGATATTGTACTGCGTATTGATCTCCGGATTGTAGAGCGAGTGGACGCGGAGATCGATGGGCGTATCGCTTTGGTTCAGGTAATCGAGCGTCCCCTTGAAATCGTTTTTCAACGCGCCATTCATGATCGGGGTGAGGGCGCCGAGGGCGAAGCCGGTGGCGGAGGGGTCGGTGGCATCTGCCTCCACGAGCAACTCGGGGCGCTCGCCGCGCAGCAGGTTACGGGAGAAATTTTCCGGGATATTGACGACGAATTGCACCCGCCCCTGCGCGAGCAGATCGCGTCCTTCCTTCTCGCTCTTCACCTCGCGGGTGAAATCGAAATAGGTGCTGTTCTTGAAAGCGTACATCAGCGTGCGGCCCTGCGGCCCTTGATCGGCCATGAGCATGGCCGCGGGCAGATGGCGCGGATCGGAATTGATGGCGTAGCCGAAAAGCGTGAGCTGGATGAGCGGGATACCGAGCATCATCGCGAAGGTCAGGCGATCGCGCCGCATCTGCGTGAATTCCTTCACGATGATGCCGACGAGGCGCGAGAAGGAGAAAGGGGCGTGGAGGCTCATGATGCGGGTGCCTCGTGAGACGGCGCCGGAGGGGCTTCGACGCCGAAGTTGTCCTGCGAACGATCCATGAGATGGATGAAGACGTCCTCGAGGCCCGAGGGAATCTGCCGCCAAGTGTAGGGCTCGCGACGATACTCCGCGATGGCCTGCTCGAGCGCGGCGGCGTCCTCACCGCTCACGTGCAGCGAAGTGCCGAAGGCCACGGCTTGCTCCACGCCGGGGCGATGGCGGATGTTCTCCGCGAGCTTGAGCAGATCGGGCCCGCTGACCGACCACGTGGTGAGGCCGACCTGATCGACCACTTCTTTCACCGTGCCGTGGGCGAGCAGATTGCCATAGGCAATGTAAGCGAGCCGGTGGCAACGCTCGGCTTCATCCATGTAGTGCGTGGTGATGAGGAAGGTGAGGCCATCCGCGGCGAGGCGATGGATCTGCTCCCAGAAATCGCGCCGCGCCTTGGGATCGACGCCGGCGGTCGGCTCATCGAGCAGGAGCAATTTCGGCTGGTGAATGAGGCACGCGGCGAGGGCGAGGCGCTGCTTCCAGCCGCCGGAGAGTTCACCGGCGAGCTGCTTCTGCCGGCCGGCGAGGCCGAGCTGCTCCAGGCTGCGTTGCACGGCTTCCTTGCGATTCTTGATCTCGTACATGCGCGCGACGAAATCGAGATTCTCCGCGATGCTCAGGTCTTCCCAAAAGCTGAAGCGCTGCGTCATGTAGCCGACCTGGCGCTTGATGATTTCGCTCTCGGTGATGACGTTGTGGCCGAGGCAGGTGCCGCTGCCGGCATCCGCACGCAACAGCCCGCAAAGCATGCGGATGAAGGTGGTCTTGCCGCTGCCATTCGGACCGAGGAAGCCGTAGATCTCCCCCTCGCGCACTTGCAGCGCGATGTCGTTCACGACGGTGCGGTCGCCGAATTTCTTCGTCATGCCCTTCACGTCGATGGCGAGATTGCCGTTCATACGCTCAACGAAATTCCACATCCACCGGCTGACCGGGATGCAGCTTGGCCGCGACGGGCACGTCGAAGCGGGCCTCGATCATGAAGACGAGTTTCTGCCGGCTCTCCTGACTGTAGATGACCGGTGGAGTGTATTCGGCCTGTGGCGAGATGTAAGTGATTTTGCCGACGAAAGGCGCGGGCACGCCATCGACGAAGACATTCACCGTCTGCCCGGGATGAATTGCGCCGACCCGGTTCTCGGGGACAAACGCGCGCACTTTCACATTTTCCGGCGGGAGCAGCGAGATGATTGGGCGGCCCGCAGCGACCCATTCGCCCTGTTGGTAAAGCGTGTCGTAGACGAGGCCATTCTGCGGAGCGCCCTGGCGTTTTTGGGCCAGGTTCCAGTCGGCCTGCGCGAGAGCGGCTTCGAGCGCGTGCACGTTGGCTTCAGCGGCCGCGATCTGGTCGTCGCGCGAGCCGAGGTGGGCGGTTTGCAAATCGGCCTCGAGCTGTTGCACACGGTGGTCATCCTGATCGCGGGCGGAGCGGGCGCGGTCGTAATCCTCCCCCGACGTCACGCCACGATGATGCAGGTCGTCCTGGCGCTTGAATTCCTTTTCCGAGAGGACAAGCGCGGCGCGGGCCTGCTTGAGCTGTGCCTCGGCAGATTCGAGTTCCGCCGGCCGCTTGCCTTTCTTCGCGTCCTCGAGATTCGCCTTGCCCTGGCTGAGCTTGCGCTCGGCTTCTTCGCGCGCGGCGGTTTCGAGTCCGCACTCGAGGGCGAAAAGGCGGTCACCGAATTTGACCTGGGCGCCGCGTTGCACGGAGAGCGTCTCGAGCTGGCCGGCAAAGGGCGACGCAACGTAGACGTACTCGCCTTCCACATAGCCCTGCACGCGGCCGCTGTCCTGACGCTGGCAGCCGCCGAGCGCGACCGCACAAAGCACGAGCGCACCGAGGCGCAGCATGGAAATCCAATAGTTCATTTTTTCCTCCCATCGCTGGTCAGCACGCCTTCGAGGAAGATCGTGATGATTTGGTGAAACGCCACCTTGGGCGTGGATTCCAGTTCGCCCATCTTGGCGGGGTTGACGACGGCATCGACCGCGCCGAGCAGCATCTCGATCATCATCACCGTGGGCACATCCTTGCGAATCATCCCGGTCTTGCGACCGTCTTCGAGAAGCTGCCCGAAGATGCGCTGGATGAGTTCGCGGCGACGCTTCTGCACCACGGCGAAAAGCTCCGGCGCCTCGCGACGGACATCGCGCACGTAGGATTCACCGATCTCCTCGGTGTGCTTGCGCATGCAGGAAAGCAGCGCCTGAAGGTGAGTGGAAAAATCATCGGCGCCCTCGGTAAGGGCGCTTTCGAGGTCAGCCTCCACAGCGCTCATCTTATCGCACATCACCGCCTGCAGGAGGACCATCTTGGTATCGAAATGGGCGTAGAGCGTCTTCTTGCTCATGCCGAGCTCGGCAGCGAGGTCGTCCATCGTCACCCCACGAAAACCATGGGAAAAAAAGTAACGGCGGGCGCCGGCAACGATACGCCGCTGGACGGCATCGCCCGGGACGCGAGCGGCGGGCGCCGCCTTGGCCGACGCTTTGGATGGAGAAGTGTGAGCAGGCATAACCTTTGGAAACTAAATTAGTGTCTCCAGTTTCCGCGCGTCGTGCAAGGGAATTTTTCGAGCGCTCATTTTTCCGAGGCTGGAGTTGTACGACGCCCGTCGAAAGGACTACTCCCGGCTATCCTTCATCAGCAGTTCTAGTTAATACACACGCTGTGAATGCCCCCCTTTTTTGCGCTGTGTATCAGTTCACTCGCACTGGCCGCCAAGGCGGCTCATCCAAGCTCATGAAAGCTGCCCTTTACGTTGCCTTTCTCATCGTGTTCATCACGGGCACGGAAGGCAGAGCGCAGGAAGTCCGGGACTCCGCGGCAGAAGCGAAAATCGAGCACGCAATGCGCCGCGCGATTATCCCTCGGTTGGAATTCCGCGAAGCGACGCTTCGGGAGGCAGTAGATTTTCTAAAAAAGAAATCTCTCGAGTTCTCCGAGGAAAACAGCACCACAGTCCCTTCGGCCTTCGCGCGATTGCAAGTCCCTGCCACGCAGCCGGAGAATCCGGCCCATTCCACTCCGGCCGCCGCAGAAAAACGCATCACCCTATCTCTTCGCGATGTTTCGATCTACGATGCGTTGCAGAAGATCACGGCCGCTGCCGGAGTGAAGTTTTGGATTCGCGCGGATGGCGTTCACACCGGCCTCACCGAACCGGAACCGGTCGCAGTGAAGCCGCGCAAGTGAGCTACCTCGGCTCCACCCGGGCCAGTTGCCGCGAGGCATTCCACTCCGCGGGCGCGGGGCGCGAGGAGCTCCACCACTTCATCCCGCCAGCGATCCAGCGGGTGCGGGCTTGCTCGTAGGTGAGGCCTTGGTCGTCGTCGTCGAAGCCGAACTCGAACCCGCAGCACGGGCACAACTCAAACGACGCCGCGCCCGATGCGCTGCGCGGGGGCTCGTGCAGTTCCGGCCAGCCGCAGACGGGGCAGGTGTGTTTCATCGCAACGAGCGCAGGTCGACCGGTGTGCCGGGCTGGCGATCGAAATAGGTTGGGTTGCTGGGCTTGAAGAAAGTCTTCGTGGTGCCGTCGGCATTGTAGGCGGCGAAGGTGCCGGTGGCCGAATCGTAGATGCGCAGTGAGCCGTCGTGATCGCGCTTGGCGGGCAGACCGCTGGCCTTCGCGTGTTCGAGGAAAGCGTGCGCCTGCGCGGCGTAGTCATCGGGATCGCGCGCACCGAAGTCGCGGCCGTGACGGGCGAAATGATCGGGCAGCGTTTCCGGACGGCCCCACGTCTGCCGCGCGGAGGTGCTGACGCCGGCCGTCGGCACCGGTCGCGGAGCCGATGAACCCTGCGGCTGCGACTTCCCGAAAAACCAGGAAAGCCCCAGCACGATGACGAGGAGGACGAGCCGGACAGCCTGCCGCGACATGATGATTTGCGGCCTTGAGGCCTACGAGAGACAGGCCATGGCCTTCGTCTCTTCCGTCGCGAAAGGCTTCTGCGGCGTGAGATCGAGGTCGGCGAGGAGCTGCTGGTCTTCGTCCACCCCGGGATTCTTTGCCGTGAGGAGTTTGTCCCCGTAGAAGATGCTGTTCGCCCCGGCGAAGAAGCAGAGGGCCTGCGCTTCGCGGGAAAGGCGGGTACGGCCGGCGCTGAGGCGCACCTTGGCCTTCGGGATGGCGATGCGCGTGGTGGCCACGAGGCGCACGATCTCGAAGACGTCCACCGGCGGCTGCGCCTCGAGCGGCGTGCCGGGCATGGCCATGAGGCAATTGATCGGCACACTCTCCGGTTGCGGATTAAAATTCGTCAGCACCTCGAGCATCTTGAGGCGGTCGTCGGTCGTCTCGCCGAGACCGATGATACCACCGCAACACACATCCATGCCGGCCTCTTGCACGGCTTGAATGGTATTCACGCGATCCTGAAAAGTGTGCGTCGTCACGATCTCCGGATAGTGCTCGGGCGAGGTGTCGATGTTGTGATTGTAAGCCGTCACGCCCGCTTCCTTGAGCTTGCGGGCCTCGGTGAGCGAGAGCTGGCCGAGCGTCACGCACACTTCCATGCCGAGCTTGCTCACCTCGCGGATGGTGCCGAGCACCTGCTCAAATTTTACGTCGCCATCGCGCACGCCTTTCCACGCTGCGCCCATGCAGAAGCGCGTGGAGCCATTCTCCCGGGCGCGCTTGGCGACCTCGAGCACGGCCTCCGTCTCCATGAGCTTCTCGGCCTTTACGCCGGTGTTGTAACGCGAGCTCTGCGCGCAGTAGCCGCAATCCTCCGAGCAACCGCCCGTCTTGATGGAAAGCAGGGTGCAGAGTTGCACTTCGTTTTCCTTCCAGTGGTCGAGGTAGGTGATACGAGACTGCTGGATGAGGTCGAAGAAGGGCTGATCGTAAATGGCGCGAAGCTCGGCGAAAGTCATTGCGGGGCACACGATGCGGAGGGCAACGGGGCGTGTCCAGTGGATTGAGCGACCAGGTGGCAGGCGGCCCGCTCTCTTAATCTTAATCTTTCTCTTAATCTTAATCCCCCTCCTCGTCCTCTGAAGAGGGTGAGTAGGATTACGATTAAGATTAAGATTAAGAGGAACAGCGTTCAGAAATCCCCCTAATTTGACGCGGCGCGAAGAGGTCCTACCTTTCGCCCCATGCGCCCTCTACTGCTCTCACTCCTCTGCCTCGGAATGACAGCAACGTTTTGCCCTGTCCGTGGGCAGGAAATGCTCGAAGGAGTCGCCGGTGTGGTGAACAAGGAGGTCATCACCCACTCGCAGGTCCGCGAACTCGTCGGACCGAAGGAGAAGGAGGCTCGCGAGACCCTGAAGGGCATGGATCTCGTCAACAAGATGAAGGAACTGCGCACCGCCGCCATCGCCGAGCTCGTCGACCGCACCCTCATCCTCCAAGAAGTCCAGGCGGAACATCTCCTCATCCCGGAATCCACCATCGACGAGCGGCTCCAGTCGATCATCAACAAGCAGTTTGGCGGCGATGAGCCCCGCTTTCTCCGCTCCCTCGCGACCCGAGGCTACTCCCTGGAAAAATTTCGCGAATTCCTGCGCGACGAGCTCGCCGTGGAAACGGTGCGCGCCGCCGCCACGAGCGGGGCGAGCACTCCGGAAGAAGCGAAGCAACTCGAAGAGAAATGGCTCCGCGGGCTGCACGACAAAGCCTATATCAAAATCTATTGAACCCTGAACCGATGCGCCGTCTTTTTCTCCTTTCACTCGCCTGCCTCAGTCTCAGCCTGCCGCCCGCCCTTCTGGCCAAACAGGAAGTGCTCGATGGCCTGGCCGCAGTGGTGAATAGCGAACCCATCACCTTCAAGCAGGTGCGCGACCTGACCGCGGCCAAGGAACAGCAGGCCCACGACACCTTGCAGGACCAGGCGCTGGCCAATCGCATCAAGGAAGTGCGCACTGCCGCATTGAATGATCTCATCGACCGCCAGCTCATCCTGCAGGATTTCAAGAGCAAGGGTTACTCTATTCCGGATCACTTCATCGACGACGAGATCGAGGCGCTG
>JBGGMZ010000428.1:0-9234 GCA_041287745.1 Chthoniobacter sp. | reverse complement strand
GATCATGAGTGGGGTGAGGCACGCGGCGATAACGCCTTCCTTCAAGACGCCATTAATCGACGCGCGGACGAAGAGCGACTGATCGAAAAGCTGGGTGATCTCCAATTCCTTGGGCAGAGTGGCCTGAACCCCCGGCAGCGCAATTTTGATGCGACGGATAATATCGAGCGTCGAAGCCTCCGCTGATTTCAGCACTGTGAGCAGTGCAGCACGGGTGCGATTTTCTGCGACGATATTTTGCTGCACGGCGAAGCCATCGCGCACATGGGCCACATCGCGCATGTAGATTGTGGCGCCGTTCACCTGCTTGATCGGGAGATCGTTCAGCGCGTCGAGTTCCTCCGGACTGCTATTGAGCCGCACGTTGTATTCCCGGTCACCGATCTTCTGCGTGCCGGCGGGGAGAATGATATTTTGTGCGGTGAGTGCGTTGCTCACGTCGGAGGGCGAAATGCCGGTGGCGAAGAGCTTCTGCGGATCGAGATCCACCATCACCTGGCGGGACTTGCCTCCATAGGGTAGGGGGATTTGTGCGCCTTGTACGGTGGCAAGCTGGGTGCGCACGAAGTTCAGCCCAAAGTCGTAGAGTTGTTGCTCGGAAAGGGTCTTGCTGCTCAGGGCGAGTTGCAGGATGGGCACGTTCGATGCGCTGAACTGCACGACGAGCGGTGGCGTGGTGCCTGGCGGCATGGTGCGCAGGAGCGTTTGCACGATGGAGGTCACCTGCGCCACGCCGAGCTCCACCTTCGCGCCTTCGTGGAAGTAAACCTTGATGACCGCGACGCCATTGTAGGACTGCGACTCGATGTGCTCGATATTGTTGACCGTCGTGGTCATCGCGCGCTCGGTCACGGTGACAAAACGTTTTTCCATTTCTTCCGGCGCCACGCCGGAGTAACTCCAGATGACGCTCACCACCGGGATGTCGATCGAGGGAAAGATATCCGTCGACATCCGGAAGATCGTCACGATTCCCAGGATCACGATCATGATCGCGGTGACAGTAAAAGTATATGGCCGACGCAAGGCCAGCCGGACGATCCACATCATAAGATTGAGTCAGTGACTATTTGCCCATCGCACGCGGGGTGCCTCCCGGATTGCCTTATCGGTACAGGGCAGTCATCTCGGGGTTTGCCCCGTTTTCGGGGTCAGGCGGGGTAACACGGGTGAACCTTTCCGCCCGCGCCTCGCGCAGCCGGCGATTCGTAGGATATGAAAACGCTTGTCTCTATCCTATGTCTCTCTGCGTCGTTGGTCACATTGGCCAGCGCGCAGACTACGCTTAACCCCAACATTCCCGATCCACCGCAGCGCGCCATCCCGACAGGCCCGCGTGATGGCTTCTTCGTGCGGGATAACAAAGTCTTCATGGTGCAGGGTGGCGTGACAACTCAGGTCGTGCGCGAAACTCTCTTTCCCAACGGTTTGCGCGTACTTCCGAATGCCACCGTGACGTTGCGCGACGGCCGCGAAACGACGTTGCTCCCTCAGCAATGGCTGACGTTCGAAGGTTCGGTCGACGACCAAATCGCCGCGGCTCCTGAGCGGCCAGTGGCTGCCACCGAAACGGTCGCACGTGAGAGCGGTGTCTCGTCCCGCGACGGCATTACCGTTTCCGGCGCGGATGTCTTCATCACGCGCAATGGCGCCACAGAAAAAATCACTGCGGACATGCGCCTTTCGAATGGAGTGATCGTGCACCCGGACGGCACCGTACTCCTCGCGAATGGAAAGAAGATCACCCTGCGCAACGCCCAGGTGCTCGATTTCCACGGTGTCGTGCATGAGGCGCCGGTGCGGGCCAATGCGCCCGGCATCGATCCGTCGCTGTCCAATCCGTCGCGCTAACATCGCGCCATACTCAATCTTGCTGGCAAAATCTACGATGCCGGCAAGCGGGACCTCGGGGACTCTCACGAGCTACTCCCAGGACACCTCGCTTGCCGGCTTCGTGTTGTATGCAACCGCGGGGGCGGGGAGTTTGTTGTTCAGGTTGTTCCCTGACCTTCTTATCGGCGGGATTCTCGCGGCGATGGCGGCAAAAAGAGACCCCACCCCAGCGGAATGCCGAGGTGAGGCTTTGTTCCCCCCAGAACAATTTTGACTTCGGTGCGAACGTTCGTGCGTGCGACTAAAAATGGATGAGCCCAAATGCCCAGCCGGCGACGACACTCGTGCCAGCGGCCAGCGACCAGAATGGCACCCAAAATAGCAGGACGATCTTATGTCGCTTGCGCAGTTTCATACCAACAAAACGCCCGGCCTTTTATTTTGCGTGTGTCAATATTGCAGGAAGCGCTAAATTTCTTCCATCTTATGAAAGCAGCGACTTTATCTCCGGAATATCGCCGTGAGCGGACGGCGGCGCGGCGGGTGTTTCTTCCTATCGCTTGTCTCTTGCTCGCAGCGGCGCTGTGCTCGGGCTGTGCCTCACAGTCCGAAGCCAAGCGGCCCAGTGTTTACCGAGGTGGTCAATACTACGGCGACGCCGTTCACTCGCACGAACTGGCGAGCCAGTAAGCGCTTCCCCTTTGCGGCGGCCCGAGCTAGCCTCGTCTGCTTATGGCCGACGATTCTTCCGCTTCGATTCCGCCGGAACTTCAGGTCCTGATGGATTTGGAAATCACCATCAAGGGCATGGTGGCAGCCACCGACCACCAGAAGCTGCAATCGATACTCGCAGACGTACCGGGCGTGGAGTCCGTGAGCCTTTGGGAAGACAAAGTCGGCATCCGCTATTGTCCGGAGACGGTCACCCGGCATCAACTGCATGAGCGGATCACTGCCGCCGGCTTCACCATCGGGAATGAGGATGGCGCGCGGCCGATTCCGTCGGTGGATTCGCACTGAATCTCTCTCCGGGGGGAAAGCACCCTGCCAGCGTCGCGGTGTTTTCATGAGACAAATACCCGCGCGGAAAAGTAAACGGAAACGACAGCTTGCGCGGGCTGAAATTATGCTGATGTATTTCCCTGTAGCGTGTCCCTCCACAGAGCTCCGTTTCCGTTTTGACCTCCCGATCCTTCCTCCCCCGTTTCGCGAAGCTGAGTAAGCCACTGATCGTCGCTGGAATGCTCATCCCCGTGCTGCTCCTCATCGGAGTCGGCATCGTCCTGCACCATTCCCACCGGTCGCTCCTCGCCTCCAGCGGCTGGGTTTCCCATACCCTCAATGTCGAGTCGAAGCTCTCAAGTCTTCACTCACTCATCGCCGAGGCGGAATCCGCCCAGCGCGGTTTTCTCATCACGGGAAATCAGGAGTACCTCGATCCCCTGGCTGCGCTCTCTGCCGAAATCCCGGCTGCGCAGCAAGACCTCGCCGCTCTCACCGCTGACAATCCCTCGCAGCAGCAACGCCTGAAAAAGCTCGCCGCTGTGGTTGCCGAAAAGACCGCGCTCATCCAGGGAAATATCGAGCTCATCCGCGCTGGCCAGCGCGACGAGGCCATCAAGATCGTCAACGCTGGCCGCGGCCGGCAACTCATGATCGAAATCCGCGGCCTCCTCGCTGATGCCTCCGCCGAGGAAGAAGGGTTGCTCCACACCCGGCAGAGTGCGCTCGCTCAGCGCAGCACCCTGCATGCGAATGTCACTTACGTCCTCATCGCTCTCGCTGGCCTCGCCGTCCTCGGCGTGCTCCTTTTGCTCCGGTACTTTCAGCGCTGCCAGGCGCTCATCACCATGTGCGCCTGGTCGAAGACCATCGAGCACGAGGGCGAATGGCTCTCGTTTGAGGACTACTTGCAAAAGCGGTTCGGCTTTAATATCAGCCACGGCATCTCACCGGAGGAAGCGGCCAAGTTCACCCAAACCCTCGCCACGCGCCGCAAGCATGCGGCGTGAGTAGTGGGCGCGGTGTTTGCATAGCCCGGTTTCGATCCGCTTGCCTCTGGGGAGACACGCGGTCCGTATGTGGGATGCGAAACATTGTTCACCTATGAAGCTGCCCCGATTTATTTTCCAGACGGCCGGACTCTTCCTCGGCACTGCAGCGCTGGCCATGCTGGCCGGTTGCGTCACGCAGTCGCAGACCCGCCCGCTCCCTACCGTGAAGAAAGCGGACCTGCGCCGCTACTCCGGCCAGTGGTATGAGATCGCGCGGCTCAAGAATCGCTTCCAGCGAGAAGGCGAAAGCGCCATGGCTGAATACAAGCTGCTGAGCGAGACGAGCGCCTCGGTGCACAACACCGCCACCACGCCTTCCGGAAAGGTGCGCAGCATCGAGGGCACGGCGACTGTGGTCCCCGGGAGCAATGGCGCGCGCTTGCGCGTGAAGTTCCACGGCCTCGCCGCGCTGGTGCCCGCGAGCAGCGAGGGGAATTACTGGATCATCGCTCTCGACCCCGGCTACCGCAGCGCCATGGTCGGCACCCCCGACCGGAAATACCTGTGGATCCTCTCCCGCGAACCGCGTCTGTCCGAGGCGACAAAAAAGGCTTACCTCAAGCAGGCGGAGAGCCTGGGCTTTTCGTTGCAGGATCTCGTGTGGGACCCGCGCCCAGCGGCGAGATAAGCCACCGCTGCCGGGCGGTGACGCTGTTCCTGGCTTGGCTCGACCGCCCTCCTCATTTATCGTCACTCGGATGAAACCCACCCAGCTGGTGGCGATGATCCTCTCCCTTGTGCTGGTCTATGTGCTTTCGCCGGGGCCCGTCCGGTTCTGGTATGCCCATCAGACCTCGGGAATTCCGAAAGTCTTCATCACGGTCTATGCGCCACTCAGCTGGCTCTACGACCACAACCCCGGGGTCACTGCAGCCTACAATTGGTATTTTAAACTCTGGGGGGTGTGATCCCGGCCTGCTCCCGCTGCGGCCACAGTCCGCCCAGCGCACCGCCACCCCAGCGAATCCGCAGCCTTGGTTTTCCCGCCAAACTGCGTCAGCCTTCCGCTCCCCGATGAAACCGGCCCGCATGGCGGCAATGGTCCTGACCGCGCTCTTTCTCTTCTACCCGCTCTCCAGCGGTCCGGTATTCCGCGCTTACTACACCACTTCGACGCATGGCCTGCTGGGGATGCCCTCGACCGTGCAGGAATTTTATCTGCCGTTGGTCTGGATCAGCAAATGTCCGCCGATCGGCAAATTCTTCGAATGGTACATCACCCTGTGGATGCACGGCATCGATCCGAATTTCGCAAACTAGCCGGCAGTCCCGGCTCGCCCGTATGAAGCCCTCCGCCGTCATCGTCCGCATCGTCGCTATCCTCCTCGGTCTGCTCGTGCTCTACCCACTTTCGATCGGGCCGGCCATGTATATCGACTTCAAGCTCCACGCATCGGCGAATGGCGAGTTCGATTCCTCGCCCGGCTTTGCCCGCATCTACACACCCCTGTTCATGCTCTATGGGAGAAACCCCACCTACGATCGGTGCCTCGGGTGGTACATGGACCTCTGGCAGAAGGTGATTCCGGTCAGGCCAGTGGTTGAATAATCAATGAGAGCACGGCGAGCGGTGCCTGCGCGAAGCGCTCCAAATACATCGGACGAAGGGAAATTAGCCACGGATGGACACGGATGAAACACGGATCACGAAAGGAATAGCCTCTTCATCCGTGCTATCCGTGTCCATCCGTGGCTCAATCCTCTCCGCGGCCAGGGACAGGATTAACCAGATTGGCAAGGATTTCAGGATTGCGTCTGATTCCGTGAGCAAGCCGGTCTGGCGAGAACGGGGAAGTCGTCACCACAAAGGCACGAAGACACAAAGAAGCAGGCGTGAGCGATGGTTACCCAGAGCTTCTTCAGCCCTTCGTGTCTTCGTGCCTTCGTGGTAAAAATTACCTGGCCTGCGTTACTTCCCGATCTTCCAAAGATGCGATTCCGTGCGGATGTAGAGCGCCCCATCTGCCACCGCCGGTGAGGCCAGCGACTTCTCCCCGAGCTCATTCGTCGCCAGCAACTCATACGTCTTGCTCGCCTTCACTACATAACCCACGCCGGTTTCGTTTTGGAAATAAATGCGGTCACCGACCACCACCGGCGACGCCGAGAAGTTGCCGCCCAGCCGTTCGTTCCAATACACCTCGCCCGTCGCGGCATTCGCGCAGGTGGCGATCCCGGCATCGGAGACGAAATACACTTCATCGCCCACCACCGCCGCGGAGGCCGTGTGCGGCGCGCCCTTCGGCGCGGTCCAGGCCACATTCGTCGCCGTGGCATCGCCCGTGGCGCCTTCGGGTTTGATTGCGTAGAAAGTCGCCTTGTCGAAGCCCGAGCTGAGGAAGAGCAACCCGTGCGCATAGACCGGGCGCGGCACCACGGAGTAACCTTCGCCATACCCCACGCGCCACAGCTCGCGGCCGTCCTTCGGATCATACGCGCCGACAAAACCCGGCCCCGGGCTGATGACTTGCTGGGCGCCGCCGATCTGGATCACGAGCGGCGTGGAAAACGAGAACTGCTTTTTTGCAGGCGAATTGCGCGGCGTCTTCCAGCGCAGCGCACCGGTCTTCGCCTCGATCGCGATCACCGCCGGGTCCTTCTGCCCATCGGCGCTGAAGATCAGCTCATCGCCCAGCAGCACCGGCGAACCGCCATTGCCGTGTGTCGGCGGATAGGCCAGCTCCGTCTGCCGCCAGAGCACCTGCCCGGCGAGATCCAGCGCCGCCGTACCCATGTGGCCAAAGTGTACGTACAGCCGGTCATTCGTCACGATCGGCGTCGCGCTGGCCGGGGAATTCTTGCGATGCATCGCCGCCACCTTGCCCGGATCGGGCTTCAGCACTTCCGTATCCCACAGCACATGCCCATCCTTCGCATCGAGACAGAGCGCATGCAGCGTGGTATCGCCGCCGTCCGCCGGCGCCACCGCGCTGGTCAGATACAGCCGCCCCTTGCTCAGCACCGGCGAAGACCATCCTTTGCCCGGCACCTCCACCGACCAGGCCACCCCCTCCGTCGCACTCCACTTCACCGGCACATTCGCCGCCTGCGAAATGCCCATCCCCGTCGGCCCGCGAAATTGCGGCCACTCGGTCTCGCCCGCAGAGACCCACGTCGCACTTGCACCGAGGCAACCGAGGGCGATGGCGAAACGGCGAAACGGGGAGCGGGAGAAAGGGGGCAGGGGAGTCATGCGTGTGGGGATTAGCCGGTTTCAGGACACAACTCAATAGGTGCTCAATGATTAGGAGTTTAGAGACCCTCGTTACCAAAGTGAGGCTTTGGTAACGCGCATCTAAGGGGCAACTCCGTTGCGCGGCGGGCAGGCTGGCTCCTGCCACTCTGCAATCAATGCACATTAAACGCCTCCTTCTTCAGCAATCCTGTTACCCGGCGGGAGGTCAGGTCCTCTACCTCCAATCATCACACCGCAACAGCGGACTCCCTCCCTCCAACCATTCATGCGCCGACGAGTAGCGCCAATGCTCCGGCGAAGCCACCCACCCACGCCGCACCGGGTTATGATGAATGTAGTCGATCTTTTGCACCATCATCGCGTCGTCATGGATGCCTTGTGGATGCACTCCCTCCTGCCACACCTGATACCGGCTGTTCGTCTTGTGCTGCGCTTTCATCCGTTGCAATCGTTCCAGCAACCATTCCCGCTTCTCTCGCTCGATCTGCGCCAGCAGTGCTTGCGCCGTGAACTTCTTCCAATCGGCGATCACTGCCGCGAGTTGCGGCGCTGAAAAGACGGCGTGGAAGTGATTGTCCATGATCACCCACGCATGCACGCGCAGCTCCTTGTGCGCCCGGCAGTATTCCAGCGACTGGACGAGGATCTCACAGCACGCCGCACTCGTGAAGACCGGCAGCCACTCCACAATCGTCGAGGTGATAAAATGGGCTCGATCCTGCTCGTGGATACGATAACGGCTGCGCATTTCCCGATCCTGCCTCACCACGCGACGGAGTTGCAACCGGATGTGAGCGTTACTCCGCGTTACCCCTCAGCCCCTCTACTCAGCCCCTCAGCCCCTCGTTACCAAAGTGAGGCTTTGGTAACGCGCCCTTCTGCTGCAACTCCGTTGCACGGTGGGGAGGCTGGCTACTGCCACTCTGCAATCAACTCACATTGAACACCCCTTCCAAGGCAACTCCGTTGCGCGGCGGGCGGTCAGGTCCTCGACCTCCGATCAGCACACCGCAATAGGGAACTGCCTACTTCCAGCCACCGATGCGCCGACGAGTAGCGCCAGTGCCCCGGCGAAGCCATCTGCCACGCCGCACCGGATCGTGATCGCAGAGTGCAAAGAACCCGCCGCCCTGCCGCGCAACAGAGTTGCCCCTTGGAGGTGCATTACCAAAGCCTCACTTTGGTAACGAGGAGGACCGGATGGGGACAACACGTCATCCCGGCCCATCCGTGAAATCCGCGCAATCCGTGGTCCCTCTTCCTTTCAGAACGGAAGGTCCTTCGATCGGATCCGCGGAAAGCGCCCCCTACACCTTCCGCCGCTTCAGCACATAATTCAGACTCCCCGCGCGGAACCACCGGTACCCATAGCTCTCCAGCGCCAGCCGGTGGATGCCATTCCCGCTCGCCCGGCTTTCGTTGTTCTCGATCAGGTTCACCAGCACCTCGCTGTCCTCCACGCCGGGATGGATTCGCACTTCCTGCGGCTGGTCGGAGAGATTGTGCAGGATCACCAGCGAGCTGCCCAGCCAGTCGTAGCGCATGGCCAGCACGCTCGGCGAACCGGTCTTCAGGATCTTCCACTCGCCCCAGCCGATCTCCGGGCATTCCTTGCGCAGGCGGATCATTTTGGCCGTCCAGTTGAAGAGCGAATTCGGGTCGCGCTGCTGCGCCGCTACGTTCACCTCGCAGCAGGAAAATGGCCCGTGGGAGATCACCGGGTTCACCGTCTTCGGGTGCAGGGAAAAGCCCGCCTGCTTGTCTTCCGACCAGTGCATCGGCGTGCGCACCGCTTCGCGTTCCTTCAGGCTTAGATCGTCGCCCATGCCGATGTCCCGGGCGAGTTCGGCGACCCCCAGACCGAATTCGCTGCCGTCCGTTCCCACACCGACGCCGATGTTGGCGGCGATATAGGTGAACAGGGCAGTGACACGAGTGCTCGCGGCGGTGGCTGCCTGAGCGGTGTCCTGTGAGTCGACGAGATTCTCAGAGGCAGCAATGAGGGCGAGGGTCGCCATCTCCGACGAATCACCGTTCTGTTGGCTCAGTGCTTCGATGCCATGAGCGAGTGCTTCGCCTGATCGACCTTGCGCCGCCATCACGACCGCTTCGTCGAGGCGCTCGTCTACTGAGCCCGCGCCAATTCCGACC
>JBGGMZ010000427.1:0-4579 GCA_041287745.1 Chthoniobacter sp. | reverse complement strand
ACCGACTTTCCCAAGATCGTCGAGAAGCTCAAGGTTTCCGGCGATTACCCCCAGCAGTTTGCCCGGGTCTTCCACGAAGGCCTGACCGAACAGACGGTGAAGGATGCCATCGTCGAGTACGAGCGCTCGCTCATCACGCCGAATTGCCGGTTCGATAAGTGGCTGCGCGGCGACAAAAAAGCGATCAGCACGGTGGAGCTGGAAGGCTACCGCCTCTTCAAGTCGCTCGGCTGCACGAGTTGCCACCAGGGCGTGAACGTCGGCGGCAACTTGTATCAAAAGTTTGGTGTCATGGGCGATTACTTCGCCGACCGGGGCAACATTACGAAGGCGGACTATGGGCGCTTCAATCTGACCAATGACGAAGCCGACCGCTTCGTCTTCCGCGTGCCCAGCTTGCGCAATGTGGCCACGACAGCGCCTTACTTTCACGATGGCTCCGCCGCCACCCTGCCGGAGGCGGTGCGCGTGATGGCCCGTTATCAACTCGGGCGCGCGATCAGTGAGGATGAAGTGTCCCGGATCGTGGCCTTCCTATCCACGCTCACCGGAGAACTACAGCAGCCATGAAGCGCAGCACCTGGATGTGGCTGGTGGTGGGATTCCTGATCCTCGGTTTCTGCGGCTATCTCCTGCCGCGCACGTGGCTGAATCCGGCGGGGCATAACGCCTACCAGCAGCTCCTGCGCGATGCCCGCCAGCTCGATAGCGAAATCAATGAAGCGGTGCTGCGCGCCCGGCTCGGGCTACTCATGGATTACGATCCGCTGGTGGAGAGAACCGCCGCGCTCAAGCGAGCCCACGATACGCTGCAAAAACCGCCGTCTTTCGTCCGCTACAATGGCATGCTCACTTTGCAGGAAGATCTCCGCCAGGCGGAAGCGCTGCGACAACGCAAAAGCGATCTCATTGAGCGGTTCAAGAGCCAGTTCGCCCTACTGCGCAATTCGCTGGCCTACTTTCCCAATCTCGTCACCGATCTCTCTCATCGCTTTTCCGCCAACGAGGACGCCACCGAGGTGATCCCCCTGCTCAATCGCATCCTGGAAGACGCGCTGATCTACCAGCATACCTCCAGCCAGGAAAACGAGAACCACCTGCGCGCGGGCCTTGAGGCACTGCAAAAGCATCTCACCGCCAGCGAACGCACGAACGCCGGGGACCTGCGCCTCGTACTCGCCCATGCGAATATGATCCTCCAGCGCAAGCCGGCGGTGGAGGCGATCCTCGGGGAACTCGTCAATCTGCCCACTTCACCGGTTTACGATGCGATGCAGACGCACTTCGACCAGGAATACGCCGCCGCCCAGTCGGGCGCCCAGATCCAGCGCCTCTCGGTCTATGTCATCAGCACATTCATGCTCGCTGGTGTGTTTTTTCTGATCATCCGCCAGTTCACCAAGTCGGAGCACGCACTCCGCGTCGCGGAAAAAAAGTTCCGCAGCATCTTCGAGAAGGCCGGTGAAGGGATCTTCCAGACCTCACCAGATGGGCGCTACCTGGAGGCGAACGCTTCGCTTGCACGCTTCTACGGTTATGAGTCCGTCCCGGCACTCATGCAGCAGATCACGGACATCGGCGGCCAGCTTTACCTCGATCCCAAGCGGCGCGATGTCTTCCGCCGCAAGCTGGAGAAGGAGGGGCAGGTCTTCGACTTCGAGTCGGAAATCCGGCGCAAGGACGGCAGTGTCGCCTGGATTTCCGAGAATGCCCACGCGGTGCGCGACTCCGCGGGCAAGCTGCTCTACTACGAGGGCATCGTCGCCAACATCACGCAACGCAAGCGGGCCGACTACGACCGCGAACGGCGCAACCAGCGCGAGTTGCTGCACCAGCGCTGCCTGCTCGGGCTGGCCCAATTCGATAAGACCGATTTTCGCAAGGCGCTGTGCGAGATCCTCGACACCACGGCCTACACGCTCGGCGTGGATCGCGCCACGGCGTGGCAGCTGTTCGATGCCGGCACGCCGGAGGAATCGGTGAAAGCGCTCGGCACATATGACCTCACCAAGCGTGAGCACGTTTCCGACGAGTTTCATTTTCACGCGAAGGATTTCCCGAACTACTTCGCCGCAATCCGCCGCGAGACGTGCATCGCCGCACCCGATGCCGTGACCGATCCGCGCATGAGCGAATTCGTGGAGTGCTATCTCAAGCCGCTCAACGTGGCCTCCACGCTCGACGTGCCGATCTGGGCACAGGGCCAGCTGGCCGGCGTCTTCACCATGGAGCGCACCGGTACGAGGCACGAATGGGAGGATGACGAAGTCGACTTCGCCCTCTCCGCAGCCAACCTTTTGGCTGTCACCTTCGAGACCGCAGAGCGCGTGCGAGCACAGAAGGAAGCGGCCCGCGAGCGCGAGCGCGCGGAACAACTGCTTCTCAACATTCTGCCCGGCACCATCGCCAAGCGCCTCCAGGCGGGCGAAGGTCTCATCGCCGATCACTTCCCGGAGGCCACGGTGCTCTTCGCCGATATCGTCGGCTTCACCGAACTGTCCGCCGACATCACGCCGCAGGCGGTGGTCGCCCTGCTGAACAAGATCTTCTCCGCCTTCGATCAACTCGCAGAGGATTACGGCCTGGAGAAGATCAAGACCATCGGCGACGCCTACATGGTGGTGGGCGGCGTGCCGGCGCCGCGGGAGGATCATGTGGAAGCGGTGGCCGAGATGGCTTTGAAGATGCTCGATTGCTGCGCGGAATTGAATCGCAACTCCGACCAGCCGGTAGCGATGCGTATCGGCATCAATACCGGGCCGGTCGTGGCGGGCGTGATCGGCATCAAGAAATTCATCTACGACCTGTGGGGTGACACCGTGAACCTCGCCAGCCGCATGGAATCGCACGGCGTGAGCGGCAATATCCAGATCACCGAAGCGGTCTACCAGCGTTTGCGCGGGAAATACGAGTTCATCGAGCGCGGCTCGATCGAGGTGAAAGGCCGCGGGCAGCAGACGGTGTTTTTGCTGAAGGGCCCCGTGAAGGCGGAAGCCACGACGGTGGTGTAGAGCAGTTTCGGTTTAGTTGGTCGCACGTCCCGCGCGATAGCGTATTCCAAAAAGGCCTGTCATCCTGAGCGAAGCGGGGAAGCACGGGCGGAGCCGAAGGACCTCCATCTTCTGTGGGTTCTCGCGCGGAGCTGACACACGTCCTCGGAGAACAGGCGCTCTCTTCGGAACGCACGTCCGACGACGGAAGATAGGTTGTTCTCGGGCGCACGCATGGCTCCGCGCGAAAAACCACGGAGATTTGAGGTCCTTCGGCTCCGCCCATGCTTCCCCGCTACGCTCAGGATGACGGAGTTTTTTTTCGGCGCTGTCGCTAAGACCGGACGCCCCCCGGACAGGTGCGCTCCCCCAAAGTTCCATGCTGGGCGCCCGACGCCATGAGTTGACGCTCGACGGAGTGGGCACGCTAGAATTCGCCTGCGATGACCACCGCCTCCCAAGAAAAGCCTCAAAACGATCTCGACGCCGCCATCGCGGGGGCGTCGAAGACCCGCTACTGGCTCTCCCGTTTCATCCTGCTGCGGTTTCTCGGGTTCATCTACTTCATCGCCTTTCTCTGCGCGGTGCAGCAGATCGTCCCGCTCATCGGCCACGATGGCCTGTTGCCGGCGGATGATTATCTGCATCGCCTCGCCACGCATTTCGGCTCGAACACTGATGGCTTCTTCGAATTGCCAAGCGTCTTCTGGTTCGGCATTTCGGATGGGGCGCTGCTGACCGTCTCGTGGATCGGGCTGGTGCTCTCGTTCATCGTGATGTGCGGCTATGCCAATTCGCTGATCATGCTCGCGCTGTGGGGGCTCTACATGTCCATCATGAATGTGGGCCAGCTTTGGTACGGCTACGGGTGGGAGATGCAGCTACTGGAGACGGGGTTCCTGGGCGTGTTCCTTTGTCCCCTGTTCGATCCGCGGCCGTTTCCGCGCCACGCTCCACCGGTGGTGGTGTTCTGGCTGTATCGCTGGCTCATCTTTCGGATCATGCTCGGCGCCGGGCTGATCAAGATCCGCGGTGACGCCTGCTGGCGCGATCTCACCTGCCTCTACTACCACTACGAGACGCAGCCGATCCCGAATCCCATCAGCTGGTGGCTGCATTTCCGGCCGCATTGGTTTCAGAAATTCGGCGTGCTGTGGAATCACATCATCGAGCTGGTCGTGCCGTGGTTTTGCTTTTATCCGCGCAAGGCACGGCACGCCGCCGGTGTGCTCATGGCCGGCTTTCAAGTCGTGCTCATCATCAGCGGGAATCTTTCCTTCCTCAATTGGCTGACCATCGTCCCGTGCCTCGCGTGCTTTGACGACACATTCTGGGCTCGACTGTTGCCCCGGGCTCTCGTGCAACGCGCCGAGGCCGCTGGTGACGCGGCCGCGCTCAGGCCATCCTCGCCGGCGGCGGAATTTGCCGTGGTGGCCCTGGCGTTCGTCGTCGCAATTCTCAGCATCGAGCCGGTGACGAATCTCATCTCACCCGGCCAGGTGATGAACACCTCCTTCAACCGGCTGAACCTCGTGAATACCTACGGGGCATTTGGAACGGTCGGCCGCGAGCGTTTTGAAATCGTTTTC
>JBGGMZ010000426.1:0-14129 GCA_041287745.1 Chthoniobacter sp. | reverse complement strand
GCGTGGCGCAGGAGATCAATCTCTTCCGCAAGGAACTGAGCGCTGCCTTGGAGAAAGGAGATGAAGGTATTCCTGCGTGGATTGCGGATCGGCTCGATTGCGGGCAGGCCAATGCGGACATCATTCACAAGACGCACCTTGCACAGCATGGGCTCTCCGAGATTCCGACTGCAGATTTTCTGCTCGTGGAAGAACTCGACGATCCCGAGCAGGAAGGGCTGCATTACTTCTTCCATTCGCTCATCGGCCGGACCTCGAATGACGCACTGGCCCGCGTGATCACCCGCCGGCTGAGCGAAACACGCGGCGGCAATGCCATCGCCACACCGCACGATTACGGCTTCGTGCTCACCGTCGCGCGGCGGCAGCGATTCACGGAAGAAGAGTTGCCGAAGCTGCTGCGGCTGGAAGGTTTCGATGCGGCGCTGGATGAAGCGCTTCGCCAGTCCGAGATGCTGAAGTATCACTTCCGCAATGCCGCCCAGACCGGGCTGATGGTTTATCGCAACTACTTCGACCGGCAGAAATCCGTCCGCAAATTGCAGTGGTCCTCTGAGGTCATCTTCAATGTCCTGCGTGAGCACGAACCCGAACACGTGCTCATGCGCGAGGCGAGGCGCGATGCCCTGCAGACCTTCATCGATGCGGATGGCGCCCGCGCCTTTCTTATCGCCCAGGCCAAGAAGCCGGTGCGCCTGCGCCGCGTGGCCATGGTGCCGCCGCTCTCCTTCGCCATGTATGCGACGAAGATCAAGGAAGCGCTGCTCGTCGAAGACCCTTACGAAACGATGGAACGACTCTATCATCAGTGGTGGAGTGAAATTGAAAATGGACCGCACCCGTCTGGAACTTGAACCCGGCATCTGGCTGGACGCCGAACGCGCTGTCTGGCTGGAAGAGTGGCGCACCCTCGCCGTGGCCGACCTGCACATCGGCTACGCCTGGGCGCATCGCGCCGAAGGCAATCTACTGCCCGTCGACACCGGTGAAGACACCACCGAGCGGCTGCTGCGGCTGATGGAGAAATACAAGCCGGACGAGGTCATCCTACTCGGCGACATCGTGCATCGCGCTGTGGATGTACCGGCGTTGCACACGGAATTGCGTTGGCTGGCGTTGAATGTCGGCGAGCGGGCCCGGCTGCGACTCATTGGTGGGAATCACGATCGTGAACTGGCCGAGACGTTGTTCACCGCGGGCATTGTCCTCGAAGTCGACAGCAGCGCAGTCGTGGGACCGCATCTGCTCTTGCACGGGGATGAAGCCGATGAACAAGTCGCCGAGAAGCGTTTCAATGAGCATGTCACTCTGGGTGGTCGGGTCATTCTTGGTCACGAGCATCCGGCATTCGGCCTCTCCGATGGCGTGGCTTCCCACGTAAAGTGTCCGTGCTTTGTTGCGGGGGCAAATTTTCTCGTGCTTCCGGCGTTTTCGCGCTGGGCCGCCGGTGGAGATATTCGCAACTACAGCTTCATGTCGCCCTATGCGCGCCAGCGACCTGCGGAGCGGGCGGTGGCCATCGTGGCTGGCAAACTCTTGCCGCTCCCTTTGACCAAACGATAGCCGCTTGCGTCTTGGAGTGCGGCGCTGCTGCGCCGCTTTCGGAAGGAATTGCGGGCGGGCATCTTGGGATCTCTCACACTCCATCGAAAAGCGGCGGAGCACCGCCGCACTCCAAAACGCTGTCGCGACGGGCGGATGCTTGCGCTGAGCCGGAAAATCGGGCGTGTTAGGCAGCTTCATGTCGCCGACCATTCGCTTCTATCTGCCGGGCCCCATTCCGGCCGACATGCCGCAATCGCCGGATGTCTATTGGGCCGGCTTTCGCGGTTACATGCGGGGCGGCGTGTATGCCTGGACGGTGCAAACTTTCCAGCGGCTGCGTGATGCGGGGCTCAATGTCGAGCTGTCGGATCAATTGCCCACCGAGGGCATCCTGGTCGCGCATCGCAAATCAGTGCCTCGCGATTTCGTTCCGCCGACGGGCGTGTTGTTTGTCTGCCTGCGGGCCGATGCCACGTTTCATCCTTTTGCTCATTGGCATGTCATCCTCAACGAGCTGGCCCGCAATTCCTGGTATCCCTCGGTCTACATGCCGCACTGGCCACAGCCTGGGTTGATCCCGCGCGATCCAGCTCGTGGCGATCGCTGGGAAAACGCCGCCTTCTTCGGCGATGATGCCTGCATCGCCAGCGAAATACGCGGGGGCGAGTGGGAGTCGATCCTGCGCGAGCTCAAGCTGAACTGGAACCACGTGCCGCCGGAGAAATGGCATGACTTCAGCGAGGTGGATGTGGTCGTGGCGATTCGGGACTTCGTTGGGAAGCATCGCTATGCAAACAAGCCGCCGACCAAGCTCTTCAACGCATGGCATGCGGGAGTGCCGGCGATCCTTGGACGCGAGTCGGCTTATGAACTGCAACGGCGCGGGGAACTCGACTACCTCGAAGCGCGCACGGTGCCGGATCTCGTGGCGGCGTTACGGCGCTTGCGAGATGAACCGGAACTGCGACGCGCCATGGTGGCGAATGGACGCGAGCGGGCGAAGGAGACGGATTACGCAGCAATCACGCAGCGGTGGCAGGCATTCTTTGAGCACATGGTTGTTCCCGATTATGAGCGGCTGCGTAATGCAGGAGCGTGGCAAAAACGCTGGCATCACTGGAATGGCGTGCTCAAAACCAAGACGCAGGATTTGCAGGAACGGTTCTGGCATTGAGCGTCGGCTCGCGAAGCGAGCGCATCGTAACAAACAACCGGTCATCCTGAGCTTGCGAAGGACCTCTGATCTCCGCGGGCGAAGACGGAGAGACTCATGGGCGCGTGGTCACGCGCCGTTTGGTCGAAGCTCCGCACCACCGCTGCCCACGGAAGCGTGAGATCCTTCGACTCCGCCCATGATTCCCCGCTTCGCTCAGGATGACAGGGTTTTTGGACCGCTTCGCCAATTGCGAAGCATCAACTGCAACCGAAGCGTGAGCCTAAATCGCGAAGTCCTGATACTCCGGCTTCACCGGCTCAGTCGGCGGGAAGAGCATGCCGGCGGCGACGGTCTGGTTGCTGCCCTGCTCGATGAGGATGAAAGAGCCAGTCAATCGGTTCGTGGCGTAGCCGTCGAAGATGAGCGGCTTGGCCGTGCGCAGATGGATTTCGCCGATGCCGTTCATACCGAGTTCCGAAGGCTCGGACTCAGGTTCGAACGTCTGAATGTTCATCCGGTTGTCGAGGCTCGTCACCACCGCCTGCACGGTCTGCGTGGCGTGCTTGAGGAAATACTTTTTGCCCTTTTGCAAAGGACGCTGGTTCATCCAGCAGACATGCGCTCGCAACTCCGAGCTCATGCCCGGTAGGCTGTCGAGGCCGACGATCATGTCTCCACGGCTGACATCGAGATCGTCCTTCAGGCAAATCGTCACGGACTGAGGAGCGAAGGCCTCGGCGACGAGCCCATCGTAAGTCCAGATCTGCTTCACCGTCGTCTTGATGCCGGCGGGCAGGATCATCACCTGCTGGCCCACCTTGACCAGACCGCGCGCCACCTGGCCGCTGAGGCCGCGGAAATCGTGGAGGTGCGGATCGGTCGGATTGTTCGGGCGATTGACCCACTGCACCGGCATGCGGAAGGCAGTAAGGTCCCAGTCGCTGGCGATATGCACGGTCTCGAGATGGCCGAGCAGCGTCGGGCCTTGATACCACGGCGTGTGCTCCGAAGGCTCGACGACGTTGTCGCCATTGAGCGCGCTGATGGGGATGAACTTGACATCCTTGAGTACACCCAATTTCGGCAAAAAGGCTTCGATATCGTCGAGAATCTCGAGGAATCGCTCTTCCTTCCAGCCCACGAGGTCCATCTTGTTGACCGCAAATACGACGTGCGGAATGCCGAGCAACGCAGCGAGGTAGCTGTGACGACGCGTCTGCTCGATCACACCCTGCCGGGCATCCACGAGCACCACAGACATGTTCGCCGTCGAGGCGCCGGTGACCATGTTGCGCGTGTACTGCACGTGCCCCGGCGTGTCGGCGACAATGAACTTGCGGCGCGGCGTGGCGAAGTAGCGATAGGCCACATCGATCGTGATCCCCTGCTCCCGCTCGGCGCGCAGACCGTCCGTAAGGTTGGCGAGATTGATCTGACCGCCACCGGTGATATCGGCGGAACGCTCCAGCGCTTCGATCTGATCCTCCATGAGGTTCTTCGAATCGTAGAGCAGACGGCCGATGAGCGTGGACTTGCCGTCGTCGACGGAGCCGCACGTATTAAAGCGCAATATCTCAACTGGATGGGCTGACATCGGGTCGTTCAAAAGTATCCTTGCTTCTTGCGGTCTTCCATCGCGGCTTCGCTCGCCTTGTCGTCCGCGCGGGAGCCACGCTCGGTGACCCGGGCGGCGGCGATTTCGGCGATGATGTCATCGACCGTATTGGCCGGACTCTCCACGAGACCGGTGCTGATGATGTCGCCGATGGTGCGGACGCGCACCACCATCTCGCGCACTTCTTCCTTCTCCTTCGGCGGCAGGATGTCCGTCACAGGCAGCCACTGGCCGCCACGGCGCACCGACTGGCGCTTGTGGGAGAAATAGATCGTCGGCACCTCGAGCTTCTCACGCTTGATGTATTCCCAGATGTCCATCTCCGTCCAATTCGAGAGCGGGAAGACGCGCATGTTTTCGCCGGGATTCACACGGGCGTTGTAGAGATTCCAGATTTCCGGGCGCTGGTTCTTCGGATCCCATTGGCCGAAGGAATCGCGGAAGCTGAAGAAGCGTTCCTTGGCACGAGCCTTCTCCTCATCTCGGCGGGCGCCGCCGATAGCGCAGTCGAACTGAAACTCCTCGATCGCCGCGAGCAGCGTGGGGATTTGCAACCGGTTGCGGCTGATCTCGCCAGGCGTGGGCACCGCGATGCCGGAGGCGATGGCGTCCTCGACCTTGCGGATGATGAGCTTGCCCCCGAGTTCCGCGGCACGACGGTCGCGGAATTCATTCAGTTCAGGGAAGTGATGCCCGGTATCCACGTTGAGGAAGGGCATCGGAATATCCGACGGACGAAATGCTTTCTCCGCGAGACGCAGGAGGCAGATGGAATCCTTGCCACCCGAGAAGAGGATGGCCGGACGCTCAAACTCCGCCGCCACCTCACGCATGATGTGGATCGACTCGGTCTCGAGATATTGAAGATGATCGAGCTGGTAGGAACTACTCATCGCATTCAAACGCTGGCCACCGCTTTACCACCCCACGAGGCGTGCAGGCCGCACTCGCGCTTTTCATCGGCCTTGGCGGGATCAAAGTAATCCCACTCGTTCGGTAGATTATGCTCGGTGAGATAAGTGTGCATGTCCTTGTCGGTCCAATGGAAGACAGGGCTGACCTTGAGCGAACCGAAGTTCGCGTCGTGGCTGACGATATCGAGGCCGGCGCGGTTCGGGTTCTGGACCTTGCGCAGGGCGGTGATCCACACGGTGGGCGCGAGCTCCTTCATGCCGCGCTGGAAAGGCTCCAGCTTCATCGTGGTGCTGAAGGCTTTGATACGCTCCTCATTCTCGGGAGTCGGCTCGGGCGCGCCGCCAAAGACGGCGTCGTAATGCGCAGCGGTCACCTTCGGCACGAAGCCGCGGATATCGAGCTTGAGCAGCTTCTTCAACTCCTCGGCATGCTGATAGGTCGCGGGCTTGTTGTAACCATGATCAACCCAGAGCACCGGGATATCCGGCTGCACTTGCGTGACGAGGTGCAGGATGACCGCTTCGTAAGGACGGAAATTCGTCGAGACGACGGGGCGGCCGCCTTGGGAGATGGCCCAGCGGACAATATCGAGGGGCGATTTGTCGCGGAGTTCCGCGTTGGCTTGGGCGATTTGGTCGGGAGTCATGGTCGAAATAGGCGGTGGAAAAGGGGTGGCTAGAGTCCACCGGAGTTTGGGGTTTTGCCACCCCAAATCCGGGAAACTGTGTCACATGGAATCCAGCGCCGAGGGCGGCGGTAGCCGGAAGGCGGCTGGGATTTACAGGGACTTCACGGCGTCGACCACGGATTGCGCGGTCATGCCGAGCACTTCCATGACCTTGTTGCCGGGAGCGCTGAGGCCGAAGCGATCGATGCCAACGACTTTGCCGTCGAGACCGACATACTTGTACCAGAGAGCGGAGACACCGGCTTCGATGGCCACGCGGCGGCGACAGGAGGGAGGGAGCACCTCGTCCTTGTAGGCCTGCGGCTGGGCGTCGAAACGGAGGAAGCTGGGCACGCTGACGACGCGCACGCCTTCGCCGAGCGTCTTGGCCGCGGCGACCGCGTGCTGCACTTCGCTGCCTGCGCTGAGGAGGATGGTCTTGAGCTCGCCGGTTTCCTTCACGAGAACGTAGCCGCCCTTGAGCACGCCTTCGCGACGGGTCTGGATCGGGGTGTCGTTGAGGTTCGGCAACACCTGACGGGAGAGTGCGAGGAGCGTCGGGCCATTCGTGCGCTGGAGCGCAGCGGCAAAGGCGCCGGCGGTTTCTTCCGGATCGGCCGGACGGATGACGTCGAGGTGCGGGATGACGCGCAGGCCGCTGACCGTTTCCACCGGCTGGTGGGTCGGGCCGTCTTCACCGACGCCCACGGAGTCGTGAGTGAAGATGTAGATCACGCCGAGGCCACTGAGGGCCGCGAGGCGGATGGACGGACGGCAGTAGTCGGCGAAGACGAGGAAGGTCGCGCCGCTCGGACGGAAGATGCCGTCGTAGGCGAGGCCGTTCAGGATGCCGCACATCCCGTGCTCACGGATGCCGAAGCGGATGTTGCGTCCGCTCGGGTTGCCGGCGTTGAAGTCCTTGGCGTCGTTGATGTAGTTCAGCGTCGAGCCGTAAAGATCCGCGCTGCCGCCGATGAGGGACGGCACGGCCTTGGCCACGGCCTGGAGGACGTCACTGCCCGCTTTACGGGTGGCGATCTTGGCGTCGGCCGGGAATTCCGGGATGCGGGAGAGCAGGTCAGCGGGAATCTCGTTCTTCAGCGAAGCGTCGAGTTCCTTGGCCAGCTCGGGGTTGGCCTTGATCCACGCCGCGTAGGTCTTGGACCACGCTTCGTAGTCTTCCTTCAGCTTCTTGCCGTGCTCGGCGAAGAACGCTTGCGTTTCCTTGCTGACGAAGAAGTGCTCGCCCTCGGGAAGACCGAGGCCCTTGCGCGCGGCGTCGACAAACTTCGCGCCGCCTTCACCGTGGGCCTTGGCCGTGCCGGCGACTTCCGGGATGCCCTGGCCGATGATGGTCTTGGCAATGATGAGGTGTGGTTTGCCCGTGCCGACCTTGGCGCGCTCGAACGCATGGAGGACTTGCTCCATGTTGTTGCCATCGATCGTTTGGACGCTCCACTCCAGCGCCTCGAAACGCTTGGCGGCATCTTCGCTTTGCGTCTCCTTGGCCATCGCGTCGAGGGTGACGTCGTTGGAATCGTAAAAGAGGATGAGGTTATCGAGCTTGAAGTGGCCCGCAAAGGCGATGGCCTCCATGGCGACGCCTTCCTGCATGCAACCGTCGCCGGCGAGAGCGATGATGTGGTTGTCGAAAAGGGTGTGGTCCTTGGTGTTGTACTTCGCCGCAGCCATCTTCTGGGAGACGGCGTAGCCGACAGCGTTCGCCACGCCCTGACCGAGGGGTCCGGTGGTGGCTTCGACGCCGAGGGTCTCATGAAATTCGGGGTGGCCGGGGGTGTGCGAACCGAGGGCGCGGAAATTCTTCACCTGCTCGATGTCGACACTCGGGTAGCCGGCGAGGTGCAGCCAGCTGTAGAGGAACATGGAGCCGTGGCCGGCGCTGAGGATGAAACGGTCGCGATTCAACCACTTCGGCTCGTTCGGGTTGTAACGCAGGGCCTGGCCCCAGAGAACGGCGCCGATTTCCGCGCAACCGAGAGGAAGACCAAGGTGACCGGAGGCGCATTTGTGAACGGCGTCCATGGCGAGGCCCCGGGCCTCGGCGGCCGCTTTGCTGAGTGCAGCGATATTAAGTGTCATATTTTGAGGAGCGGAGAGAGTAGGGACTGGGCCAGTTTAGTCAAGGACAGGGACGGGCCTGCGGCGTCAGCCGGAAATTCAAAGGTGGGATTTATTGGGATCTGGTGGGGTTTACTCGGGATGAAACGGCGTGGAAGGGAGGAGAGATGGCTGCCGAATTTCGTCGGTCCAATGGTCGCATTATCCACCAAGGGGAATGTAAAAATTGGGAGGTGCGATTAGGCACGATTGACCACGATTACTCTGGAGTGCCAGCGAACTGGTGGGTTGAGCCTGGAATGGTTCGCGCCAAGGGCGCCAAGAACGCCAAGGGGGGCTTCTGCGCCCTTTCGACCTTGGCGTCCTTTGCGTCCTTGGCGCGATTCAATTGAGCCCACTCGAGGAAAATGCAGGCACGATTCAGCACGATTGGGTTGGATTACTCTGGATTCCAAGGATGCGGGACTACGTGAATTTGAGACCGATGACGCCAATGGCGATGAAGCCCATGCACAAAAAACGCGGGAACGAGGAGGGGTCGCCCAGAAGCAGACAGCCTACGAGCGCCGTGCCCACAGCGCCGATCCCCGTCCAGATGGCATAGGCCGTTCCGATCGGGAGTGACCGGGCGGCAGCGGCGAGGAAGGAGATGCTGACCAGCAGCGCGAGGAAGTTGCCCACCGTGGGCAGTAGACGGGTAAATCCGTCTGTGTATTTGAGGCTTACAGCCCAAACGATCTCAAAGAGACCGGCGATAAGGAGGAGAATCCAAGGCATGACTCGATTGGCAAATTGCCAGGGTCGTCCCTGAATTTTCGGTGAACATCGAGGCCGTCCTCGATGCTGTAGAACGGCGCCATTGTATCGCACCGCCAGGATTTGTCAAATCGGGGCGACATAACGCGCTTGCCGCCGAGGGAAGCTGGGGCGCAGGTTGGGAGTGAACACCGCTGCCCCCGACCTTCGCGTCCTTGGAAACCACTCCTGCCATTTTGCTCCGCAAGACCAAGCTCACTGAGACGAGCTTGATCGTGACTTGGTTCACGGAGGCGCATGGGAAGATCCAGACGGTGGCCCGGGGCGCGCGGCAGCCGAAGAGCCGGTTCGCCGGGTTGCTCGATCTCTTTTTCGACTGCGAGATTCAATTCGCCCGCAGCCGCCGCAGCGAACTGCACATGCTGCGCGAGGTGGTCTTGCGCAATCCGCACGAAGGACTGCGGCTGGACTACCCGCGCGTGGCGATGGCCTCGTATTTCGTGGAACTGATCGAGTTGGTCACGGAGACGGACCACCCGGCGCCGGAGTTGCACGATTTGTTGGCGCGAGCGTTCGGACACTTGAATGAGAAACCGGCTTCGTTGAAAGCGCTGTTGCATTTCGAGTCGGAACTCGTGCGACTGCTCGGCATTCAGGGGCAGGAAAATGTCACTCCGGCGGTGGCGATCGGGCGGGCGTATCATCGATTGCCGAAGGCCCGGCCGGGGTTGTTGAAGATGCTGAAGTAACTTCGAAAGCTTGACGCTGCGGGGCGCGCACTCGACGGTCGCCCGATGCTTCCGATTTCTGCCGATACATTTCCGAAAACTGCCGATGAACTCGCGACCGCGCTGCGCGGCGGGTTTGATTCGAAAGGGCTGGCGCTCCGCGCGATCAGCGCGGAGGGCGGATATCCTCAACTGACCAAACTCAGTATCGACCTCACCGGCACGGAGGTGTCGCGGGAAAATCGCCTTGGCGCGGTGACTGGGGAGAAGTCGGACCCGGTGGAGATCGGGCATTTCGCGCTTTTTGGTGAGCCCGTGTATTTCGAAAAAACAGCGCTGGAGGCGCGACTGGAGGCGGATGCTGTGAAGTTGGTCACCACCGGCGAACCGAAGAATGGCAGCCTCGTGCTGGAGAGCGCGAAGGATGGTTCGGTGTCGGTGAAGGCGGAAATCGAAGCATTGGAAGGCCTCCTGCTTTCGTTTGCCGCGGAGGCGGCGAAGAAGCAGGGCATTGAGATCAAAAAGACCAAGCTCACGCTCACCCAGGAAGGGCCGCGGGCGGTGGCATTCCGCGCCGAGGTGACAGCGAAAGTATTCATCATGAGCGCGACGCTGGCGCTGACCGGGCGGCTGGAGATCGATGATGAATTCAATGCGCGCCTGTCTTCGCTAGCGCTCGATGGCGACGCCATGGTGATGAATCTGGCGGGAAGCTTTTTGAAGCCGCGGCTGCAGCAGCTTGAGGGGAAGGTGTTTCCGCTGTTTGCGTTTCTCCCTGGCGGAATCAAGCTGCGGGATATTCAGGTCTCGGTCACGTCGGCGTTGCAGGTGCAGGCTCGGTTTGGGGAGTGAGCCGGAAAATTGCCGATCGGCGATGGCAGATGGCAGATTGGACTCACCGAGAGGCGGTTTGCAATTGCCGCCCGAGGGACTCGCAATCCGTTGCATCTTCTCATCGCGGAGCGATGGGGCGGACTGGCCTCCAAGTGACAGATTAGCCTCCAAGTGACCATCGGGCTTTCACTGACCACCCGACCTCACTTCATCGTGGGCTTCCGAGTGATCATGCGGCCGTCAGCAGATTGCCCATCGTCCAATTCGAAGGGTTAGGACCTCCATGGTAGTGGGTGGCGCCATACAACGCCCAAGCTTTCGAGTGACCACCGTATGATCACCGATCGCTCGCTACTTCTTTCCCGCGGTTTGGCCACCGGCCGCGGGTGCTCGTCCCTTTCCTACTTTCCCGTGCTGGCGGTCGCGGTTTTGGGGTTGCGCGAAAGGTCGATGAGGTCGTTGAGGATGTTCAGCGTCTCGGTCTTGATCGGGTCGACGCGCTCGGACTTGTTGGAAGCCTCTTCGTCGTCGGCAGCGGCATCATCATCGGTCGTGGTGGCCGGGGCGGCGCCGTCGGCAACCTTCTTGTCGCTCTTGTCGAACTTCACCTGCTGCAGGTCGGGCTTGGCCACATTGTCGAGCGTCACGACATAGGTCTTCGCGTCGGGCTGCTTGGTCTTCTCGCGAGCGGCGGTGCGCTTGTCGCGCTTGGCCTTGTCTTCGTCGAGTTCGGCGCGACGGCCTTGGATGTTCAGCGAGACCTTGTTTTCAGCGAGGTGCTTCTTCACTTCCTCAAGATCGGCCGTGATGTAGCCGAATTCCGGATCGGCGGCCACACGGGCAGCGGAACGCTGCTTCAGGTCGTTCTTGAAGAGCGGGCGTTCCCACTTGTCGAAGTCAACCGGCGGCACGGTATCGTAAGGCAGCGGTCCCTTGAGAGCGCTTTCGCCGATCTCCGCGCGATCGAAGAGCGAGGGCAGGCGCACGTCGGATTCAACGCCTTTGTGCTGCGTGGAGCCACCGGCGATGCGGTAGAACTTCTGGATGGTGAGCTTGAGGGCGCCGGCTTCATTGCCGCCGCTGCCGAGGAACGGCATGATGCGGCCGATTTCCAGCATCGTCTGCACCGTGCCTTTGCCGAAGGTGCTGGCGTCGCCCACGATGACGGCGCGATTGTAGTCCTGCATCGCGGCGGCGAAGATTTCGCTGGCCGAGGCGCTGAGGCGATTGCAGCAGACGATGAGCGGTCCATCCCAGGCGATCGACGGGTCGCGATCCTTGGAAACGTGGATGTTGCCGTTGCTATCCTTGGCCTGCACCACGGGGCCGCGCTTGATGAAGAGGCCGGTGAGGTTCACCGCTTCTTCCAGCGAGCCGCCGCCATTCTTGCGCAGATCCATGACGATGCCCTGGACGTGTTCTTGCTTGAGGCGATTGATGAGGGCGAGGACGTCCTTGGTGGTGCTCTTCGCACCGGCGGCGCCGCTGTGCTCCATGTCGGCGTAGAAGGAGGGAAGGATGATCCAGCCGAGGCGGATGGGAGTCCCATCAGGACCCGGACGCTCGATGATCTCGGCCTTGGCCTCCTGCTCCTTGAGCTTGATCTCGTCGCGCTTGATCTCGATGACCTTGCGGACCGATGGATCAGTCGCGCTGCTGGGAATGACCTGCAGGCGGACCACTGTGTCCTTCTTGCCGCGAATCATCTCCACGACCTTGTCGAGCTTCATGTCCACGGCGTCGACGAAATCCTTCTCGCCCTGCGCCACGCCGGCAACTTTGTCGCCCACCTTGAGACGGCCATCCTTGGCCGCGGGGCCACCGGGCACGAGCTCAGCGATCTTGGCGTAGCCATCTTCGGAATGGAGCACCGCGCCGATGCCGACGAGCGAGAGGCGCATGTTGATCTGGAAATTATCCAGCTCGCTCTTGCTCATGTACTCCGAGTGCGGATCGTAAGTCTGGGCGAGCGTGGTGAGGAAGCCCTTGATGATGTCTTCCTTGTTCTGCTCGTGAAGGTAGCGCAGGACCTGGTCGTAGCGGCGGGTGAGGACCTTCACCGGGGTGTCGCTGGCGTGCTTGTTCAGCGTCTCTTGCAGGAGCTCGCCTTCAATACGGTCTTTCCAAAGCAAGTCCGCCTCCGCGTCGTCCTTCGGCCAGGAAGCCTTTTGGCGATTGACCTCCACGGAGCGATTGCTGGTGAAGTCGTATTTCTGGGTGAGCAGCTCTTTGATTTTCGCGATACGGTCTTCGACCTTCTTCTTGTAGATGTTGAAGATGGTGAAGGCCGGGTCGGGATTGCCGAGCAGGACGTCGTTATTCAGCGTATTGCCATACTTGGCAGTGAAAAGGTCGACGTCTTTCTGGGTGAAGTAGAGGTGATTGTAGTCGAGCGCCTCGAGGTAGTACTTCAGGAAGCGCTGCGAGACCTTCTCGTCGAGCTTCATCCGACTGTAGTGCCCCTGCTCGAGCAATCGCCCGACGGAAATTTCGATCTGGCCCGGATCGGGTTGATCGGCCCGAAGGCTGGCTACACCGAGCACCGCGGTCAAAGCCAGCGGGGCAACAAAGGCGAGGAGATGTTTCATCGAAACGAAGTTGGTCTTGGGAACGGCTGATCAACGTGACAGAAATCAATAAAAGAGCAAACCAGACTTCATAAACTTGCAGTCTGGCGACTAGTACTGCTTCGTCAGGGGGCGCACTCACGGTTGCAAGAACCGTGCTTACTCATGCAACTCGATACATTCACCGGCGGAATCTTTGATACCAACTGTTTCTTTTTAACCGATTGCGGTATTTTGGTCGATGCGCCCCAAGGCGCCGCGGACTGGCTGAAGGAGCAGGGATACCGGGTCTCCACCCTCCTGCTGACCCACGGACACATCGACCATGTGTGGGATGCGGCGCGCATTCAAAAGGAGCATGAATGCCTGGTGGGATATCATGGCGAGACCGAGCCGATGGTGACGGAGCGGAATTTTTTCAAGGAATTTGGGTTTGGCTGGGAAATCGAGCCGATTTCGCCCGGATTTCACATTGATGAGACGGATTCGCTCGTCATTGAGGGCCGGGAATTCCGGGTTTTGCTCGTGCCGGGGCATTGTCCGGGCAGTTTGTGCTTTCTGGACAAGAAGGAAGCGGTGCTTTTCGGCGGGGATGTGCTGTTTGCCGGTGGTGTCGGGCGCTGGGATCTGCCCGGTGGCGATGGCGCGCTGCTCTTCCGGGGGATCAAGGAGAAGGTTTTCCCGCTCGGCGATGATGTAACCGTGCTACCCGGGCACGGGCCGGCGACGAAGGTGGGGATCGAGCGGCAGACGAACCCTTACGTCGGGGAACGCAGCGACTTCGATCCGTAAAATATGAGCTTCCGCTTATTTGGGCTCGGCCGCCTCAAGGATCGCATCGTAGCGCTCGAGCGCCACGTCCACGAAGCGCGGCAGGCTCAGGAAACAGAGGCGAGAGCGTTTCAGGCCACCTTGCAGGTTCTGCAGGCGAGTCTCGAAAACCAACGCCTTGAGATGGACAAGCAAACGGAAGTGGCCCGCCGTTTGGTAGACGATTTGAAAAAGAGGGTCGACAGCGCGGAAACAAAGCGCGGCGAATGGGAGCGGTTGTTTACGAGAAGTTTTGGCATCGGGAACCGGAGAGTGGCGAAAGCAGAGGCCCAGCCTGCCAGCCCGCGTGTCAGCGTGGTGCTCGCCACTTGGAACCGCGGTCGCTTCCTCCCCGAAGTGATCGCCAGTGTCCAAACGCAATCGATGCGAGATTGGGAACTGAAAATCGTGGATGATGGGAGCACGGATGACACCGCAGCGGTGGTCGCCCCGTTTC
>JBGGMZ010000425.1:0-4353 GCA_041287745.1 Chthoniobacter sp. | reverse complement strand
TCCATTTTCGCCCTCGGAACTGGGGTGGCGGGCACAACGACAGCGTGCAATGGGTCGACCTTCTTGCTCATCTCCTTCGAGGCCTCCTCGCCAGCGGTTGACACTGCCTCAGCCATCGCTTCCTTCGAGTGTTCCGAATCTTCCTCGTGTTCCTTCTTGGACTCAAAGGCAGCGGACTGTTCGGAAGTCGGCACGCCGGAGGGCGGAGGAAAGATCTTATCGAGCTTATTGAGGGGAATGATGTCGTTCCCAATAAGAAACGCGATGAGCAGGAACACCCCAAACGCTACGGCGAGGCCCGTACCATTCGATTCTTCAGGCGGCTCGCGCCGGCTCGCCGCCTGCGCCGCCTCAAACGCTTCCTGATGGCGTTTCCATGTTTGAAGCTCAAGAATCTCTCTCTGCAGCTGTTCCGGATCTTTGTATTCCATAACTGCGCTGAGCGTAGACTAACACAATTTGCGTTTCAAGAAGGCTCATGCCTAATTCGCTAATGGTTTAGCAGCAACGGCTTGTGAATATGTCGTGTATAAACAAATAATACATAGACGAGATCGTCTCTTGCGACACTCATCCGGAGCAGCCGTGGCCGCGTTTTGACAATCCCGGGGTGGCACATGCCCTCGCCGTTCTCAGATTAACTTTTCGGGGCGGTGGCCGACTGCGATATCCAGTTTCCAGATGCGGCAGCCTCAGCGTTGATAACGCCGCATGGCTTGCCGAATACCTGCGCGTGCGTGCCACGGCTATCGCTTCCTTGCTCCTTACTTCCAATGCCCAAGAACGCGGCGGCAGCGCCGGCGGCCAGCGCAACTTCTCCCAAGAGAGTGCGGAGAATGCGGAAGCCGAAGACGGTGAGGAACCATCGAAAAAAAGACCTATTCGCGATGTGGTGACGTTTATTCACTGCCTCGATCAGGGTTTACTTCAAGTAATTGCCTTGACGCTCCTGAGCCATCTCGCGAGCTGGCGCCGTTTTACCGCGGCTCTCCTCACTAAAATTTCCTTCGCACCGACCCTGACCAACGCGTAGTCTTACCCCCTATGGCCGAAGTCCAAACCAATACGCAGGCAGGTGAAATGACGCAGATCTTCATCGAGTTCGTCATGATGCAGGCACAGAACGCTGCACTGTGCCTCGGCCAGATCACCGACCCCCGAGTCGGCGAACCGCAGGTGAATATCCCGCTGGCCAAGATGTTCATCGACCAGCTTGCCGTCATCCGCGCCAAGACGGCCGGCAATCTCAGCCCCGACGAGCAGCGCGTGATCGACAGCGCGGTAGAGCAGATGGAGATGGCTTTCGTTCACGTGGCTTCGCGCACCGAGGGCTATCACCCCGGCGAGTCGCTCGCGCCCGACCTTGATGCCCCGGCGCCCGCCGCCGTCCCCGAAGCCGAACCCGCCTCGCCCGCTCCGCAGGCTGCCGCGCCCGAACCCGCTCCGGCGGCAGCTCCCGAGCCGCCGCCCGAGGAAGGCCGCAAGCGTTTCACGAAGAGCTACGGATCCTAAAGCTGCAGTGTCACCTCCTTTGATCCCCGTGGGGTCCTGCCGTCTTGGCGGTCCGGAACCTCTCTATATCCTCGGCCCTTGTGTGATCGAGTCGGAAGACTTTGTCTGGGACATGGCTCGCAAGATAAAGGCCATCGCCAGCGAAGTCGGCATCCAATTCGTCTTTAAGGCCAGCTACGACAAGGCCAACCGGACTTCGGTGAAATCCTTCCGCGGTCTCGACGTGCGAAGCGGTTGCCAGATCCTGGCGAATATCGGGCGTGAGCTCGGCGTGCCGGTCACCACCGACGTGCACTCGCCCGAGGAGGTGAAGATCGCGGCCGAGTACATCGATATCCTCCAGATCCCAGCCTTTCTCTGCCGCCAGACCGATCTCATTCAAGCCGCGGCGGAGACAAAGCGTGTGGTAAACGTCAAGAAAGGCCAGTTCCTCGCCCCGTGGGATGTGAAGAATATCGCGGACAAACTCATCGCCTTCGGGAACGACCAATTCTTTTTCACGGAACGCGGCACCACTTTCGGGTATAATAACCTCGTGGCCGATATGCGCTCTCTCTACTGGATCCGTGAGGCTGGCTACCCCGTGGTGTTCGATGCCACGCACTCCGTGCAGCGTCCAGGCGGCGGTGGCGACAAGACGAGCGGCGACGGCGTGCTCGCTCCCGTGCTCGCGCGCGCGGCGGCTGCCGCAGGTTGCGATGGCATTTTCATTGAAACGCACGAAGATCCCTCCAAGGCGCTGTCGGATGGCCCCAATCAGATTCCGCTAGCACAATTGGCCACATTGTTGAAACAATTACGGCAGATTCATGACCTCGTTCGTTAAGCATATCGCGGTGCTCGCCGCGGCGTTGGTCGCGACCACGGCGCTGGGCGACAAGACCGACGATTCCAAGTCGCCGAAGCCGGATAGCAAGGACACGAAGGACCCCGGCAAGAAGTCGAAGAAAAACAAGGGGTCAAAGGCGACCCCCAACCCGGACTCCCCGGACGCGCCCGCGCCGCCGCCCAAGATTCAGATTCCCGTGGTCAAGGGTCACGACTCCAAGGGGCTCTTCATTCCCTATTTCGACGAAGCCGGCAAACGGCAGATGGATTTCCAGATCGCCGTCGCCTCGCGCATCGAAGACGCGCTCATCCGCATGACCGACATGGACGTGCTGACCTACAACGATGCTGGCGCGAAAGACATGAAGATCAACCTGCCGACATCGGTCTACAACACCGACACCAGCGCGATCAGCACCGATTACCACGTAAAGATCTCGCGGGATGATTTCGAGATTCAGGGAGAGACGATGATTTTCTACACCAATACCAAGCAGGGAGCCTTGGGCGGTGGCGTGCGGATGCTCATCTACAATCTCAAAGAGAGCACCGAAAGCGACGATTCTGCGAAACCGAAGGAGTCGACATCGAAGGAGTCGTCATCCAAGCCGCAGAGCGACGATTCCAACATGAAGCCTGACGGCTTTAAGACTCCGCCGTCCCGCTCCGGCACGATCGACATCAAGCCCGATAAACTAACACCCCTGCGCCATTAAAAAGTGATCAAGAATCGACTTCCTCTTTTCCTCGCCACAGTCGCTGTGTGCGTGCCCGCGCTGGCGGAGAATGCTACACCTAAACCGCTGTCGGAAAATGATCTGCTCCGGCAGATCGAAGCGATCACCCCGTCGAAGTCGGCTCCGTCCGTGCTTCCGGTCAACCCGTCGGCGCTGCCGGTAACTCCTCCCGGAGGCGCGGTGATCAAACAAAACTCCTCGGGTACTGTGATCAAGCTGCCCGGCGACAAGCTCACGGCGGACGGCTCGGAAGGTCCGACAAAAACGGGCGACAAGCAGGTGACCAATATGACCGAGATCACTGCGATCGAGGCCACCTTCGACCAGAAGTCCAACATCGCTGTGTTTGTCAAAGACGTGGTGGTGAAAGACCCGCAGTTCAACGTCGAGTGCGACAAGCTCACTGCTTATCTCAAGAAAGAGGAGCAGTCTGCCACAGCAGCGCCGAAAGGGGAAGCAGCCGCTCCGAAGCCCGTCAATGTGCCACTTGCCAAGGTGACGCCGAGCCCCACCGCGAAAGGGACTCCCGCTCCGGGGGATCCGGCAGCTGTGCCGAAAAAGAAGAGCAGCGGCCTGGACAAGGCCGTGGCCGTAACCACCAGTGATCGGCGCGTGCGCATTACGCAGGACAAAGTGGAAGCCGATGGCTCGATCACGCACGGCATCGGCCTCGCCGATCGTGCGGAGTACTATTCCTCCAATGGCGACATTTATCTCTATGGCATGCCGGATGTGACCCAAGGTACAAACCGCTGCATCGCCACCGCTCAAGAAACGTGGATGAAGCTGAACCGCGACGGCCGCATGGAGGCGCATGGCCCGCACCGAACGCTGATCGTGGATAGCGACCGGGACAAGCAGACCAACAACTCGGCTACCCCCGGGCCCGCCACTCGCTAATGATCACTGTAGAGTCGAAAAAGAAAAAGACCGTTGGCCAGCAGGTCCTGCGGACGGAAAAGCTGGTCAAAACTTACGGCGGTCGCGCCGTGGTGAACGGTGTGGACATCAACTGCCACAACGGTGAGATCGTCGGCCTCCTCGGTCCCAACGGTGCGGGCAAGACGACGAGCTTCTACATGGTCGTGGGTCTCGTCCGGCCGGATAGCGGCCGCGTCTTCTTCAACGAAAAGGAAGTGACTGATTTCCCGATGTACAAGCGCGCGCGGCTCGGCATGGGCTACCTGCCGCAGGAAGAATCGATCTTCCGCAAACTCACCGTCGAGCAGAACATCATGGCCATCCTCGAGACACAGCCGCTCAATCGGAAAGAGAG
>JBGGMZ010000424.1:0-42020 GCA_041287745.1 Chthoniobacter sp. | reverse complement strand
AAAACACCACGGCGAAAAAGATTCGCCCAAACTGGGATTCGCACGAAGACCTTGTACGGGATCACGGATATTGGGGGCCGATTCTGGATAATGGAGCGGCGGCATTGCTAAAGGACCTGCGGCAACGCGGCCTGCTTGATTCGACGATGGTCATTTGCACGACGGAATTCGGACGCCAACCTGCTGCGCAAGGCAAGGGGGGGCGGGATCACAACCCCGGCGCGTTTACCGCGTGGCTGGCGGGTGGCGGGATCAAGGGTGGTGTCGCCTACGGAGCCACGGACGAGCTCGGGTTCAAGGCGGCGCAGCATCCCACCTACTGCTACGACCTGCACGCCACGGCGCTACAGCTGCTCGGCCTCGATCACGAGAAGCTGAGTTTTTACCACAACGGGATTCAGCGGCGGCTCACCGATGTGCACGGCGAGGTCATCGATGAGTTGCTTGCCTGAATGGCGAAGAGCGAGTCTGCTCGCAGCCATGTGCTCTCGTTGTCTGCTGTTGTTGCTCCTTGCATGGGCAGCATGGCTGACGCCGAAGGCACAGGCACAGGAGAAGCGATGGATGGAGCCCGCCGCACGTGTGTTGAGCAGGGAGTATAGGCAACTTGCCGAGCGTGACAGAAGGCTGCGTGACGAGTTGGCCGCCCTGCCGCAGGCGCCCGTGTCGCAGCAGAGCGAACGCATCGGGTGGCACAGCCAATTCGCCCGCAGTGCCAATGCGACCAAGTGGCTGCAGGTGGACTTGGGCCGGGAAACTTCATTCGATTCCGTGGTGCTCGTTCCCGTGGATGTCGCCTACGGTGCACACCCGGGCCCGGGCTTTGGCTTTCCGTTGCGCTTTCGCGTGGAAGCCTCGGATGATCCGGCCTTTTCGGAGCCGCGTTTGCTCGCGGCGTTCGACGACGCGGACTTCCCGAATCCCGGCAATGCACCGGTTTTCCTGTCCACGCCGAGCGCCAGTGCAAGGTGCATTCGCATCACCGCGACGCGCCTGTGGCCGCGCGACGATCTCGCCCTGTTTGCATTGGGAGAAGTCTTCGTCCTGCGCGGGGGGCTGAATGTCGCTGCAGACGCCCCGGTCACCGCGAGTGATGCCTACAACAATCCGCCGACTTGGGAGCCAGCCAACGCCACCGATGGACAAAGTGTGCTGGGCGCGCCGGTGGAGATCATGCCCGCGCCGGGAAACGGGTGGCATGCGCGTACCGCGCGATCTTCCGACGAAGTGAAATGGGTGCAGGTCGATCTCGGCGACGAATATCCGCTCGATGAGGTCCGCCTTTATCCAGCGCGCCCAAAAGATTTTCCCGCGCGTCGTGGGTTTGGCTTTCCACCGTGCTTCAAGGTCGAGGCTTCCAACGACGCGAACTTCGAGCACGCCGTGATGCTCCTTGATCGCACTCAGACGGAATTTGTGAACCCGGCGGAAAATCCGGTGGTGCTTCCGGTGCGCGAAATCCGGGCGCGTTTCATTCGCATGACGGCGACCAAGCTGTGGGCGCGCACAAACGATTTCATCTTCGCGTTGGCGGAGTTGGAGACGTATTCCGGTGGCAAGAATGTGGCTCTCGGCGCGGCGGTAACGGCGCTGGATGGCATCGAGGCGCCCAGTTGGTCGCGGCGGTTTCTTGTAGATGGATTTAACAGTCAGGGACGCATCCTCGAGGTTGAGGGCTGGTTGCGGGGGCTCTCCCGCCGGCGCGAGATTGAGCACCAACTGGGGCAGATAGAGGTAGAAAGACGGCTCCAACTCGCTGGGTTTGCCACCGCCGTAGCGCGCTGGGCTCTCGTGGTGCTGCTCGTTCTGGCAATCGCTTTCGTCTGGTGGCTGCAGCGTCGCGCGTGGATCCGAAAGAATGAAGTGGAAGCGCTGCGCCAGCGAATCGCCAGTGACCTGCACGACGAGATCGGGAGCAATCTGGGCACCATCGCCCTGCTCAGCCAGCTTGCACAAAAGGAGACAGGCGACTCCCATCAAGATCTGGCCGAGATCAACCGTGTCGCTCGCGAAACGGCCGCCTCCATGCGCGATATTGTATGGCTTATGAAGCCGGGCATGGCGGGTGCCGACGACTTTGTGGGGAAACTTCGCGAGACGGCCGCGCGAATGCTGACAGGACTGGATTGGGAGTTCGACGCGGAGACGCCGGCTAGCGCGCTCTCCCTCGAGTGGAAGCGGGAAGTCCTGCTCATTTTCAAGGAGGCGCTGCACAACGTCCGCCGTCACGCAGACGCGCGTCGGGTCGCCATCCACCTGGCGCAAAATGGAGAGCAGTTTAAGATGGAAATTTCGGACGATGGAGTGGGCTTCGATGTCGATGGAGCAACGCTCGGACATGGTCTCGCAAGTCAGCGCCAGCGTGCACAGGCATTGGGAGGCGAACTGAGGATCGAATCCCGACCCGGCGGGGGGACGGTTGTCACGTTGAGGGCGAAGTTGAGTTCGTCGGCACAACCGGCTCATTCTTGATTTTTTCATGCCCGCCGAATCCATCACAGTCTGGCTGATCGAAGACAACGCGACCTTTCGGCGTACGCTCACGCGAGCCCTGAACCAGGAGGAGGGGCTTCAATGCCTCGGTGGTTTCACCTCGTGCGAAGACGCGCTGGGGGCCCTGTCGCGCCAACCCGCGCCCCAGGTCATTTTGCTGGATGTCGGCCTGCCGGGGATGAGCGGTCTCGATGGAATCACACCGCTCCGGGAAGGCGCACCGCAGGTGAAAATCATCGTGCTCACGGTCTTTGAGGACGAAGACAAAATTTTTCGCGCCATTTGCGCGGGAGCTTCTGGCTATTTGCTCAAGACCGCGCCTGTCGAAGAAGTCGGGCGGGCAATCCGCGACGCGCTGGCTGGCGGTGCGCCGATGAATGGGCGCATCGCACGACGCGTCCTCGATATGTTCGCGCGTTTTGCTCCGACGCGGGGCGACTACGGACTCACGGCCCGCGAGAGGCAGATTCTGGAGTCGATGGTGAATGGGAAGACGAAGAAGGAAATTGCGGCCCAGCTCGATCTCAGCTTCCACACGGTCGATACGCACCTGCGCAACATTTACCAGAAGCTCGAGGTGAATACGCGGACCGGGGCGGTGGCCAAGGCGCTGAAAGAGAAGCTGGTCTGAGCCATCCCGCGCATGCGTGATGGTGGAGCGTCGGCGGCCACGTAGATTGCAGCCATGTTTCTCCCCTTATTTGCTCGAAACCGGAGCGCTGCGTTACTGCTCGTGGGATTCACCGGGTGGACGGCGCTCGGCGCGGAGAAGCTCGATCTTTCCAAGCTGCCCCCCGCGGCGCCGCAGGCGGTGGATTTCACCCGGGATATTCAGCCGATCCTCGAGTCGCGCTGCTTGAAGTGTCACGGACCGGAGAAGCAAAAAGGCAGCTGGCGGGTAGACATGAAGGACGTGGCCATGACGGGCGGTGATGAGCATGCGCCAAACATCGTTCCGGGAAAGAGTGCAGAGAGTCCGCTCATTCACTTCGTCGCCGGACTCGATGCCGACATGAAGATGCCTTCGAAAGGCGACCCGCTGAGCGCGGAACAGGTGGGGCTGCTGCGTGCGTGGATCGACCAGGGTGCTGTGTGGCCGGAGAGTGCCAACCAGCCGAAACGGGATCCGCTCGACTGGTGGTCGCTGAAGCCAATCGTGCGGACGCAAACGTCCGGCACAGGAAACCCCATCGATGCTTTTGTGAGGGCCAGGCTCGCAAAAAAAAATCTCTCCCTATCCCCGGAAGCGGATGCCCGCACGTTGTGCCGTCGGCTTTATTTCGACATTACCGGACTGCCACCCACACCGGAGGAAATGGATGCATTTGTCGCGGATACTGCTCCGCAGGCTTATGAGCGGCTGGTCGACAAACTGCTGGCCTCGCCGCGATACGGTGAACGCTGGGCGCGGCACTGGCTCGATGTGGTTCACTACGGTGACACACACGGTTACGACAAAGACAAGCCGCGCCCAAATGCGTGGCCTTACCGCGACTATGTCGTCCGCGCATTTAACGAAGACAAACCGTATGCGCGCTTCGTAGAAGAGCAGATCGCGGGAGACGTCCTTTTCCCCAATACTCGCGACGGTATTGAGGCGCTCGGTTTTATCGCGGCGGGGCCATGGGATTACATCGGGCACAGTGAAGTGCCGGAGACGAAGATCGATGGAAAGATCGCGCGTCATCTGGATCGCGATGACATGGTGGCCAATACAATCGGCACTTTTTGCAGTGCCACGGTGCACTGCGCGCAGTGCCACAATCACAAGTTCGATCCGATTACGCAGGAGGACTACTACTCGCTACAGGCGGTCTTCGCCGCTCTCGATAGGACCGACCGAAAATACTATCCCGACGATGCGACGAACGCTCGCTTTCAACAACTGGTGAAGCAGCAGGCGAGCGCGGAGAGAGCGCTATCCGCCCTGGAGGAGCCGTTGAAACAGAAAGCCGGTGAGAAATTTACCACGCTGACACGAAGGATCGAGGGCGCTTCCAAGGCGGCCGCGCAGAAGCAGGGCAATACGAGTCCGGACTTCGGGTATCACAGTGCGATCTCTCAAACGCAGGACACAGTCAAGTGGGTGCAGGTCGATCTTGGCAAACACCTTGAGATCGACCACGTCACGCTGCTACCGGGCTACGATGACTTTAATGCGATCGGTGCGGGTTTTGGTTTCCCGATGCGATTCAAGGTGGAGGTAAGCGACGACCCGGAGTTCAAGAACGGGGTGGTATTGCTCTGGCGCCGACACGATCAAACCTTCATGGCCGACTTTCCAAATCCCGGTCTGCAACCTTTCACCACAGGGGGGGCGAAGGACGACGGCATCGCCGGACGCTACGTGCGCGTGACGGTGACGAAGCTCGCGCCGCGCAAGAACGACTTCATTTTTGCGCTTGCGGAGTTGCAAGTGTTTGACCCGGCCGGAACTAACATAGCGCTTGGCAAAACAGTGTCCGCAGTTGATTCCATCGAGGCTCCGCCTCGGTGGAGAAAGTCGAACCTGACCGACGGAATCGCCCCGGTCGCGCAGTCTGCTGATGAGAAGGGGAAATTGTTAAAAGAGCGGGAGGATTTGCTGCTCAGTTTTGCCGACGATGCAGCGAAAGCCCGACGCACCGCTTTGCTGGAGGAGCAGGCTAAAATCGCGGAGGCGCTAAAGAAACTGCCAGCGCCGAGCGTCGTCTACGCGGGTGGGATCCACACGGGTACCGGCACTTTTCGTGGCACGGGCCCGGACGGTGGCAAGCCGCGCCCTATTTATGTCCTCGCGCGCGGGCAGGTGACGCAGCCGGGAAAGGAAGCACAGGCGGGGGCGCTTAGCGCACTGTCCTTTGCGCCCGCGCGTTTCGCCGTCGAGCCATCCGCATCTGAAGGGGAGCGGCGCGCGGCGCTGGCGCACTGGATTACGAGTGAGAGAAATCCGCTGACCTGGCGGAGCATCGTGAACCGGGTGTGGCAGTATCATTTCGGACGTGGATTGGTAGCTACTACCAATGACTTCGGTCGAAATGGCGGGCTGCCTTCCCATCCTGAATTGCTCGATTGGCTGGCGGCGGAATTTCGGGATAGCGGCGGAAGTTTCAAGCAACTGCACCGGCTCATCGTCACGAGCGCAGCTTATCGACAGGCCTCCGCGCCAAACGGAGAGGCGGAGAAGATTGACGCGGACAATGTGCTGCTTTGGCGGCAAAACCGGCGCAAGCTGGAAGCGGAGGCGGTGCGCGACTCGGTACTCGCGGTTAGTGGGAGGCTGGACCTGAAGATGGGAGGCCCCGGCTGGCAGGATTTCGTGATCGAGCATCCGGAGCACTCGCCGCACTACGAATATGGCCTGGGTAATCCGGAGGACAACAAGACGTGGCGGCGCTCGGTCTATCGGTTCATCGTGCGATCACAGACGCAGCCGTGGATGACGTCACTCGATTGCGCGGATCCTTCCATTCGTGTGGATCGCCGGAATGAGAGCCTTTCCGCATTGCAAGCGCTGGCGCTGCTCAACGATGGCTTCATGGTCACGCAAGCCCGGCATTTCGCAGAGCGTGTGCAGGGCGATGCGCCCGATCTGGCGGGACAGGTGGAACGTGCCTGTCGTCTCGCTCTCGGGCATCCGCCAAGTGGGGCGGACCGCGATCGCTTGTTTGCCTTCGCCGAGAAAAACGGGCTGCCGAACCTCTGCCGAGTACTGCTGAACCTGAATGAATTCATCTTTGTCGATTAAAGCCATGAAGAACGACTCCCCCTTTCATCGCCTCCCGCGTTCACATGCCATTAGTCGGCGCGAATTTCTCTGGCGCTCCGGTGGCGGGCTCGGCGGCCTGGCGCTGGCCTCCATGCTCGGAACTGGGCGAGCGCTCGCAACCGATGGCATGCTAGCCGGCAAATTGCACTTCCCTCCCAAAGCGAAGCGCGTGGTCCAGTTCTTTATGGCGGGCGCGGCGAGCCACATCGACCTTTTTGACTACAAACCGGAGCTGGTGAAGCGGGATGGCCAGCCGAGCGACTTTGGCGAGCACGTCGAGGCCTTCCAGAATGGCCTCGGCCCGTGGCTCAAGCCGGTATGGGATTTTCAGCCCTACGGTCAGTGCGGCAAGATGCTGAGCGAGGTGGTCGCGCCGTTGGGTTCTGTGGTGGATGACATGGCATTCATTCACAATGTCGTCGGGAAATCCGGCGTGCACAGTTCGGCGACGTTGCTGCAGGCGACGGGGTTTCAATTGCCTGGCTTTCCGGGCGCAGGCTGCTGGGCGAGCTATGGGCTGGGCTCGATGAATGACAATCTTCCCACATTCGTGGTGTTGCCGGATCACCGCGGCTTCGGCTCGAATGGTGTGAAGAATTGGGACTCGGCGTTCCTTCCTTCGCAGTACAGCGGGACGATCATCTATCCCGGAACAGAGACGCCGATTGCCGATCTCTTTCCGCACAAGGCGGGCAACTACATTACGCGTGAGGGCGAGAAGGACGCACAACAGCTCATGGCCGAACTGAATCGCGAGCATGAAGCCGCGAGGGAAGGCGATCAGCGACTGGAAGCTCGCATTCGCAGCTACGAGCTGGCGGCGAAAATGCAGCTCACGGCCCCCGAGGCGCTCGATCTGAAAGCGGAGCCGGAGCACATCCTGAAGCTCTACGGGCTCGATCGCGGACCGCAGACCTGGCCGAAGGAAATCAATGCGGAGGAGGAGACTTACTACTTCTCGCAGAAGTGTCTCGCTGCGCGGCGACTGCTCGAGCGAGGTGTACGCTTCGTGCAGGTCTGGAGCGGCAATGACAATGGTTTCCCGCGGCGCAATTGGGATTCGCACGAGGATGTGCGACGCGACCATGGCCCGCTTGCGCAAGGGATGGCGCGCGGGTGTGCCGCGTTCATCCAGGATTTGAAACAACGCGGGATGTTGGAGGACACGATCATCCTGTGGACCACGGAATTCGGCCGCATGCCTTCTTCGCAAGGGGGCAAAGGTCGCGACCACAATCCTTATGTCTTCACCAACTGGCTGTGCGGTGGCGGGATCAAAGGCGGCATCTCCCATGGCGAAAGTGATCAGTGGGGTTACAAGCCGCTCGATCGCAAAAACCCGACGGAGGTCTACGACATTCACGCCACGATCTTGCGCCAGCTCGGGATCGACCACACGAAGCTCACGTTCCGCCACAATGGCATCGATCGCCGCCTGACCGATGTTCATGGCCAGATCATCGAGGACCTGATCGCTTAAGCGGCCGATTCAGCCGATGTAGTGCGCGTTTTCCGCGACGCCAGAATGGGGCGGATCGCTTCAACGGCAATCTGGCCGGCATTGAGGATGTGTGCGCGCATCGCTTCTGCGGCCTTCAGCGAATCGCCGCGCAGCAGTGCTGCGATGACCGCCTTGTGTTCCTTCAGCGCCACGTCCTGGAAATGGTTCCGGTTACCCACAGTCTCGCGGACCATCTGGACGAAGGTCTCGTAGCGGGCGATCTCGCGAGTGAGCCGGTGATTGGGGCAGCGCGTGGCGATTAGACCGTGCAGATGTCGGTCTGCTTCCCATGTGCGCTGCGACCACGCCGCAGAACGGGATGGCGCAGCCAGCAAGTCCGTCAGTTCTTCCTGCAAGCTCTGCAGCTCTTCCTTGGAGATGTGTTCGCCTGCCAGGCGTGTGGCTTCCGCTTCAAGCAGCGCGCGCACTTCATAGATTTCCTCGACCTCTCGTGGACCGAACGAGGCGACCAGCGCACCGCAATTGGGCCGCAGCTCGACCAGGCCCACCGCGGCCAGCTCTTGCAACGCTTCGCGAATCGGGGTGCGGCTGACTTGGAAAAAGGCGGCCAGCTTTTCTTCCCGCAGACGTTCGCCTGCCTTCCACGTCCCACCGAAGATGCTCAGAAGCATCCGCCGCACGAGGTCCGGCTTGAAAATGGGCTCGCTCGCGGGAGGCAATTTGCCGATGGCATTGGGAGCGGGTTGGGAGATCAAGGCTTCGGGGGAGGGGGGGATTTGTGGATAATTGTGTTTCTTTGCTAAGAATAGGGCGGAGATTTCAATTGTATACAAAAATCACTTTGCATACAAAGCGTCCTCCCCTTCATGAAATTCCGTTTGCCAGGCATCGTTTCGGTTTCGCTTCTGCTTTGCGTTGCTGGAACTGTTAACGCGGTCGAGATCGATCTCTCGAAATTGCCGCCGGTGGCAGACAGGCCGGTGGATTTTGCCCAGGACGTTCAGCCGCTCTTGCAGAAGTATTGTTCCAAGTGTCACGGTCCGGAGAAGCAGAAGGGCGGTTACCGTGTTGATGTGCGGGAGAGCGCTCTAAAAGGCGGCGACGAGCACGCGCCCAACATCGTGCCGGGCAAGAGCGCGCAGAGTCCGCTGATCCAGTTTGTCGCCGGGCTCGATGAAGACATGCTCATGCCGCAGAAAGGCGACCGTCTCACGCCGGAGCAGATCGGAATTCTGCGCGCGTGGATCGATCAAGGTGCCCACTGGCCGGCTGACGCACAGCCGGCCGACCCGAAGAAATCGCACTGGGCTTTTCAGCCGCTGCAACGTCCCGCGCTTCCGCAAATCCAGGACAACGCGGCAACGATCCGCAATCCGATCGACGCCTTCGTCCTGGCGAAACTCGGCGAGAAGCATCTCACCCTTTCCCCGGAAGCGGATCGCCGCACACTTATCCGCCGCTTGAGCTTCGATCTGCTCGGCCTGCCGCCCACGCCCGAAGAAATCGACGCGTTCATTTCCGATTCCGATCCGAAGGCCTACGAAAAGCTGGTCGATCGGCTGCTGGCGTCACCCCACTATGGTGAGCGGTGGGCGCGGCACTGGCTGGACGTCGTGCGCTTCGCGGAGAGCAATGGTTTCGAAACAAATCGCCCCCGCCCGAATGCCTGGCCCTATCGCGATTACGTGATTCGTGCCTTCAATGATGACGTCCCGTTCGACCGCTTCGTGCGCGAGCAACTGGCGGGCGATTCGCTCGGAGTGGATGAAGCGACCGGCTTCATCGTGGGCGGCGCCTACGACGCCGTGAAGAGCCCCGACCCGGTGCTTACCGCACAGCAGCGGGCGGATGAATTGCACGACATGGTCAGCACTACGGGCAGCACCTTTCTCGGGCTCACCCTCGGCTGTGCTCGCTGCCACAATCACAAGTTCGATCCCATTTCACAGGCGGACTACTACGCCGTGACGGCGGTATTCCAAGGCGTGCTGCATCGCGAGCGCCCGATGCGCCCAGCGGATGCAGCGGAGCGCCTCAAACAAACCGAAGCGTTGCGGGCGGAGCTTGCGCCCCTCGATGCCAGGCTGGCCAAATATCGGCCACTGGCCCAGCAGCGACGGGTGCTTTTGGTGGATGACAACGCCGCGCCGTCGCCCAGTGCGGGGCAGGCAGGAGTCACGCAAATCGAACAGCCGAAGAACGGCCAGCCAATCGCTTACTCGCCGGGCAAGGAGAAGGGCCAGGCGGATGATGCGGGCGACGTCGCGCGGTTGCCGAACCTTGGCGAGAGCTATCGCTACTGGACGGTGCAGAGTGGCAAGCGGGAGGATTTTTTCTCGTGGGACCCGAAGCTCGCCGGACGCTATCGTATCTGGCTCTCGTGGGGGACATACACCTCGCACGTGACCGACGCGCGTTACGTGCTCGATCGCGATGGCGATCTCAATACCACGGACGACCAGGTGGAAATTGCGCGGGTGGACGAGAGCAAGTTTGCCGATGGCACGCCGGCGATTCCCGGGCAGAAACGATGGAGCGGACTCCACGACGCAGGTGTTTATGAGCTCAAACCTGAGAGCCGTGTGATCCTGCGATCGGGTGATATGGCGGGGCCGATCGTGGCGGATGCAGTGCTATTTGAAGAAGTAACCGCTGACGAGTCAGCCGAGACCCATCCGATCGCGCCGCGGGTACGCCCGCCGGTGACGCACCGGATCAATGAAGAATTGTTCAAGCCGATCGAGGCAAAATTCGTGCGTTTCACGATTGGCGCCGCGAGCTCCGCCGAGCCGTGCATCGATGAGCTCGAAGTATTCACGGCAGAAAAGACGCCGCGTAATGTAGCGCTGGCGAGCACGGGCGCCAAAGCCACCGCCTCCGGTGTCTATGCTGGCGGTAACGATCTCAGGCACCAGCTCGTGCATATCAACGATGGACGCTACGGGAATGGTAACAGTTGGATCTCGAGCGAAAAAGGAGCCGGCTGGGTGCAGGTCGAGTTTGCAAAACCCGAGCGCATCCGCCGCGTGCTCTGGAGCCGCGATCGGAGTAACGACAAGAAGATCTATGACGATCGCCTGCCGACAGAGTATCGCATCGAGGTGTCGCTGGATGGCCAGTCGTGGCAAGCGGTCGCTTCCTCGGTGGATCGGCTGCCTGCGGAAATGCGCAAGCGGCTCACGGCCATTCCGACCCTGGCCGATGTGCCGGCGGAGCAGGTGGGCGAGGTCGCGCAGATCGTCTCGCAGCGTGGGAAGCTGGAGAGCCAGATGCGGAATCTCTCCACATTCCCCATGGTCTACGCGGGCAAGTTCGAGCAGCCCGGTCCGACTTACCGGCTCTATCGCGGCGACCCGATGCAGAAGAAGGAAGAGGTCGTGCCGGCGGGGCTGACGGAATTTGGCGGCAACCTGTCGCTGGCTGCCGATACGCCGGAGCAAGAGCGACGCATGGCGCTGGCGAACTGGATCGTCGATCCGAAGAACCCGCTCACCGCTCGCGTGTTCGTCAATCGTGTGTGGCACTACCATTTCGGCACCGGCCTCGTGGATACGCCGAGTGACTTCGGGCTCAATGGTGGGCGGCCTACGCACCCGGAGTTGTTGGATTGGCTGGCCAGCGAGTTCATCGTGCATGGCTGGAGCGTGAAAGAACTGCAGCGTCAGATCCTGCTTTCCGCGACGTATCGGCAATCGAGCCAGCCCAATGCAGAGGCACTGAAGATCGATGCGGGGGCGCGATTGCTCTGGCGTTTTCCGCCGCAGCGACTCGAGGCCGAGGCCTTGCGCGATACCATCCTGGCGGTGAGCGGCAAGCTCGACCTCCGCATGGGCGGGCCCGGCTTCGATCTCTTTGAGCCGAACGACAACTACGTGAAGGTCTATGCGCCGCGGAAGGAATTTGGTCCGGAGGAATTCCGCCGCATGGTCTATCAGTCGAAACCGCGGGTGCAATTGGACGATGTCTTCGGTGCCTTCGATTGCCCGGATGCCGGGCAGATCGCGCCGCGCCGCACGAGTTCCACCACGCCCTTGCAGGCGTTGAATCTCCTCAATAGTCCCTTCGCCATGCAGCAGGCCGGGTATCTCTGCGAGCGCCTGGAAAAGGAAGCAGGCGCAGATGCGGGAGCGCAGGTGAAGCGGGCCTTCGAGCTCGCCTTTGGGCGCGAACCGTCGCCGGAGGAAAGCGAGTCGGCGACGAAACTGATCCGTGAGCACGGGCTGAAGGTCTTCTGTCGAGCGCTGTTCAATGCCAACGAATTCATCAACGTCTTTTGAAATGAACATCCGACTTTTAATGAACATCCAACACCCAACACCGAACATCCAACATCCAATGGAAGAGTGCGACTGCCGGGCGTGGAGTGGTGTCGGGGCGGCACATTGGATGTTGGGTGTTGGATGTTGGATGTTGGGTGTTCTGCCCTTTTTCTTATGAGCGATCCGCTTCTCTCCCATGCTGGACGCCACTTGTTGAGTCGCCGCGATTTCCTGCGCTGGGGCGGCACTGGGCTCGGCGGCATCGCGCTGGCCACGCTGCTCGGTGAGCAGAGCCTGATGGCGGAGGATCATGCACCGATTCGTCCGGTGATTGACCCGAGCCGGCCGTATGCACCGCGGCCCCCGCATTTTCCGGCCAAGGCGAAGCGTGTGGTCATGCTCTTCTGCTCCGGCGCGCTCAGCCATGTGGATACATTCGACTACAAGCCGGAGTTAGTGAAGCGGCACGATACGCCAATGCCCGGTTCCGACGGGCTCGTTACTTTCCAGGGACAGCAGGGGAATCTCATCAAGCCGTTGTGGGAATTCAAACCGCGCGGGCAGAGCGGAAAGATGATCAGCGATCTCGTGCCGCATCTTGCGGAGATGGCGGATGAGATGTGCTTCATCCACTCGATGACGGCGAAGTCGAATACGCACGGCCCGGCGGAGAACCAGATGAGCACCGGCTTCACGCTCGATGGCTTTCCGGGAATCGGTTCCTGGACAACCTACGCGCTCGGTAGCGAGTGTCGCGATTTGCCGGCTTTCGTCGCCATTCCGGATCCGCGCGGTGTGCCGCAGAATGGGCCGCGTCATTGGTCATCGGGATTTTTGCCCGCGGTGTTTCAAGGCACTGCGTTTAGTGCCGACAAGCCGATTGCAAATCTCAATCGTCCTGCGGAAATCACCGAGGGCGATGACAAGGCGACGCGCGATTTTCTGAAAGTGCTCAACGACCGGCACCTTGCGCAGAACCCGGGAGACAGCAATCTGGCAGCGCGCATTTCCGCCTACGAACTAGCGGCGAAGATGCAGCTCGCAGCCGCGGAGGTGAGCGGCACGGCCGGCGAGAGCGCGACCACGCTGGAGGCGTATGGAGTGAATGATGCAAATACGACGAAGGCCGGCTTTGCGAAGAATTGCCTGCTTGCCCGGCGCCTGCTGGAGCGGGGCGTCCGTTTTGTGCAGCTCTTCAATGGCTCCTACGCGATGGGCGAAGGCGTGGGAAATTGGGACGGGCACAAGAAGATCCAGGATCAGTACAACATCCACGCGCCGATTCTCGATCAGCCGGCGGCAGCTTTGCTGCGCGACTTGAAGGAGCGAGGATTACTGGCGGATACGCTCTTTGTTTTCGTCACGGAGTTTGGCCGCATGCCGACGTTTCAGAAGGGCGCGAATGGGCGCGATCACAATCCGAAGGGGTTCACCGTGTGGCTGGCGGGCGCGGGAGTGAAGCGGGGCTTCAGCTATGGGGCGACGGATGATTTCGGCTATCAGGCGGTCGAGCAGGTCGCGACCATTTACGATCTGCATGCCACCATCCTGCGCATTCTTGGCCTCGATCATGAGCGGCTCAGCTTTTATCACAATGGCATCGAGCGCCGGTTGACAGACGTGCATGGAAAGGTGATCGAGCAGGTGCTGGTGTAAACGTCGCCGGCGCGGAAAAGATACTGGGAACTTGTAAGATCGGTGGGGTTGGAAGCGTATCTACTGTTGCTGCATTATGAATATCACCCGCCTTGCTGCCCCGCTTCTTGCCGCTCTCGCCACTTCTGCTTTTGCGGGGTGCTACACCATCGAAGCGATTCACTCGACGCCGCCTTTGTCGAAGATCGTTTTGCTCAAGCCGTATCAGGCCGACGGCTTTATGTTTCACATCACGATGCCAGCTGGAGATTACTTTCCAGCGTATGAGGACGGCACCAATTACTACTATCAGGCGTCTTCGAAAGTGGCCCTCCGGACCATGGCCACGGAATATCTGGACGGTGGCTTTTCCATCGACGGTCGCACGAAGGCCATGCGCGGTTGGTGGCACACGGATGACGATGGCAACAAAGTGGACGGTGCGCTTGGGGCGCCGTTGCCGGAGTATCGCGCGGTGCCTTGAGCGCTATCTAGCTCCGCAAAAGCGACGGGAAATTGCTCAGCGCGTCAACGCTGGTCTAAGCGGTTTAGAGCGTCTGCCAAAAGAAGATTCCGAATCCGGCGGGATGGCGCGTTGAATCAGGAAAGCAAGAACGCAGGAAAAGAAGACGAACCCTTCCTGCTTTCCTGTTTTCCTAATTCGCCTTGTTTATCCGGAAGGTACTTTTGGCAGGTGCTCTAAGCGGAACTGTGGTCACTCGCAGATCGCTGTAGCCGCCCCGCTCTGTTGCTGTCGGACTTAGGCAAATGAAAGCGTCTGTAGATGGATATTCCGCCTTCGAATTTGTTTTTTTGGCCAATACGAGATGCCAGAGGCCCTTCATTTTCTAAGTCCGACAGCAACAGAGCGCCGTGGCTACAGTGCCCGCTTTGCAGGCGCAGCCTTGTTTGAACTGTTCAAGCCTTACGGCAGGTCTTCCGTGGTGACGTAGCTGCCCTCGGGACGGTCGTGGACGAAGGCTTCGAGGGAGCGGTTGTAGTAGAGCCAGCCTTTGGCGCTGAGGTGGTCGAAGTGATCGTGCTCGAAATGGCGGTCGGAATCGTGGTCGGCAAAGGTGCGCAAGGTGAAATGATACGGAGCCACGGCGGCCTCGAGGCGCCGGTAGAAAACATCACGCGCGGCGCGCGAGACACCGACGCGGGCGTAGTGCGGTCCGTTGACCGGGGTGCAGAAAATGAGCGGACGCGCGCCTGCTTCCTTCAGCCCGCGCAAGAGCAGGTCGAGGTCTTGCCAGCCTGGGGAGTTTTCCATGCGGCCGAGGAATTCCGCATCGTTTTCGCGGAGCTCCACGCTGGCGGCGAGGGGATCGGTTTCGTCGCCGGGCAGATCACCCGCCTCGCGGGAGGCGGTCGCGATGGCCTGCGGCCAGTCGATGCGATGATGCAGGTGATGCGTGTGGACCGGGTGCATTCCCATGCGGAAGGACGCGCCTCCGACTTCGAAATGGTCCTGCCAGCGCGAGGCGAAAATCTGCAGCCGGCCGAGCGGCCACGCGGACAAATAAGCGAGATGATCCCAATACGAACCGCTCGCCAGGCGGCGCGCGGCGAAGGCCGTCACCGGATCGCGCTCCAAGGTATCGGGAAACGCCAGCATGCGCCTTGCGGCGTGCCGGCGGAGATCGAGACTCACGTGGCGGCTGAAAAGGAACTCACGCGCGGTCGAGGGGAGATAATTGCCGCGATAGTGCCCGGGGAGCATCTCACGCTCGCGGAACCAACCGGAGGAAAGCGAGATGGCGACCTTCTTGCCGCGGAGATCGGGGCCGATCGCCCCGAGATGTTGCAGCATGATGAGCGGATAAGTGCCCGGCTTGCCCACGGGATAAACGGCGAAACCCGAGGGGTAGGTTCGGAAGAATTCCTGCGGGCGATGCGGCACCGGTTTGAGCAGTTCCGAGCTGCCATAGAGGGGCAGCAGGTCGGACTGACGAAGAACCGTGCGCTCCATTGCCAGGCTGCGCAGCGAGTTGAAGTCTTCACCGGAGGCGAGCAACTCGTGCGCGTAGCTCGCCTCCATGCGGTCGACGCAGGCGTCGAGGATGCCGAGGATCGCAGCGAGTAATAGCACGATGGTGAGCAGCGCCTTGAGGTGTGGCTTGGTGGCGGAGCTGCGGCACAGGTGAGCGATCCACGCGGCGGATTTGCGCAGAGCGGCGAAGGGAAGGATGGAAACAGAAGCGGTCAAACTTGGGGCCGCGAAGTAGTGGGCCGTTTGTCCAACGGACAGAGGCGGTTAGTTCGCGGGGGGGGGAGTGTAGCCGGGAGTCGACGTGGCGTCAAACACCACAATTGTCGTGCTGGAATTTACGACAAGTGCGCGCCCGAGTTGGAGCTTGTGAGCTCCGCACGAGGACTCTCGGAAGATGGAGATCCTTCGGCTCCGCCCATGATTCCCCGCTTCGCTCAGGATGACCGCGTTTGGTTTTTCGGCGCTATCGCTAAACTCGCTGCGACGAACTCAATCGAAGGCGTTTGGGGAGGCATTTGTGGGCTTCCGCCAGCGCGTGGGGACACGCGCCCTACACCGCTTCGCGACGATTCACGCTTTGGAGATAGCCGGGCAATTGCCTGGCTCGACGCAGAAATGGATTACGCCGAGGCGGTGGACGCCGTCGAGCCGGGCTGGGCCTGCTTCGCGTGGGCGAGCTTGGCCGCAGCGTCAGTGAGCCAGGCGGCGTCGGGGGCGGCGTAGGGGCGGAAGGTCTCGAGCGTGCCAGCTTGCTCGTTGTAGTAGAGCGCGCGATGCAGGCCGAGGTTGCTGGCCTTGGGCGAGTCGATGAGGCTGGCAGAGTCGTTGGCGCTCATCTGGAAGACGACGCGCATTTCGAATTCCGTCATCGCCTTGCGGCTCATGCTGCGGTTCACGTTGTTCAGCGTGTCGATGCTGACCAGCATGTGGATGCCGTAGCTGCTGCCTTCGGTGATGAGCTCGGCAAACTGGGCGCCGGGATTGGCGGCAGAGTCGTCGCTCATGGAGAAGCTGAAATCGTCTTCCTGACGCAACTTTTTGAAGCGATGCAGGCCGTGGATGAGGACGAAGATCGACGGTGCATCCGCGGGCGCTTCGCCACTGGCGCGGGCTTTCATCTCCGTCGCGAGATCGTTCATGATCTGCGGGATTTCCGGTCCGCGGCTCACGGTGACGGGGTGCGGAATCGCCGCTGCCACGCGGTCGAAAAATTCCGCGTCCTGCGAGCCGGGCGTGGTGCTTTGGATGAGCACGAACTTCGCAGTGCCGAGCGGATACTGCGCGGCGAGGGCGAGCATGGAAATGCCGAGCATGTTGAGCGCGGCTTCGTCCCGCTGGCCGACGATGAGAAGGTTGTTGCCGCTCTGCCGCTGGAAGGTGGCCTCGGTCGGCCCCTTGATGGAATTCGGAGCGCCGAACCAGGCGCGGGCCAGCGATGGCGGTGTGGTTGGCGTCGCCTCCAGCGCCTTGCGGAGCAGGGCATTTTCCACGAGCGCGGCGGGCGCGTTGCCTTCGAAGACGATCGGGCCCGGGTAATCGAGATGCCGCTGCTCGACCAGCGCGTGAATCTCGTCCAGCCGCATATCGCGTTCGTTATCCGAGAGCCAGCAGACCTGGAAGGGGCTGTTGCCCTCGATGGCGCCGGCGGCGTCGTTGTAGATGCCTTCGCCGGGACGCGAGAGCAGGCGCGGCGCCGGGTTGTTGTCATCCATGATGAGGTAGGCGTCCGCCTCGTTGCACTGCAGCGCGACGCGGATGACCATCTGGCCGAGGGTGGCACGGGCCAGCGAGTAGGCGCCGCCGAGGGTCTGCGAACCCAGCAACACGTGAATGCCGAAGGCGCGGCCCTGACGCACGATGCGGTCGAAGAGCAGCGAGGCGGTCTGCGCGATCGTGTCGTCATCCACGAAGAATTCCTGGAACTCATCGATGATGAGCAGCGCGCGGGGCATCGGCTCCGAGCCGCCTTCGCGCTTATAGCCGGCCACATCCTGCACGCCGAGCTTGCGGAACATATCGCCGCGGCGCTTCAACTCATCGTCCACGCGCTGGAGCACGCTGAGGGCGAACTCGCGGTCGGACTCGATGGCCACGACCTTGGCATGCGGGAGGCGCTTCTCCGCGTAGCACTTGAACTCGACGCCTTTCTTGAAGTCGATGAGGTAGAACTCGACCTGCTCCGGCGAGCAGGAGAGCGCCAGATTCGTGATGATGATGTGGAAGAGTGTCGATTTACCGGAACCCGTCTTACCGGCGAAGAGGGCGTGCTGGCGGGTGCCTTTGCCGATGGCGAGATACTGGTGCTTCGTCGCGCCGGTGCGGCCGACGGCGATCTTGAGTTCGCTGGTCGTTTCGTTGGTCCAGAGCTGGCCCGGCGCGGGCGCGATCTGCGAGAAGGGGACTTCCACGCGATTCGAGTCGACGCTGGCCTTGCCGATCTTGTGCACGAACTGCGCGGCGAGATCGTCCGACGGCGCGCCGTCGAAAGTGAGCCGGGCCGCGGCTTCGGTGGGCGCTCCGGCTACGACGAATTCGTTGCCTTGCCGTTTAATCACGACGCTGTTCTTGCGCAACTCATCGGGCACGAAGCCGTCGGGCAATTCCTGCCGTTCATCCCAATGAATGAGCGTGAAGACGCCGCAGCGCGCGCCGCTGGTGGCGATGCTCTGCAGGCGCTTGGCCGCGGTCTCGCTGAAGTTCGCCGGGAAATCGGCGACAACGAGGAAGTGATATTTCTCCGCCACGCTGCCGGCCTTCTCGTTGTATTCGCTGATGGTCGCGTACTCGTTGCGCAGGTACATCTGGATGACCTTCTCGATGTGCTCGCTGAGCTCGGCGAGGCGCTCATCGATCTGGTCGCGCTGAGTCCAGATGCGGCGATTGATCAGCGCCTCCTCGTAATCCGAGAAGTGCATGAGGCCGGCGAAATTTTGGCCGAGGCCGACGGGGTCGATGATGGTGAAGGCGACCTTGCCCGGCTGGGTGGTGGTGAAGAGCCGCAGGATGATGTCGTTGAACGTGCTCACCATCTCCGTGCTGCCGGATTCGCGGGTATCGAAAAGCAGCGAACCCGCATGGGGATACGCGAGGGCGAGTGGCGCGGAGAGCTGCGCGGGACCGGGCAGGGGAAGCCGTGGATCCTGCGGATAGGCCTGGAGCGTCGCGTCGAGTTGAGCGAAGCGGGTGTAGGGCGCGAAAGTCGCGGGTGTCGTCCACGTCTCGAGGAAGGCGGACGTCCACGGCGGGAAATACTGGGCGGAAGCGGCCTGGAGCGTTTGCAGCTCGGTGTAGAGAGGCGTGATCGTGCTCTGCCACTCGGTGGCCAGCGCATCCCAACGGGTGGCTTCTTCCTGCGTGAGAGCCGTCGATTCCGTGGCGAAGGTGGCGTCGGCCGTCTGGCGGCGCGCATCGGCATCCTGCCGATACTGGGCCTGGCCGGCGTCGCGCTCGCTGACGAGACGGGCGAGTTTGGGCGCAAGGTATTGGTCGATCTTCGCCGTGACGCGCGGCATCTGGATCTCGATCTTCTCGCGCATGTTGTGCTCGAACTCCACCTCCACCCGGTCCGCGCGTCCCCATTGCTCGAGGATGACGGCCTTGGTGGCTTCAAATTCTTCCTGGGCGCGCGCATGCGATTCCTGCTGGCGCGCATCGACCGCGGCCTTCACCGCGGCGTGCTGCGCTTGAGCCACTCGCAGGGTCTGGGCAAAGCCGGGGACGAAAGGCTTGCCCTGCTGATGGCCGATCATGACGCCGATGATGAAGAGCAACGTGATGACGCCCACGACCGCCGCGAGCACCGCGCCATTTGGCACGACGACGGCCAGTGCGCCGGCGATGATGAGCAGCAGCGGAATGACGAGGATGGGCAGCGCGTAACCGAAGAGCTTCGGCAGCGGGCGGCGCAGGTATTCGCCGAGATACTGCTGGGCCACGGTCACGGAGCTTTGCAACTCGGTCAAGGCTGCCTCGCAATCGGTCGGCACCGGCGCGGTGAGCGCCACGGGCTTGATCTGCTTGGTGAAACTGAAATAGCCGCCGAAGGCCCGGCGCGCCTGCTGGCGCATTTTTTTCAACGAGTCCAGCGCCGAGTCGAGTTGCTCCGTACAGTCGCCATGGAGCTTGTCGGCCGCCTTTTGATCACCCTCCAGTTTCTTCTCGGCCTGGAATTGCTTGAGTTGCAGGTCGCCCATCCAGCGCTGCTTGGCTTCGCGGGCGCGCATCGGCAGCTTGCGCAGGAGGGAAGCGCCGGAGCGGCTCACGCGCATGCGGCGGGCTTCGTATCGGGCGGTGAAACGTTCGCTGCCGGCCTGGGTGAGGCCGTTCGATTCCTCGGCGAGCGAGGTGAAGCGCGCCTCCGCCTTGTCGACGACATCGCGGTGCTGCCGGTTGATGGCGTGGCGTCGGGTGGCGAAATCCTTGTTCAGCGCTTCTTCGCGCTGGGCGAAGGAGGCGGCTGTCTTTTGCAGCCGGGCGAGGAGGTCGAGGACGTGGGAGGGGCGGAGGTTGGGGTTACTCACAATCGTTTCTGACGCGTTTTAGAAGAACATCGATTTCCTGCATCACGCCCATCGTGCGCTGTACGTGGTCGGGCAGGTCTTCGAGATAGTCGCGTTGAAATTGCTGTGACTTCACGTCGTGCCAGTGCGCCTTGGCCTCGTTCCATTTGAGGTTCAGCTCTTTCAAGGCCTGGATGAGATTGGCTCCGCTTTCTTTGGCGCTCATGCGGGTGGGGCCTCCGAGCTCGTGGCAGGCGCTTCGCTCGGGGCGCTTTTGGGTTCGTGAACCTCGGCGTAGGCCTCGAGAGTTTGGGCGGCATGCACGAGGTAGGTGACGCCTTTGGGGAGATTGTAATCGAGGAACTGGCGCAGGCCCTCGAGTCGCTTGGCCATCGGGTCGGCCATGGCGTCGAAGTTCTGGTTCCACTTGCGGATCATGCGGAGCTTTTCCTCGGCCTCGGCCACGGCGGCCTTGGCCTTGCGCACGGCATTTTGCTGGAAGGTGATGTTGTCGCGCAGGCTGGAGAGCTTGGCGCTGATGAGATCCTGCTCGGCCTGGTCGAGGGCGCGGTTGCGTTTCTTCAGCTCATTTTCCCAGCGAGTGCGCTGCTCGTGCTGAAGCCACATACGGGTGCGGCGCAATTCATCCGTGGCGTCATCGAGGGCACGGCGGGCCTTGCCTTGGAAGATGATGAGGCTCGCGCGGAGGGCGTCGAGGGCATCGACCGAGGTGACGTTGGCCTGGTTGGATCCCATGGCGGGTGCTTAGCTTAGCGCTGGTCGAGATATTCCTCGATGCGCTGGGCTTTGCGCAGGAGGAAAGGCGTGTGCTTCTCGGAGATCTCGGTGAATTTCTTGATCACCTTCATGGTGGTGATGAATTCCTCGGCGAATTTTTCGTGTTCCTGATCCTGCCAGGAGGCGGAGAGGGCGGCGAAACGAGCCTGCAAAGCGGAAGCTTTGCCCTGCACGTCGTCGTTGAAGCGCTTCAATTCCTTGGCGAAGCGCCGCACCTCCTCGGGATCCATGATTGCTTGGGCCATAGTGTGCTTGGGGTGGGAATGGTTAAGCCAGACAGATTCACGTCAGTTCGTGAATTCACTCACTCTACGCAGTAGCGCGATCAATTACAAACACAGCGTTGTAAAGGGAGTGTAAAAGGCCGGGGGATTGCGGGTGAATGGAGACGGGTATTTGGACTGGCGGGGAGCTGGTGCGTTCGATGTTTTCGAGGGCAGGCCCGCCATTTTTTCCCGGACACTGCTATCCTCTGGCCGGGCGAGCGGTATCGCCGCTGGAGGCGGAGCGCGAGGCGGGAATCGGCGTGGGGCCGGTGCTGGGAGCCGTGGGAGTGGAGGGACGCTTTTTCGGCTTGGCGCTCTTGCTCGGGGTGGGAGCCGCAGATGCCGTCTGGACCGGAGCGACTGCGGGAGCAGGAACTGCCGCGGTGGGTGATGGGCCGACGGGCGGCTTGGAGGCCATGTTGAACTGCTGGGCCGGGGCGCTCTCGCCACTGCCTTGCACGAGGGAGGCGGGGAAGTGGCTGTTCATGACCTCGACGCGGGTGCCGACGCCGACTTTGTCGAAAAGCTGGAGGACATCCCGGGAGCGCATGCGGATGCAGCCGTAGCTGGCTGGGGTGCCGATGCTCCACTCCTCGGCGGTGCCGTGGATGTAGATGCCGCGGTCAAAGGCGCGCCGGTTCTGGGCCTCGAGGCCTTTCAGCCAGAGAATGCGCGTGACGATCGGGTCGCGTCCGGGGGCGTTGGGCTTTACGATCTCGCCGGTGGGACGGCGGCTCTTGAACTTCATGCCACTCGGCTGGCCGCCGCCGATCTTCTCTTTCACTACCATCTCGCCCAAGGGTGTGGCGTAGCTGCCGGGACGATCGCCCACGCCGAACTTCGAAGTGGAGACGTCGTAGCGGGCAATTTCCACCCCTTGGTTGAAGACGAGCATTTTCTGGTCGGGCACGCTGATGCGAATCAGGTGCGGACTCGGCTGGGTGGTGCAGGAAGCGAGGCCGAAGGCAAGGGCAGCGGCTGCAAGGCCACAGGCAGATTGTCTGAACACGGTGGGTATTTACGCGGCTTTGGGGCGAGTCTCAAGCGGGGAACCGCGAAACTACGAGGTTGGAGGAAGAGGGGGCGAAAATTGGACGGACCGGAAGGTGGCAAATTCGAAAAAAAGCGTCCGTCTCCGCCGACTTCACGCGCCGTGCGTTTAAGGCAACCGTCCTACACTACGGCCAGCGAAGCGCCATCCAGCACCGCCGGGTCACCATACAGCGAGAAGCCGGAGGAGCGAGTAATGGCCACGTCGAAGATTTCCCCGATATGACGGTCGCCGCCTTCGAAGATGACGATCTTGTTGCCCGGGGTGCGACCCGTGAGCGTTTCCTTGTTCGTCTTGCTCGGGCCTTCGCAGAGGATTTCCACGTTCTGCCCGACCAAAGCTTCGCCCTTGGCAATGGCCGATGCATCGATGACGCGCAGCAAGTCCTGGTTGCGCTCTTCTTTCACGGCTTCGGGGACCTGCCCGCCCAGCTCCGCAGCGGGAGTGTCGCGACGCTGGGAGTAACGGAAGATGAAAGCGTTGTCGAAGCCGATGCGTTGCACCAGTTCGCGAGTCGCGGCGTAGTCTTCATCCGTCTCGCCGGGGAAGCCGACGATGGCGTCGGTGGTCAGCGCGATGTCCGGCCGGGCCGCGCGCAGCTTTTGCGTGAGCGCGAAATACTTCTCCGCCGTATAGGTGCGGTGCATGGCCTTGAGGATGCGATCGGATCCCGACTGCATGGGCAGATGCACATGCGGCATGAGCTTCGGCAGCTCGGTGAAGGCATTCACCAGGTCATCGCGGAAGCCGATGGGATGCGGCGAGGTGAAGCGCAGGCGGCGCAGGCCCTCTACGGCGTGGACGGCCTCGAGGAGCTGCACGAAAGGCGATTTGCCATCGCGTTTCTCAAACTCGTGCCGCCCGAAAAGATTCACGATCTGCCCGAGCAGCGTCACTTCCCGAACCCCGCGGGCGACCAGCCCTTCCACTTCGCGCACGATTTCCTCGATGCGACGCGACCGTTCCGAACCGCGTGTGCTCGGCACGATACAAAAGGTGCAGTGCATGTTGCAGCCCTGCATGATGGAGACGAAGGCTGTGGCCTGCCGTTCTTTCAGCACGTGCTCGCGGATGGTCTCCTGCGAGCCGGCCTCTTCCTCCACGTCCACGATGGAAAAGCGCGCGTCGTCCATCAGCCGCTCGCGCAGGGCGCGCTTGTGCTGGATGAGCTGGTCCACGTACTCCGCCACGCGGTGAAATTTCTGGGTGCCGACTACGAGATCGACGTGCCCCATGTCACGGGTCAGTTCCGCCCCGCGCGATTGCGCCATGCAGCCGAGGAACCCGAAGACCATCTCCGGCTTGTTCGCCCGCAGGCGGCCGAGCAACCCCATCTTGCCGATCGCCTTCTGCTCCGCCATGTCGCGCACACTGCACGTGTTGAGCAGCACCACATCCGCTTCGGTTTCGCGCGGCGTCATCTCATAGCCCTTCTCCACGAGCATGCGCGCGACTTGCTCGGAGTCGCGTTCATTCATCTGGCAACCATAGGTCTTGAGGAAAACTTTGGGCATTGGAGGGGCGGAAGGTAGCTGAGATTGGGAAAACGTCCAATGGTCAAGTAGTAGAGGGAAGTGCTTAGTGCTGAGTTCCTAGTTCTTGGTTCCGGCCACCACTGGCCAGGGGCAGCGTTTCTTACTGAACACTGAGAACCAGGTACCAAGCACTTCCCCTCGATGTTCTGCCTTTCCTCCCCGCTCTGCCTCTGCCACAACCCTCCGCCATGCCTTCCGACAGCGACATCCAGCTCCTGCGTACCGCCATCCGTGACGTGATCGATTTTCCGAAGCCGGGGATCATCTTCAAGGACATCACCCCGGTGCTATCGGACGGGAAGCTCTTCCGGTTGGCGATCGATTGCTTTGCCGAGGCGACCCTGGCAGCCGGGGCGGAAAAAGTGGTGGGGATCGATGCCCGGGGGTTCCTTTTCGGTGCGGCGGTGGCCTACAAACTCGAGATGGGTTTTGTGCCGATCCGCAAAAAGGGCAAGCTGCCCTACAAGACGCAGAATGCCGCCTACACTCTGGAATACGGAGAAGCCGTGGTGGAGATGCACGTCGATGCCGTGCAGCCCGGGGAAAAGGTGGTGCTCATCGATGACCTGCTTGCCACAGGTGGAACAGCTGCGGCGGCCATTAAACTGATCGAGCTGATGGGCGCTACGTTGGTGGAAGCCCAGTTTCTGATCGAACTCGACTTCCTCAATGGTCGGCAAAACCTGCCGGGAGAGCGGGTTCGGTCGTTTTTGCATTTTTGAGGATTGCTGCCGTCGGCTTGTCATTTTCGGCGAAGTTTTGCCCTAAACGGCCTTCAGGCATGCGTTTAGCTCTCTCAGAGAAGGCACATGGGCTTGCCTTCATCGACTGACTCTTTCCCGACATTACGCCGGCTCCGCCGCTGGATGTCGAAAGAGGACGGTCTTGCCTCGAGGCATCTGGGGTCGTCCGCATTGGCCGTCGGGGTTATTCTGATTCTCGCGATTGCCTTTCTCACTCTCGCTATTCGCGAGCATGCAGCGGATGAAGCCCGGAGCACCCAATATGCGATCCTGCGCGAAGCCACGGCGGCGGAGACGGATTTTGCCGCGCTCGAGACTTCGCTGCGCAGTTACCTCATCACCGGTCAGCCCCTGCCGCTCCAGCAGTTCGAGCGCCGCCGCGTTGCCTTCCAAGGGCACCTCAGTGAACTCGTCCCGCTTCTTCAGTCTCAAACGGCACGGCGCGAGTCCGTAAGGACGATCGGTTCCGAGTTCCAGAACTGGCTGCGCGATGCCGCCCGAGTGGAAATCTCCATGCGCAAACAGGGCCGCGACGGCACGGCTCTCATGGCTCGCGGTCTCGATAGCGCCCTCTTCGACCGCATCCGTGGCGAGTTGGGCCATTTCGTCCGCGACTCCAATGCCGAACTTGAGCAGCTCAACGACACCATGCGCTGGCGCCGCCTGCTCCAGACCTGCGGCTTCGCCCTGCTCACGGCGCTGGCGGTGAGCTTCCTGGTCATCTCGAGCTATCGCAATTACCGCGCCTTCCGCCGTCACCTGCGCAAGGCTGAGGAAGCCACGGCCCAAAATCGCGCGATCATCGACAACACCCTCGATGGCGTGATCACCGTGGACGAAGAGGCCCGCATCCTCTCGCTCAACCCGGCGGCCGAGCGCATGTTTGTGCAGAACGCGAAAGACGTCATCGGCCAGAACGTGGCGCTCCTCGTGCCGCAGCGGCTCTTCTTCCACGACATGAAAAGCGCCGGGCGTGGCGCGATCATGGCCGTGGGCCAGCGCCAGGGCTACTACCCGTTCCAGATCGAGATTTCACTCAGCTCCATGGAACTGGGTGGGCGCCGGCAGTACGTGGCCATCGTGCGCGACGTCGGCGAGCGTCAGAAATCCGAGGAAACGCTGCGCCAGATCAGCCTCGGTGTCTCGCACACCACCGGTGAGGAATTTCTCCGCTCGCTCCTCAAGCAGCTCTCCAAGGCGCTGCCGAATGACTACGCCTTTCTCGTCGAACTCAGCGGCAAGGGCAGCGGCCAGTTCAGCACGCTCGCGCTGGCGGAGCAGGGAAATATCCTGCGCAATGGGCAGTGCTCGCTGACCAATTCCGCTTTCGCGGATTCCATCGCGCGCGGTTTCCGCGCGCACCTCGGTGGCGCGCGCGTCCTCTTCCCGGAAGATGTGCTGCTTCAGGAGTTGAGGATCGAGAGTTTCATCGCCACACCACTCATGGATCACCGCGGGCAGACCGTGGGGCTCATCGGCGTGCTCGACCGCAAGCAGCTCGGCGACACGCAGTCGACCGAATCGACGCTGCAAATTTTCGCAGCCCGCGCCGCGGCGGAAATCGAGCGCAAGCGTTCGGAAGAGGACCTGTCCGCGGAGAAGGAACGTCTCGCGGTAACCATGCGCTCGATGGCGGATGGCTTCATCACTATCGACAACAGCGGCAGCGTGCTCATGTTGAATCCGGTGGCCGAATCGCTCACCGGCTGGACGCAGGAAGAGGCCGCGGGCAAGCCGCTGGCCACCGTTTTCCAGATCTTCAACGAGCGCAATCGCAAGCGCTACACGCTGGCCATCCAGCGCATCGTCGAAGCCGGTGTGGCCGAGGGTGTCGATGGCCCGGCGCTGATGATTTCCAAGGACGGCAGCGAGCGTCTCGTCGAGAGTAATGCGGCGCCGATTCGTGATCGCGTCAATGGGCGCCTCGGCGCCGTGGTGGTGTTCCGCGACGTCACGGAAAAGCGCCGCCTCGATGAAGAGCGCCAGAAGGCCGACAAGCTGGAATCGCTGGGCGTCGTCGCCGGCGGCATCGCGCACGATTTCAACAACCTGCTCACCGCCATCCTTGGCAACATCTCGCTCGCGCTCCTCGCCTCGCCGCATCCGGAAGTGGGCGAGCGCCTCGGTGCGGCCAAGCGCGCCACGAATCGCGCGCAGGAGCTTGCGCAGCAATTGCTCACCTTTGCCAAGGGCGGCGCGCCCGTGAAGCAGACGGCCTCGATGGCGCAACTGCTGCGCGATACGCTCAGCCTCACCTTGCACGGATCGAAAGCGCACATCGAATATCAGGTGGCCGACGATCTGTGGCCCGTGGATATCGATCCGGGTCAGATCAGCCAGGTGATCAACAATCTCGGCTTGAATGCCGACCAGGCCATGCCCGCGGGTGGCATCCTGCGCGTGCACGCGGAGAACGTCGAACTCATGGCCCACAGCGTGAGCCTCGGTCTCGATGCCGGCCGTTGGGTGAAAATTTCCCTGCAAGACCAGGGCATCGGTATCCCCGAGGAGTATCTCAAGAAGATCTTCGACCCCTATTTCACCACCAAGCCGAAGGGCAGCGGCCTCGGTCTCGCGACCGCCTACTCCATCGTCAAGAATCACCACGGCATCATCGCTGTCGACTCCAAGCCCAGTGAAGGTTCCACCTTCACCATCTGCCTGCCGGCGTCGGACAAGGAATTGGTCACGAAAACGGAAGAGCCGGTGCCGATGGCGCCAGGCGGCTCCGCGCGTGTACTCGTCCTCGACGACGAGGAAGCGATCTGCATGCTCGTGACCTGTGCGCTGGAGGAACACGGCTACAAAGTGACCGAGACCAATGACGGCACGCAGGCCATCGCCGCTTACGAAAAAGCGATGAAAGAAGGCCAGCCCTACGACCTTTTCATCTCCGATCTCACCATCCCGGGCGGCATGGGCGGCCAGGAAACGATCAAGCGTCTGCTGGAGATCGATCCCGATATTCGCGCGATCGTTTCCAGCGGCTATGCCAACGACCCCGTGATGAGCCGTTACGAAGAGTACGGTTTCTCCGGCATGATCGCGAAGCCGTATGAAATCGATGCCCTCGGCCGCAAAGTGGCCGAAATTCTCTCGCAGCCGCGTCGTCGGGTGATCTTCCACCAGTTCGACCGGAAGACGGCGTAGTGGGGAAGTGCCAAGAGCCAGGTAACGAGAGCCAAGTGGTGGGCGCAAGCTGCCGTCAGCACGTGGTTGTTCCATTACGCACTCATCTTTCGCTCCAGGTTGGATAGAGCACCTTCCAGATAAACGATGCGAATTAGGAAAGCAGGAAGGATTCAGTTCCTCTTCCTGCGTTCTTGCTTTCCTGATTCAACACTCCATGCCTCAGGATTCGGAAAATTCTTTTGGCAGACGTCCCAGCAACGTGGCGAGATAGCCCCGTACGAATGGCGTACGTCCCACTTGGCTCTCGTTACCTGGCTCTTGGCACTCTCTCCTACGTCCGCGACAGCTTCTCCCACTGCGCCCGTTGCTCGGGCGTGAGATCCGTTGGCAGCTGCACCACGAGCCGTACGTAAAAGTCTCCGCGCGTGGTGGCGCCGGTTGGGAGGCCGCGGCCCTTGATGCGGAATTTTTTACCCGACTGCGAGCAGTCCGGAATCTTCAGCCGCACCGGGCCGTCGGGCGTGGGGATGCTCAGGTTGTCGCCGAGCACAGCCTGCCACACGGGCACCTCGAGATCGTAGATGATGTCGCTGCCATCGATCGTGTAGTCGGGATGCTTTTCAAAGCGCACGACGAGATACAGGTCGCCCGCCTGGCCGCGGCGTCCGGCTTCGCCCTGGCCGGCGAGGCGGATCTTCTGGCCTTCGCGCACGCCTTTCGGGATGCGCACTTCATAGGTCTCCACGTCCGACTTGCCGTCGCGCCGAAACGAGATCTTTTTCTTCGCGCCGTGCAACGTTTCCTCGATCGTCACCAGCAGGTCGGCCTCGATGTCGCTGCCGCGCGCCGGCGCCTGCTGCCCGCCGAAGCCAGGGAAGCCCTGCGCGCCGCCGCGACCGGCAGCGCCGCCGAAGAACTGCTCGAAGAAGTCCGAAAAGCCGGTGCCGGAAAACTCACCACCGCCATTGCCGAAACCGCCGAAGCCCTGGCCACCACCGCCGCCGCGATTCCAGCCGGGCGGAGGCTGCTGCGGTCCGTGCTCCCAGTCGGCGCCGAGCTCGTCGTAGCGCTTGCGTTTGTCATCATCGCCGAGCACTTCGTAGGCTTCATTGATTTCCTTGAACTTCGACTCGGCGTTCTTCTTGTCCTTGGCCACGTCGGGGTGGTACTGCCGGGCGAGTTTGCGAAAAGCTTTGCGAATATCATCGTGCGAGGCCGTCTTGGCCACTCCGAGGGTCGCGTAATAGTCCTTGTACTGAACGGGCATAATAGGGTCGAAAGGCGAACATAGTCATTCGCCGCGCGGCTGCCAGTCTCGGTGTGACGAAATCGTTACATTCCCGCCGGGTGCCGGGCGATGAAGCCGCGTGGCTCCCGGTAGTCGCCGCGCCAGCGGGGGCCTTCGCCTTCCTTTCGCCCTGTGGTGTCGAGCCGCAGCCCGCAGATATAGGCAAAAACGTGGCCGGCGCGCGCGTAGATGGTCACCCACTTGCCGGGGCCGCTCTCGCCGTAGCTCTGGAAAGCCTTGGAAGGCGTGGGTTGTTCGAGCAAGCCGCCGTGATGCAGGAAAAAGGAGATCGTCCCCGAGCAATCGTAACCGCGATCGTTAAACGAGCCGTGGCCACCGCCCCAGACGTAGGGCTTGTTGGCGAGGGTATTTGTCGCCCAGATCGCCACCTTGATATTCTGCGGCGCATCCGCCGGCGCATAGGCCACCCGGCCCTTCAGCACGGCGCGATTTCCCGCCACAGTGGGGCCTTTTTTTGGCGACTCGGGCGGACAGGTCTGCGCCACCAGGGCGGACACTGGCAGGAGCAGCAAAAGGCTGCACCAGAGCATGGTGCACCACGGTTTTGGGACGAATGGGCGGATCGTCAACATCCCGCCTTTTGCCGGAAACCGTATGCGGATGGCTACAAATTTTTTTGGAGGGAGGCGACAACGCCCCTCGCGAAGCGAACGAAAAAAGACGCGCTGTAGCGGCGGTCTATGACCGTCGCCATTTAACCAATTGAAGCAACCGACGGTCATAGACCGCCGCTACAGCACTGCAAAACGCAAGCGAACGCACGGTCGGTCTTCCCGCTGTCCACGCTAAACCAGGCACGTGATTTGACACCAAAAATAAAACTTGTACGAAGCGTCCGGCCCGCGTTTTATCCTCGTCATGCGCACCAATTGCCTGGCCACCCGTTTCGACCTTCACCTCGAAGACTGCGTTGCTGGCATGGCGGATCTCCCCGAGGGCCTGGTCGATGTCGTCGTGACCTCGCCTCCTTACAATCTAGATATCGATTACGCCACCTTCCGCGATGATGCTTCCCGCGAGGATTACCTCCAGTGGTCCGTGCGCTGGGCCACGGAAGTGCGTCGCGTCTTGAAACCCGACGGCTCCTTCTTCCTCAACGTGGGCGCCTCTCCGGCCAACCCGCTTCTCCCTCACCAGATCATCCTCGCGCTGCAGCCGCTCTTCCGACTGCAGAATACCATCCACTGGATCAAGTCCGTGACCGTGCAACCGCGCCGGGCGCCGGAGCTGAGCGTCGGCCATTTCAAGCCGATCAATTCGCGCCGCTACATCACCGACTGCCACGAATACGTCTTCCATCTCACCCACAAGGGCGACGTGCCGGTCGACCGCCTCGCCGTGGGCGTGGCTTATGCGGACAAGAGCAATATCACCCGCTGGGCGCATACGCGCGGGGTGAAACGCGACCGCCGCTGCCGGGGGAACAACTGGTTCATTTCCTACGAGACCATCCAGCATCGCGACCGCCAGCGGCCGCACCCGGCGACCTTCCCCACGAAGCTTGCGGAATGGTGCTACAACCTGCACGGCTTGCGCGACGGAATGGTCGCCATGGACCCGTTCCTGGGCATCGGCAATGCCGCCAGCGCTGCCGCCACTTGCGGGGTGGAGCGCTTTATCGGCTTCGAGATCGATCCGGGATATTTTGCCGAAGCGCGCTCGCGTCTTGGCATTTCCCCGGAAATCTAATCAGCTTCGGCGAAACGTGCTCGCCTTTATCCTCCGCCGATTCGCTTCGATGCTCGTGGTGCTCCTTTGTGTCATCACGTTCACGTTCGTACTCGTGCAATTGGCGCCCGGCGGACCCTTCACTCGCGAGCGCAGCATTCCGCCGACGATCAAGAAAGAGCTGGAGGCGCGCTACAATCTCGATGGGCCGATCTGGCAGCAGTTCACGACCTACCTGGGCGTGCGGAAAAACTCGCGCGGCGAATACAGCGGCATCCTGCAGGGGGATTTCCAACCCTCGTTGAAGTATCGCGACCGCTCGGTGCGCGAACTCCTCGCGCAGAGCCTCCCGATCTCGGCTACGCTTGGCTTCGCGGCATTTCTCCTCGCCACTACGGGTGGCGTGTGGCTCGGCAGCCTCGCGGCGGTACGGCATCGCTCGCCGACCGATCTCTGCGCCATGCTGGCCGCGCTGTTCTTCATCAGCATCCCGAACTTCGTCGTCGGCCCGGTGCTCATCATGCTCTTTGCCATTAAGATCCAGGCACTGCCGGTGGGCGGGTGGACGAGCTGGACCAGCCTCGTGCTGCCCGCCATCACGCTGGCCGGCCCCTACGTCGCCTACATCGCGCGGCTCATGCGCACGAGCATGCTGGAGGTCCTGCATCAGGACTTCGTCCGCACAGCCCGCGCCAAGGGCCTGAGCGAAGGTCGCGTGGTCTATCAGCATGCGCTGAAGGTAGGGATCCTGCCGGTCGTGAGCTATCTTGGGCCGCTGGCGGCGGGGCTCGTGACCGGGTCCATCGTCGTGGAGACGATCTTCAATATTCCCGGCTCCGGCCCTTTCTTCATCGGCGCCATTCAAAACAACGACGTCTTCCTGCTGGAGGGCGTGGTCATCGTGGATTGCCTGCTCATCGTCCTGTTCAACTTCGGGGTCGATATCGCCTACACGTGGCTCGACCGCCGCATCCGCCTCGAATGAGCAGCGCCACGCCTCCTCCACCCGGCGCATGGGAGCGCCTCCGCAAGAACCCCGTCGCCGTGGGTGCGATGGTCGTTCTCGGTCTCATCATCCTGGCGGCGATCTTCGGTCCGGCCCTCTATCGCGTCGATCCGCACGCCACCTCGCACGCGCAATATCAGCCGCCCAGCGGCGACCATTTCTTCGGGACGGATAATAACGGCCGCGACTCGCTGGCCCGCATCCTCGAGGGCGCGCGCATCTCGCTGCTCGTCGGCTTCTGCGGTGCGATCGTCAGCCTCTTTGTTGGTACGAGTTACGGCCTCGTCTCCGGCTATCTCGGCGGGCGGGTGGACAACGTCATGATGCGCATCGTGGAAATCCTCTACGCCTTGCCGCGTCTGCTGCTCATCATCATTTTCACCTTCGTCTTCGACAAGCAGATGAAGGATTGGCTGACCACCTGGAAGCTGGCGATCGGGAAAACAGTGCTCATCAATGGTCCGGACCTCGTGGGCTATTCCAAGATCATCATCCTCATCTTCGCCCTCGGCCTCATCGAGTGGCTCACCATGGCGCGTATCGTGCGCGGGCAGGTGCTCTCGCTGAAGAATCTGCAATTTGTCACCGCCGCGCGGGCGCTCGGGCAGAGCCACACTCGCATCATCATCCGCCATCTGCTGCCCAATATCATCGGCATCATCATCGTCTACCTCACGCTGACCATTCCGGCGGTGATTCTCGACGAGAGCTTCCTCAGCTTCCTCGGGCTCGGCGTGCAGGCGCCGCAGGCGAGCTGGGGCAGCCTGCTCAGCGATGGCGCGCAGGTCATCAATCCGGTGAAGAGCTACTGGTGGTTGCTGGTCTACCCGGCGATGGTCATGTCCGTCACCCTCCTTGCGCTGAACTTCCTCGGCGACGCCCTGCGCGACGCGCTCGATCCGCGCGCGCGGGGGTAAAGGGCGTGTGAGCCTCAATAGCTGAACTTGTTCGGATCCTTGACCTCTGTTTCCGGATAAAGCAACGCCATCACGTCCGCCGTGCGCAAGCGTGCTCCCATGCGGCTGCCGGCATCGCGATAACGCTGCAGACAGGCGCGAATCTCCTCTTCCTTTGGCCAGAGCGGACGAAGTGACACCGTGAGAATGCGTCTGCCATGATGGCCGAAGCCGACGACGAAATGCGATTCCGCCAGGGAGAAAGCTTCCATAATGAGCCGGTGCCGGGTGGGTTCGTCGATTTTGTCGACATCGGCTGCGAGCTGATGTGCGAGAGCCAGTCGCTCGGCGTTCGCCTTGCGCACGTCGGGATTGGTCTTCGCGATCAAGGCTTCCAGCGACTTGCCCTGAAATCCGCTGACGTTCCTGAATTGCGTGAGAAACGACTCCGATTCCGTCTGGCAGCCACCGCAAATCTGCGCGTGGCCCAGGAGGTCGCCCTTCTCCACGGGGATAAACCAGACGTGGACCCCATGCCGTTTTTCGAGGATCTCAAACGCCTGCACCTTGCGGCAAACAGGACAATAATCCGCCGCATAGCCGAGGTGTTTTTCCCGCTGGCGCTTTCCGTATACGATCAGAAACCACATGCGACACTTTCACCGCGCCGGCACGCGAATTGGCAAAGTGAATGTGTGCGGATGGTTCCCGTGCGATGCAGTTGTAACGAGGAGCGCCGGTGTAATCAGTTACTTCTTCAACTGCGCGTCGAAGAAATGGAGGATGATGTCCTGCTGTGCTTTCGGGTCGGGATCGGCGGGAGCGTCCTCCGGCTTTTCCGGGCGTAGGCCGTGGCCGCCATTCTTCACGCGGATGAGCTCGTAGGGCACGCCGGCTTTTTTCAGGGCGTCGGCCATTTCCTCGGCCTGGCGGATCGGTACGAGCGTATCCTTCTCCCCGTGCATGAGGAGGAAGGGCGGGGTCTGTGCGGTGACGTGCAGGGCGGAGCTCGCTTGCTTCCACGCGTCGGTCTTCGCATCGAAGCCGCCGCCGAACAGTTTCACGAGGCCGGGATGGTCATCCGTGTTCGTGCCGAGCGTGGGCCGGCCTGAGGGCGTGAAATCGACTGGTCCCGCCTGGTCCACCACGGCTTGCACGCGGCTGTTCATGTCCTTGTAGTCGCCGACGTCGAGGCTGGTTTCATTGCCCAGCGTGCCGAGACAGGAGACGAGATGGCCGCCGGCGCTGTGGCCCATCACGCCGATGCGATTCGGGTCCACGTGATACTTGGCGGCATTGGCGCGCAGCCAGCGCAGGGCCAGCTTGCAATCCTCGATCTGCGCCGGCCACGGTGCCTCGCCGCTGAGCCGATACTCGACCGTGGCGACGAAGTAGCCGTGCTCGGCGAGATAGGTCGGCATGTAACCCTTGTGCGTGCCGCCCGCCCAGCCGCCGCCGTGGATGAGCACCACCGCGGGCATCGGTTTCTCGGGGGTCTGCTTCGGATAGCCGATATCCACATGCAACTCCGTGCCGTCGACTTTGCCGTAGACCACGTCTTCCTGCACTTCCACCCCGGCGGGCGGATGATAGATCGGCTTGGTTCGCGCGGATTTCGGCGCGGGGGCTTTCAGCTTCTCGATGAGGAAAGCGTCGACGCCCTTGTGCTTCACCTCGGGTGCGTCGGGGTAGACCAGCTCGCATTCCACTCCGAGGCGGCGCAGCTTTTCCTGCAGCTTCACGCCGTAGTTAGCCGTGTGCGTCGGGTCTTTCTGTTCCTGACCGAGCGCGGGTGCCGTGGCGTAGATGAGGTAGATGGGCGGGTCATCCGCGCTGGCGTGCTCAATCGGAGAGTATTCCTTGATCCACGGCAGCACCTCCTCGCGATGGGCGAGAAACTCGGCGAAGCGCGTGTCGCGCGTCTTGATGTCATTCGGATCCATGAAGCCGAAGGCGTGACCACCGTAGCGGCTGTTCGGCGTCCATTCCTTGAGCTGCTGCGGGTCGAGCGAAGTCTGCGCGCCGACTACCGCCGCACACCAGAGGCGGGTGGATTCGTGGGAGATCGGGTCGCTGCTCTTCGGGTCGGCCATGTCGTCGTGCATGGCGAGCCAGATGCTCGAGCACGCCCCTGCGGAGCCGCCCGAGGCGCCGATCCGCTGCTTGTCGATGTTCCACTCCACGGCCTTGCTGCGGACGAATTGCAACGCCCGCGCCGCGTCTTCCAGCGGAGCCTTCACCGGCGGCTTCACGCCCGCGATTTGGGCCTGCCAGGAGTAGCGATAGTTGATCGACACCACGGAGATGCCCGCGGCGAGATAAGGCTTCACGCCCGGGCCGCTGCGCCCAAATTTATCGCCCGCCACCCAGCCACCGCCGTGGATGAAGAAGAGCAGGGGAGTCGGCTTGTCGGAGTCGGCCTTGTAGAAATCCAGCACCTGCCGCTCGTGATCGCCGTAGTGGACGTTTTCCAGCGTGGGTTTGGGCAGAGAGGGATCGGGGGTCGCTGCCGGAGCCGGCGTGGAGGGAGCAGCGGGCTTGGCCGGGGTATCCGCGGCGAGCAGGGAGCCGGCAAACGCGCCGGCCAACGTCACGGCGAGAAGGGAGGAGGAACGGAAGTGCATAGCGAGAGAACCAGCATGGCGCGGGTTTTCTTGGGTTGGCAATGCTGCACCGCTTCTCTCTGCGCCTCAGCGTTTAAAAATCTATTCCGCGCGCTTCACAAACTTCCGCGCAAAGTCCCGCACCGAGCGGGTGAACGTCCACTCCGCGTTGTCCGGCACGCACTGCGGAGGCGCATCGATCCAGCTCTCGATCACATAGGCGTCCGGCTTCCCATCGATCAGTGCGTAGTCGTAGCCCTGCTGCATGATCGCCGTGTACCACGTGCTGTCATCCGCCAGCCCTCGTTTGCTCGCGGCCGGGTAGCCCGACGCCCAGTAGATGAGTTGATACGGCAGCTTGTGCTGGCGGCACCAGAGTTCTAGCCGGCGGAGGTCTTTCCACGAGCCCTTGCCCTGCACTTCGAAACGCAGCCAGTCCACATCGAGCCGATAGAAATCCAGCCCGCGCACGCCTTTCTCCGCGAGGCGCTTGTTCAGTGCCTCGATCCACTGCTCGTGTTCCTCCACGGTCGTCGAGGGATACGCCTCGATATCGCCCACGAGCATCTCGGGGTAATGTTTCCGCACCTCCGCCACGTAATTCGCCGTCTCCTCCACTGCATATTGATCCGATTCGTGAATGTGCTCTCGCGTGCAGACCAGCGGCTCATCCATGGCCACGGCGTAAATGTTCGCGCCCAGCTTGTGCAGCCGCTCCCAGTTCTTCTGTTCCTTGGCAAAGCACTCCGCGCCCTTTTTGCCCCACTCCTTGATCGCGCCGACCTCCATGGCCAGCTTGAGGTTCCACGTCTTCGCCTGCGCGAACCATTTCGCGAGCTCGGCATCGTCCTTGAAATTATTCTGATAGCTCAGGTCCGTGCAAAAGAGCACATCGACCACCGCGCGGGTGTCCTTCCATTCATCCGGCCGCTCAAACAACTCACGAAACGCCTTTCCCTTCTCGCGCCCGGAAGGGCTCATCCAGACCTCGGGCTTTGCCTTCGGCGCCTGGGCTGACGAGGAGGCGAGCGTTGCGGCATAGACGCACACCGCAAGGGCTGGAAAAAGAATGCGGGGAATAAGAGTCACGTCGCAACCAATCCCTGAGCCCCCGTTTCGATAGGTGTAAATCTTCGTTGGCGCTAGCTACGCTTCGGACGAAGCCCAGAACTGCCGTGCGGCTTCCTGCCAGTCGCGGTCCTGCACGGTGCGATGGGCTTCGATGCTCATGGCCTGGCGCAGGCTGGTGTCTTCGCTGAGCTGCAGCATTCGCTTGGAAAAATCCTCGGCGTCGAGCGAGCGGGTGATGAAGCCGGTCTTGCCGTTCTCGATGAGGTCCTTCGGGCCGCCCTGGTCGGAGACGATGCAGGGGATGCCGGAGGCGAGCGCTTCGAGGATGACGTTGCCGAAGGTGTCGGTGGTGCTGGGGAAAAGGAAGACGTCGGACGACGCGTAGGCCCGCGCGAGCTCGATGCCGGCGAGGTAGCCGGTGAAGGCGGCGTCGGGCAGCAGGGTGCGCAATTCTTTCAGGTATGGGCCGTCGCCAACGACCGCGAGCGCCGTGCCGTTGCGGGCGAGCTTCGACCACGCGCTCACGATGATATCGAGGTCCTTTTCCTTCGAAACGCGGCCCACATAGAGCAGCACCTTTTTGTCGCGTGCGATGCCGTGCTTCTGCCAGAACTCCGGGTCGCGCCGGGTGGGATTGAAGAGCGTGGTATCGAGCCCGCGCGGCAGGATGCGGATGCGTTCGGCGGGGATGCCGCGGTCGATCCACGCACGGCGGTAGCCCTCGCTATTCACATAGAGGAGGTCGAGCTGGTCGTAGAACCACTTCATGAAAGTCCACGTGAGCGTCTCGAGGAAATTGTCGTCGGTGAGGATGCGAACGTACTGTGGGAAATCGGTGTGATAGATGCCGCTGGTGCGCAGGCCGAGGATCTTGCCCGCGAGCAGCGCGGTGAGGCCGATGGGACCGGGCGTGCTGATGATGAGTTCGGTGAAGCCCTCGCGCTGGATGTAATCGATCATCTGCAGGATCGGCGGGAAGCTCAACTTTTGCAGTTCGTACTCCGGCAGTTCAAACTCGCCGACGGGCGCGAAATTCTTGATCGGGATACCGGTGATCGTAATGGTCGAACGCGAGGTGACCACGGTGAGGTCGAAGCCCTCGGCGACGCACGCAGCGGTGAGCTTGCGGATGGTATTGGCTACGCCATTGACATCCTCCAGCGTGTCGGTGAACCACGCGCGCTTGCGATTCTGCAAGCCGGGCGGACGCTCGCCGCAGAGCGCAGTGCAGACATTACCGAGCCAGGGGCGATCCGGCGCCTGGCTGCGGAAGGCATAGACGTAGGGCGCCAGCGGCGCGAGCACCGGGAGCAGCACGCTGATTTCCTGAATGGCCTCGATAATGTTGCCGTTGGAGATCTGCTTGATGAAGGTGGTGAAGAAACGAAACGCGAGCTGGTTGACGAAGAAGTTCGCGATGACGAAGGCGCGCCGTTCCGGTTCCGTGATGCCTTCGGTCTCGCGAGCGAGCAGGGACTTGATTTCGCTGCCGCTGAAGGTCGAGGCGAATTGCTTCCAGAGCGAGGCATTGGCCGGCTTGGCCAGCTCGAAAATCTTGCCGCTGGCGATGCCCTCGGCGAGGAAGCCGAGCTTGTCCGTCCAGGAAAACTCTGTCGGGTCCTCGCCTTCCATGAAGCGCGAGAAGGCCTTGCCCAAGAGGCTGGAGCTTTTCGCCCCGGCAAATTTGCTGCCGATGAACTGACGGAGGTTGTTGTAAAGGCTGTGCGAAGCGGCGAGGGGCGTGCCGCCGGCGCCGTGGATGGTGCAGCGACCTTCGCGAATGGCGGCAAGATAGTCGGCCACGGTGTTGCCGCCCTCGGTCTCGGTGTAAGCCGAGGCAGGATAGATGCCGCCGTGATCGTCGGAGCCGGCGATGAGGATTTTCCTCCACGGCTCGGGATACGAGGGGACGATGCCGTGTCGCTCGGCGAGCTGGGCGATTTTCTCCGGCGTGAGCCGCGTCAAGGCGAAGCTGGCGACCTCGCTCAGGAGTTTGTCGCGCATGCCGTTGAGTCCCTCGAAATGCTGGAAGAGTAGAACCAGCTTCTCGATATGCGCCAGGGCGAGCCGGTCATCGAGGCGATAGAGCGGGTGCGCGACCGCGTGGGCGAGATTTTCGGCGGCGAGATATTTCTGCAGGTCGAAGATATTGTCCCGCAGCGTCTGCATCTCGCGATGCTGCGCTTCATTGATCCCCCACACGAGCAGGTGCACCTCGCAGCGGTCATCGGGGAAACGCGTGCTCACCTGTTCGCTGATGAAGACGCCCGGGCGATCGGCGATTTCCAGGCAGCCCTCGATGCGGTTGTGATCGGTGAAGGTCACCAGGTCCATGCCGCGTTCGCGCAGCTTTTCATACTGGCGGGCGGGTTCGGAATAGCTGTCGGCCAGCCCGGCGCGGCGGAAGAGCCATTCGGGAGCGCGGTCGCTGAATCGGGAGTGGAGATGGAGGTCGGCTTTCACGAGAGGGGCACGGCTCGTTGCCGCGTCACCCATGCGAGATAGGTGAGTGGCTCACGCCCGGCAAGAGCTCGCGTGATGAGTTCACGTATTTGTTGCCAAACCTTCGCATGGCGCAAATCAACGGGATGGATGGAAATACGCAGCAGCGGATTTTCGCGCAGCCGGCGGAAAAGGAGCGCATTCCAGGCGAGGCTCATTTGCCGCCGCCAGCCGCTGCGCACACTCCAGACCTGAGATTGGGAGGCAAAAGTGCGAGCGGTGCGCAGGTCGAGCACAGTGGCGAGCCGGGTGGTGTATTCGCACTGGAGATCACGCAGGGCGTTTTCCGCTTCTGCACTGAGCAGCCAGGCCGGGGCGATGAAGCCCGCGGTTTCGACGCCGAGCTGGGTGAATTCAGCGCGGGCCTTGGCGACGAGTTCGGTGGCGGTGGTGCGATTGAGATCGTAGAACTCGCCTTCGTCCGCGGTGTAAAAGCGCGTGGTTAGTTTCGCCTGAACGCTTTCGCCTCCGCGCCGCTCCCGCTGGTGGTAGTAGCCATGGGCCACGATTTCGTGCCCTGCGGCAGCCTGCTCGCGCAGCCATGCGGCGAAAGCATCGTCCGCCAGCATATGGCCTTTGTGGTGGTGATCGGGAATGACGAGCAGCGAAGTGTGCGGCACGCCGAGCCCGCGCAATTCCTCGAGGATCGCCGTGCACTCCGCACGGGTATGCGGCGAGACGTCATGCAAGGAGACGACGAGCGAGCGTTCCTTCGGCCCGCGTGTCATACGGAAAATAGCTCTTGCATATGTATATTGAAACAGTAGAGAAATAGCGCAGCAGGAACGAACCTTGTGCGCGTTCCCAGCCTCCTACCAGTTCGAACTGGAGGTCAATCCTCATGGCGACCGTTTACCGCAGGCGCGGGTGCGGTCGCGACTTCCAATATCCCTGTCATGTCTTCCATTTCCATTCACACATCACCGCAGATCTTTCGCCAACCCCGCCCGCTCCCGGCCCAGCCCGAAGGCGCATCCACGCTCGAGGAAATCCTCGCCCCGTTATATGAGGCGGCGCGCGATTCCTCCAGCCTCGTGGCCAACCGGCAGCCAGTCACTCTACGGGGAGAAAACCTGGAAATCCCGCGATTTCTCCTCCTCGGCCAGCGGGGCGGGGGCAGGCCCATCCGCCTCGGCTTTTTTGCCGGATTCGAAGCGGGCAACCTGGACAGTGTGCGCGCCCAGACGCAACTCTTGCTCCAGCTCAAGAGCAGCCCGCACTTGAGCCGCGACTTTGCGCTCATCGGTTACCCAGTGGTGAATGTGCGCGGCTTCAGTACAGAGGCCGCGCCGCTGGCGGATTTTGAAAATCGCTTTGCCCGGGACTCGGCGGAGGCCGATGTGCAGTTCTTTCAATCCGAACTGCGCAAGTGGAGATTCGATGGGTTGCTTTCACTCCGGACCGATCCTTCCACTCGCGGCTATTACGCCACGGTGCGCAGCGAAATCATCGCCGCGGAAGTAGTCGAGCCTGCGCTGGCAGCGGCCGCCTCTGCGCTGCCCTTGGCAACGCAGAGCGTGAAAGTCCGTCCCGGCGATCGCTATGCGCGCGCGGCGGATCACGCCCACGGCCGGCTCGTCCCGCCGGCGGATGTGCGCCCCTATCCATTCGAGATCGAACTCCATGCGCCCCGCGGGCCGATCACCGATGAGCGCATCGACGGACTCTTTGTGGCGTTCACCGAAATCTTGCGGCTCTACCGGGCGTTCATCGCGCACGGTCAGGATTTGTAACAACCTTTCTGGAATGGTGGTGCAGCAGCGGCGGTCGGGCCCGGCCGTCGCTGCTTCATTTCGGGATGTCGCCTCGGTAGAGGTCGCGAAAAGAGCGTAGAAATACGGTGTTTTGTTGTGGCCTCCATTGCGGTTAGTACGTATAAACGCGTGCGGGTATACCCAGTATGGCATGCAGACTGCTGACGTCACACAAGCGAACGAACCGCCCATGGCCCCAAAACATCCCATCATCTTTCTCCTCGAGGACTGCCCCACTACGGGCCTGCTGGTCGAGCGCGCGGTGATGCATGAACTGCCAAACGTGCGCCTCCTCTGGGCACTCAGCGTGGAGGAAGCGATGGCGCGTGTGGCCGGGCTCCAGATCGATCTTTTTGTAGTGGACATCAACTTGCCCGACGGAAATGGGCTCGATTTCATGTGGAAGATGGCCATCGAGCATCCGTTGGCCCGGGCCATTGTCATGACAGCCACGCCACTTCCAGAACATCCGGCCCTGACGGCTGCCCTCGGAGTCCTCAATTTTCTGGAGAAGCCACTGAAGATCGCCTCCTTTATCGGCCTGCTGCGCACCGCCCTCGACATGGCGGTAGACGATGGCAAAGGTGATTTCCAAGCGGTCCTCAAGAACGTCACGCCGGCGGATGTCATCCAACTGAAGTGCCTGACGAACTCGACCACCATTGTGGAGTTCATCTCCGATCAGGTCGGCCGGGTCCGTTTCGAGGACGGCGTGATCATTGATGCCACGACCGGGGCACTGCAGGGAGTCGAGGCGATCTACGAGATCGTCGGCTGGAAACGGGGGCAGGTCATCGAGCACCCTTGTGTCGGATTTACGAAGCGGACCATCGAATGTCCGTGGCAGAGCCTGCTTATGGACGCGGCCCAGCGTCTCGACGAGCGCCGCTCGGCAGTGGCTTAAGCAGCCATTCGGCGCGAATCAATTTCATCGAGTCGACAAACAGCGTGACGTTGGGGGGACGGAAGTGGTCACAATACGCGATGCTTCCCTTGCGCATCTCGGCGCCAAAGATCGGTCGCCGCGGTTTCCTCGCCGCCGGCGCCTGTGCGTGGCTGGGTCGCGGTCTATTGCACGCGGCTGATCCGGTGCCCGTCGTTTTGCCGGAGAATCACCGGGCAGCCTTGCGGCAACGCCGGCGCCGCGTCGTGATGCAGTACGATGCCAATGACACCCTCATGGGCTACTGGAAGCTCCATGCGGGTAGTAAGGCGACGTTCGACCAGTTCCGTGACGCGCTCTTTACCTATGTGGATCAGCCAGGGAGCCAGGTCGATGGGATTTGGTGGGACATCGCGGGCAGCCCGTTGGGCTCCGCGTATCCCAGCCAGGTGCTGCCACCGGTGGATCATCCGCTCGTGCGGCAATGGCTGGATGCCGGCATCGATTGGGTGGAGCAATTGGTGACGGAGACGCGCCGGCGCAAGTTGGAAGTTTTTTGGAACCATCGTATTTGCGAAATAGAATATGTGCCGGGAGTCGGTCGTTCGAAGACCCCGCATCCGCTCAAGGTCCAACATCCCGATTGGGTAGTCCCGACGGCTTGGTGTCCACATGGGATGTGGAATTTGGCGGCGGAAGGGCTGCGAGCTTACA